>JAFYHV010000083.1 GCA_017538995.1 Lachnospiraceae bacterium | reverse complement strand
TCAAAAAACGCAAGTCCCAAAGTATATGCAAGCGAACCCGTGATTGCCTTAATCGTAAATTTCATGCCGAGGAAAAATGCTCCCGCAATTACGAACGGTGCAAAAATCAAAGCAACGCAGACTGAAAGGTTAAATCCCGTCAGCTTGCTTATGATAATCGAAATACCTGCGGTACCGTAGTCGATTGCATCGTTTGGAAGTAAGATGCAAGCAACGGAAAAACTCGCAAGCAGAGCTCCGATTATAATAGATACGTATGAAACTATTCCTGATAAAGTCTTATTCATTTTCGGGTAAAAACTCCAGTATTTCATCATCATTTTTGGAAACGGAAACGGTATCGGAACCAATGTGTTCTCTGATAACGGCTGCAAGAGCAGCATACATTTCCATCATTCTGTCGTGATTATTGTCAATCACAATAGTGTCTTCGGTGTTAGATGCAGCCTCGGACTCTGCGGCGATTTCTGCCAATGCGGAAGCGCCGATCATTTTTGATGTGCTCTTAAGTGAGTGCACATACACTCCGTAATTCTTCCAGTCTTTGGTGCGGTAACACTCTTTTATGTTAGCTGCTTTTTCGCCCTCTTCAGCTGCATACGCTGCTAAAAGAGACATGTACATGTTTTCATCGTCTCCGGTGAAAGATTTGCCGACATTTACGTCTACACCGTTTCTTTTAAGAGCTTTTTTAAGTTCGCTCTCAGGCTCTTCTGTTCTTTCGCTCTTTGCGTCTTTTTCAACAATCTCTGTCTTCTCTGCAGGAAGATATTCAATCAGCATCTTTTCAAGCTTAGCGCTGTCGATGGGTTTGGTCAGATAATCGTTAAAGCCCATCTGAAGATATCTTTCCTTAGCGCCTCTGACAACGTCGGCGGTAAGGCAGATAACAGGGGTATCTGCATTAAGTTTACTGTCGAGATTTTTAATCTCGTTCATTGCTTCGGTACCGTCCATGCCCGGCATACGCTGGTCCATAAGGATTACGTCGTACGCATTGTTCTTGGCAAGCTCGATTGAGTCAGAACCGTTTAATGCGGTATCAATTTTAATGCCTGTTTTCTTTAAGAGATTCTCAACTACAAGCAGGTTCATCTTCGTATCGTCTACTACGAGGATGCGTGCGTCGGGAGCACGGAAGGATTCTTTATATGCTTCTGTAGTCTGAGGCTTTGCAATCGCTTCTCTGTAATCGCCGAGAGGCTCTTCGTTTTCAATCTTCTGCCATAAATCAAACGAGAACTTGCTGCCTTCGCCGTACACCGATTCAACCTTAAGTTCGGAATCCATGAGTTCGAGCAGTTTAACGGTAATGGTCATACCTAAGCCCGTGCCTTCGATGTTACGGTTTTTAACCACATCAAGTCTCTCAAAGGATTCGAAGAGTTTTTCCATGTCGGTTTCTTTTATTCCGATGCCTGTATCTTTTACTTCGAAGTAAAGTTTAATCTTACCGTCCGCTCTTTCTTGCTCTCTGACCGTAAAATCAACCGAGCCCTTTTCGGTATATTTAACGGCGTTGGTCAGAAGATTGATGATGACCTGATTGATACGTGTATCGTCACCGTAAAGTTCCGAAGGGATGTTTTTATCAACCGAAACATTAAACTCTAACTTCTTCGAATTTGCCCTGTCGGAAATTGAATTTATCAAATATGCAATCTGTGAGCTCACACTGTAGCGCACGGGTACGATTTCCATTTTGCCGTCTTCGATCTTTGAGAAATCGAGGATACCGTTTATGAGCTGTAACAGGTTATGACCGGACTGCTTGATGTTCTGTGAATATCCTAAAATATCCTTGTTGTCGGTCTCGCGGATAATCATTTCGTTCATACCGATGATGGCGTTAATCGGCGTACGGATTTCGTGAGACATATCTGCTAAGAAACGGCTCTTGGCTTCGCTCGCTTCGTCTGCTGCCTGTTTTTCGAGGCGAAGCATCTGCTGTTTGTATTCCTGCTCCTGCTTGTTGAGTCTGTCGAGAACTCTTGCAAGAACAATCGCTACGGCTACGCTGATGACGATTGAAATAACCGTTGCGATAATGAAACCGAGCACGAGGTTTACAACACCTTTTTCGACTTCGTCTTTGCTCGTTGCAATGCAGACATACCAGCCGGTGTTGGTCATTCTCGAATAAACAATTCCTCTTTTAACACCGTCGTAATCCCTGACGTAAACCATGTCTTCGGAGCCTGTGTTAATCGCTTCGATAAGCGGTCCGTAAGGCGAGCCTTCAACGCCCATTACCATCTTAGGGAAGTCTTCATAATCGTAAGCGTCGTCCGGATGAACTACCATTCGCATGTTCTGGTCGATAAGAAACGCATAACTGTCTTCAGCCACATTTGCGTCTTCAATCATATCCACGAGAACGTCTACGAAAATATCCGCAGCGAGAACTCCCAAAAGTTCATCGTCCTTGTAAACCGCTTTGGAAATCGTGATAACAGATCTTCCGGTGTCGGAATCAAGGTAGGGTGTGGAGAAGAACGTCTCACCTGTTAAAGCGGATGTCGTGTACCACTCTCTCTCATGCACGAAGTCAACCGATCCGTCTGCAATGAAGTCCGATGCGCAGACCATTGTATTGTCGGGATATGTAAAATAAACATCGTAAACATATCCGTTTTTATTCAAAAGTTCGTTGCTGTGATAGAGATATTCGTGAAACGTATCATAATCTTCGAGCGTGATGTCGTTTACGGCTATCTCTGCTGCCAGTGTATCGATAATCGTTGCATTGGTATTAATCCACGAAGTAAGTTCAAGCGCGTATTTCTGAGCAGCTACTCCATAATTATCCTCGAGCTGTGCTACCAGACTCTTTCTTGCTCTCTGGTAACTGATAAAAGACAACAGGACGGAACTGCCCAAAACAAGCAGAACTATCATGATTGTCATTCTAGTTCTCAAACTCTTCATTTTTTAAAAATCTCACTTCCAACTAAAAATTTTTAATCATTTTGATGCATTCAAAAGTTCCGCTCTGAATGACATCTTCGGCTTCTTTTGTGTAACCCAGTTTCTCATAAAATCCGATGGCAACCAGACGGCTGTCAACGATGACCTTACTGTAACCAAGTTCTTTAATCCACTTCTCAGCTTCGGTAACAACAAGTGCTCCGATCTGCTTGCCGCGGTATTCCGGAAGTACCACAACACGACCGAGTACTACGCTGTCTTTTTCAACCTCATAAAATCTGCAAGTGGCAATAGGGTATCCTTCATCAAGAACGACGATGTATTTTGTACCGTCTGAGTCTTTCTCATCAAATTCATCACGAAGAGAAATATGATGCTGACGATTCATCCCCTGAATTCTGACCGAATATGCGCCTGCGCGCTGCCATTCATATTCGGCCCTCATAACTTCCAAGTTATCCATTGTTACTCCGTTATTTCAAGAACCCTGTGAAGGGTATTAAGTACATTCTTTTTATCTTCGCTCCACTTTGGTGCGATTAAGATTTTCTTATCTCCGTCACCGGTCATCCTGTGAATGACGATATTAGCCGGAAGTATGTCGAGCGCATCTCTAATGAGCGATGCATATTCATCAAGTGTCAGACATTCAAATTTGCCTGCGCGGTAATCGTCAGCTAAATCTGTATTTTCTAAAACATGTAAAAGCTGAAGTTTGATTCCCTCTACTCCGCTCTCGCCGACGTATTTTACGGTCTCAAGCATTTCTTTTCTGCTCTCACCAGGCAATCCAAAAATCACGTGTACAATTGTTTCGATACTGCGTGCCTTTAAGTTTCTTACAGCCTCATCGTATGTGCCAAGCGGATATCCTCTTCGGATGTACTCCGCGGTTTTTTCATGTATTGTCTGAAGCCCGAGTTCAACCCAGACGGGCTTTATTTCGTTTACTCTTCCTAAAAGATTCAAAACTTCTTCGCCAAGGCAGTCGGGACGTGTTGCAATCGATATGATTTCAACCTCAGGATGTGCGGCCGCCTCCATGTAAACTTTTTCAAGTATTTCAATCGGCGCATAGGTATTCGTGAATGCCTGGAAGTATGCAATGAGTCCGAAATCACCGTTAGGTAACTTGCTCTCTATGCGCTTCTTTCCGAGTTCAATCTGCTCGGTAATCGAAAGCGCAGAATCCTCTGCGAAATCACCCGAACCGCCGGCAGAACAGAATATGCATCCGCGGTCTCCTAATGTGCCGTCTCTGTTAGGACAGGTGAAGCCCGCGTTGATTGAAACCTTGTATATTTTCCTGCCGTATATATTCTTTAAATATGAATTTAACGTCCTTTGAATCATACCTTTCTATTTTATCATAAAAAAAGGCCCGAAGATATAGTATTCTTCGGGCTTTTTTAGCATTTTTTACGGTTTTATTCCGATATTTCGAATTATGCTCTCTTTTTAGCCTTCACCAGCAGGAAATCCGGCTTGTGGAAAAGGTCGTCATAGTCAGGATATTTCGCAAGGATTTCTTCGTTGGGAAGGGGCTCGATCATACGCTCAATCGAAAAGCCTGCGTCTACGAGTGAATTGACGATGGTTGAGAACATTCTGTGATATCTCTTCACGTCTTCTACGAACCATTCGGAGCTTGCTTCTTTTTCTCTGCCGTAATTTGTCAGATTGAGGTGAAGCTTGTTGCCGTTCTCGTCTCTGGTCCATCTCTCACCACCTGAAAAGCATGTGGAGAGAGGGCTCTCCTGTGAGAAAATGAAGTAACCGTCTTTTACGAGAAGGTTGTTTATGTTTTTAAGCACTCCGTCGAAGTCCTCGATGTAGTGAAGCGCGAGTGAGCTGATGACAAGATCGAACTCTCCGTCGATCTCGTTTAAATCTTCCATCGCAAGATTTAAGTAAGTGATCTTAGGATCCGAGTTTTCAGCCTTTGCAACCTCAAGCATTTTCTCGGAAATGTCGATGCCAACTACTTTCTCTGCACCCATTCTGATGTAATCCTTGCAGTGCTCGCCGAAGCCGCAGCCAAGGTCTAAAATTCTTAATCCTTTAAGGTCTGGTAAGAGTGAAAATAATGCCGGTATCTCAAAGAGATTGTTCGCGTTTTTCTCTCTGTTTCTTAAATCCTTGTAACCCTCAAAGAAAACCTCGTTGTCAAAAATG
>JAFYHV010000082.1 GCA_017538995.1 Lachnospiraceae bacterium | reverse complement strand
GGAATACCCGTTATTGTTGCCATTATTGCGGCAATTGCATCCGTTATATCTGCTGTGGCTTTTGTGGCAGGTGCAAGAGAGGACGAGGAATAAATGTTAAACAAAGAAGATTACGAAGAGCCCAGATGTGTCCTTTGTATGAATCCAAAGAGCCATATTCCCATAGACAGAGTCTTGGAAAAATACGACTTGTATATTGAAGAAAAAGCATATGAGAGAGCCGAGAGTCATTTAAGATACTGGCTTGAAGAAGCGAAAACCGGTGGTGATGAAGCCGGAGAACTTACAATGCTCGGAGAACTGATGGGGCATTTAAGAAAGAACGCCAAATTAGACGAAGCAGTTTCAGTTGCTGCATCAACTATAGCAAGAGTCGAAAAGTACGGCTTTGAAGAAACAATTACAGGCGCTACAGCGATTCTTAATGCAGGCACGGTATACAGAGCCGCAGGAAGAAACGAAGAGAGTGCTGCCTGTTATGAGCGTGCTGAGAAAGTTTACGAGGCAGAACTTAAAGACGGTGATGACAGACTCGGCGGTCTTTACAATAATTTTGCTTCAGCATTGACCGAACTTGGCGAATACGATAAGGCGGAAGAGAGATTTAAGAAAGCTCTTGCCATTATGGACGGTACTAAAAACGGCAAGCTTGAATGCGCCATCACATATCTTAATCTTGCAGATCTTTACGAGAAGAGAGACGGCAGTGAGAAAGCAGAGAGCCTGACCGATGAAATGCTCACCAAAGCATTTGAATTTTTAACCGATGAATCGGTTGAAAGAAACGCATATTATGAGTTTGTTCTTGATAAATGCATACCCGCATATGACCATTTTGGTCAATTTTTAAGGAGTGCGGAATTAAAATCAAGAATTGGAAGACAGTAAGTTTTAAAGGATATTAAGCATGAAAGGTTTGGAACTTTCAAAACAGTTTTACGAAACATACGGAAAAGAAAT
This sequence comes from Lachnospiraceae bacterium, assembly GCA_017538995.1. Taxonomy (GTDB): domain Bacteria; phylum Bacillota; class Clostridia; order Lachnospirales; family Lachnospiraceae; genus UBA3766. The sequence goes on along the minus strand of JAFYHV010000082.1, from coordinate 13,284 downwards.
GCTGGAAGGTAGTTTTTCGGACTATCTTCCTTTTATTTCTGTCGGACTCCTCGGAGGAGGCTCGGAAGTCCTCGGATTTGACGATGAAGTAAGCACGGATCACGATTTTGAGCCGGGCTTTTGTATATTCCTTCCGGGAGAAGATGTTATAGACAGAAAAGTAGCTTTTCAGATGGAGAGAGCATACGCAAAACTTCCGAGTGAGTTTATGGGTTATACAAGACAGAAGCTTTCCCCGGTGGGCGGAGCCAGACACGGAGTTATAAGACTCGAAGATTTTCTTATGCAGAAGACAGGCAAAAAGGACGGAAACTTAAACACTTACGAATGGCTTAAGATTCCCACACAGTATCTTTTGGAAGTAACTAAGGGAGAACTATTCTTTGACGGAAGCGGAGAGTTTACAAAGATAAGGGAAAGCTTAGCTTTAATGCCGAGAGACGTTAGACTAAAAAGACTCGCAGGCCACCTGCTTTTAATGAGCCAGGCAGGACAGTACAATTTTATGAGAATGGTAAAAAGAAAAGATATGCCGGCAGCAGGAGTCTGTGCTTATGAATATGTAAAAAATGCAATCGCGGCAATCTATCTTATAAATAACGAATATATGCCATATTACAAATGGCAGTTCAGGGGTTTAAAGGAGCTTGATATTTTATCCCACCTTGCCCTTCCTTTGGAATTTTTGGTGACGGCTCCGAACGACGATTCTTATGTAAACGAAAAATACGACAGAATTGAACTGATCGCCACGGAGGTAATCAGCGAATTGATAAGCCAGGGCATAACAAGTGCCATTTGCGGGGATCTTGAAAAGCATGCATATTCGGTAAACGATTATGTAAACGACGGCGATTTGCGTAACTTAAATATACTGTCGGGAACTTAAAATTTTGTCGAAAACCGATTGACATTTATAAGTAAAAATAAGTATAATCTTTCGGGATAAAACGATATAAGAGGTGAAATATGGGCGGATTTTTTGGCGTAACATCAAAATCAAACTGTGTCTTCGATTTGTTTTTCGGTGTGGACTATCACTCACATTTGGGAACCAGACGCGGCGGCATGTGTTTATATTCTGAAAACAAAGGATTCGATCGTGCCATACATAATATAGAAAATTCACCTTTCAGGACCAAGTTTGAACGTGATTTTGAAGAGATGGAAGGAACTCTCGGCATCGGATGTATTTCCGACAACGAACCCCAGCCTCTGATTGTTCGTTCTCATCTTGGTACTTTTTCTATTACGACGGTAGGAAAAGTTAACAATACGGATGAACTTGTATCTAAGCTCTTTCATGACGGAATGTCTCATTTTCTCGAGATGAGTGGCGGCAGTATCAACCAGACCGAACTGGTGGCAGCCATTATCAATCAGAAAGATTCCATTGTGGAGGGCTTATCTTATGTCCAGGAGCTGGTTGACGGTTCCATGTCAGTTCTTTTAATGACTCAGGACGGAATCTACGCATCGAGAGACAAATACGGCAGAACACCGATTCATATCGGCAGAAAGTCAGGCTCTCAGTGTGCATCTTTTGAGAATTTCGCATATCTTCATTTAGGATATAAAGACATAAAAGATTTAGGCCCCGGAGAAATCGTATACATTACTCCGGAAAAACTTGAAGTAAAGAAGGAAGCAGGCAAGGAAAGAAAAGTCTGCTCATTCCTCTGGGTATACTACGGATATCCTACTTCATGCTATGAAGGCATTAACGTAGAAGAGATGAGATATAAAAACGGTGCAAATATGGCCAAGAGAGATAATGCAAAGGTTGATCTCGTAGCAGGTGTTCCCGATTCAGGTACAGCTCATGCAATCGGATATGCTAACGAATCAGGCTCACCTTTCTCAAGACCTTTCATTAAATACACACCTACCTGGCCCAGAAGTTTTATGCCCGTTAAGCAGTCTCAGAGAAACTTAATCGCCAAGATGAAGTTAATTCCTGTAGAACCCCTCATAAAAGACAAGTCAATGCTTATGATTGACGACTCTATCGTAAGAGGCACACAGCTTCGCGAAACAACGGATTTCCTTTTCCAGGCAGGAGCAAAGGAAGTTCACGTTCGTCCCGCCTGTCCTCCGATTATGTACGGCTGCAAGTACTTAAACTTCTCCAGATCAAATTCCGATATGGATTTAATCGCAAGAAGAGTTATCTGGGAGCTTGAAGAAGGAAACGTAACGGAAGAGGTATTAAAGGAATATACTAATCCCGAAAGCGAAAGATATAAAAAGATGGAAGCAAAGATTTGTGAGATAATGCATTTCACAACTCTTAAATTCAACAGACTCGATGACATGATTGATGCAATCGGTCTGCCCAAGTGTGATGTTTGTACATACTGTTTCGACGGTGTGGAGTAAGATATATTTAGGAGGTCCTTTATGGCAAAGAGAGAAGACATTCATAAAGTTCTGATTATCGGTTCCGGCCCGATTATTATCGGTCAGGCATGCGAATTTGACTATTCGGGAACCCAGGCGTGCAAGGCGCTCAAAAAACTCGGTTACGAAATCGTTCTGGTTAACTCAAACCCCGCAACGATTATGACCGACCCTACAACGGCTGATGTTACCTATATCGAACCGCTTAATCTTGAAAGAGTTACACAGATAATCGAAAAGGAACGCCCCGATGCGTTACTTCCCAACTTAGGCGGTCAGTCGGGACTTAATCTCTGCTCCGAACTTTCCGAAGCAGGAATACTTGAGAAATACAATGTAAAGGTTATTGGTGTTCAGGTAGACGCAATCGAAAAAGGTGAAGACCGTATCGAATTTAAGAACACAATGAATGCACTCGGAATAGAGATGGCCCGTTCTCAGGTTGCTTATTCCGTTGAAGAAGGACTTGAAATAGCAAAAGAAATCGGTTTCCCCGTAGTACTTCGTCCCGCATACACAATGGGCGGTGCAGGCGGCGGACTTGTTTATAACGTAGAAGAGTTTAAGACAGTAATGGCAAGAGGTCTTCAGGCTTCACTCGTAGGACAGGTTCTTGTAGAAGAATCAATCTTGGGCTGGGAAGAACTTGAACTCGAAGTTGTAAGAGATGCAAAGGGTAACATGATTACCGTCTGCTTCATAGAGAACATTGACCCCGTCGGCGTTCATACAGGCGATTCATTCTGCTCGGCTCCCATGCTTACAATCTCTGAAGACGTTCAGAAAGTACTTCAGGAACAGGCATACAAGATTGTAGATTCAATCGAAGTTATCGGCGGATGTAACGTACAGTTCGCACATGATCCCGTAAGCGGAAGAATAGTAGTTATCGAAATTAACCCCAGAACATCACGTTCTTCGGCTCTTGCTTCAAAAGCAACCGGTTTCCCTATCGCACTTGTATCCGCAATGCTTGCATCAGGTCTTACACTTGATGAAATCCCCTGCGGTAAGTACGGCACACTCGATAAATATTATCCCGACGGCGAATATGTAGTTATCAAATTCGCGAGATGGGCATTTGAGAAATTCAAAGGCGTAGAAGACAAGCTTGGTACTCAGATGAGAGCCGTAGGCGAAGTAATGAGTATCGGTAAGACATACAAGGAAGCTTTCCAGAAAGCCATCAGATCGCTTGAAACCGGACGTTACGGTCTCGGATTTGCAAAGGATTTCAATGAGCTTACAAAGGGCGAGCTTCTTGCAAGACTTGTTGTTCCCACATCAGAAAGACAGTTCATCATGTACGAAGCATTAAGAAAAGGTGCTACGGTTGACGAACTCTTTGAACTTACAAAGATTAAACATTACTTCATCGAGCAGATGAAGGAACTCGTTGAGGAAGAAGAAGCACTCCTTCGCATGAAGGGCTCCGTACCCGATGAGAAGAGCTTAAGACAGGCTAAGAAAGACGGTTTTTCCGATAAGTACTTAAGCCAGATTTTAGGAGTTAAGGAAGACGATATCAGAAACGCAAGAAAGGCAATCGGTGTTACTGAAAGCTGGGAAGGCGTTCACGTATCAGGTACAGAGAACAGCGCTTATTACTATTCAACATACAATGCTCCCGATAAGAGCACAATTAATACAGACAAACCCAAGGTAATGATTTTAGGCGGCGGCCCTAACAGAATCGGTCAGGGTATCGAATTCGACTACTGCTGTGTACATGCTGCATTTGCTCTTCGTGAACTCGGATTTGAAACCATCATCGTTAACTGTAACCCCGAGACAGTATCAACAGACTACGATACATCCGACAAGCTCTACTTCGAGCCTCTTACGCTTGAGGATGTATTAAGCATATACGAAAAAGAAAAACCTGTAGGCGTTATCGCACAGTTCGGCGGACAGACACCTCTTAACCTTGCAGATTCACTTCAGGCTAACGGCGTTAAGATTTTAGGAACACCTCCCGAAGTAATCGATATGGCAGAAGACAGAGATCTCTTCCGTGCAATGATGAAGAAGCTTGACATTCCGATGCCTGAAGCAGGTATGGCTGTTACAATCGACGATGCAATCGAAATCGCTGAGAAGATCGGTTATCCCGTAATGGTTCGTCCTTCCTTCGTATTAGGCGGCCGTGGAATGGAAGTCGTATATGACAGAGAAAGCTTAAAGGACTATATGGCAGCAGCTGTAGGTGTTACACCTGACAGACCCATCCTTATCGACAGATTCTTAAAGAACGCTATGGAATGCGAAGCAGATGCCATTTCAGACGGCGAGCATGCATTTGTTCCCGCAGTTATGGAGCATATCGAACTTGCAGGTATTCACTCAGGTGACTCTGCATGTATCCTTCCTTCCATGCATATCTCTCCCGAGAATCTTGCAACAATCAAGGATTACACAAAGAAGATTGCCGTAGAAATGAATGTACGCGGTCTTATGAATATGCAGTACGCAATAGAAGACGGAGTGGTATATGTAATCGAAGCCAACCCCAGAGCATCGAGAACCGTTCCCCTTGTTTCAAAGGTCTGCGGTATCAACATGGTTAAACTTGCTACAGAAATCGTTACAAGCGAAATCACAGGCAAGCCTTCACCCGTACCCGCACTTAAGGACAGCCACTACGATTACTACGGCGTAAAAGAAGCAGTATTCCCGTTCAATATGTTCCAGGAAGTTGACCCTCTCCTTGGACCCGAAATGAGATCAACCGGTGAAGTACTCGGTATCGCTCCCGATTTCGGCGAAGCATATTACAAGGCTCAGGAAGCCACAAAGAATCCTCTGCCTCTTGAAGGAACTGTACTTATTTCAGTTAACAAGAACGACAAGAAGGAACTTCCCGAAGTTGCAAAGGCATTCCATGAATGCGGATTCAAGATTCTTGCAACCGGAACAACATACGACTTAATCGTTTCTCTCGGAATTCCCGCTGAGAAGATTAAGAAGATGCAGGAAGGCAGACCTAATATTGTCGATGCTATAACAAATAAAGATATTCAGTTAATTATCAATACACCTGCAGGTAAGGACAAGATTTTTGACGATTCATACATCAGAAAGAACGCTATCAAGCACAGAGTTCCTTACATTACAACAATGGCAGCAGCAAAGGCATCCGCAGCAGGCATCAAGGCCTTAAAAGAACAGGGTCAGATCGGTGTTAAGAGCCTTCAGGATATTCACAAAGGCATCAGTTACAACTAATTGATTTAGGTCATTACCCTAAATTGTTAGTTCGTGCGAATATATTGGACTGCTTGCACGAAGGTATTGCATTTTTATCGGAAATTTTTTAAAATAAAATTCGGAAGGTGCAATATTATTACTGGAGGAGTCGGTATGATTTATACTTATGAATTATCCGTACAAGTTAAGAAGTTTTTAAAAGGCGAAACGGAAGCTTTCGAAAAGATTTTTGTAATGACCGCTGATGATGTCTATTTCCATGTATCCATGGTTATAACAGATCCCGAAGAAGCGGAGAGAATGGTCATTAAGATTTATAAAGACATGTATATGCAGTTCGGCAGACTTGACAAGGTCGAGAATGTTATTTCATGGTATAACGAGATTATTTATCATGAACTTGACAACTGGATTGGCAAGCATTATATGGAACTGCTCGTTACCGAGACAAAGGGTAAATTCGATCACCCGGTAAGCAACATTGACGTTCTCTACGGCGAGAAGCTTTATAACGAATCGGAGACAGCTCTTATAGCAATCGATTATATTTATGAGCTTAATCCTATTCATCAGTTAACATCATTAGCATATTTCTTTGATAAACTGGCTGTAAACGAGATAGCAAATCTGTTACAGGTGGATGATGACAGAATAAACAAGAGAGTTAAGTACATCACTCTTACGATTGAAGATTTCTGCAAACAGTATGCAAAATCACATGAAGTAAGAATTGCGACTGTAGACGCTCACATGATTCTGCTCGCATACGTTCAGCTGTTCAAATCGGTTGAACTTCCTCATCCCAATAAAGTGTACAAGAAGATTATAGAGGCATTACAGTAATGTACAAATACCTGTTATTTGATCTGGACGGTACTTTGACGGATTCTCAAGAAGGCATAACTAAGTCAGTTAGTTATGCCTTAATTAATTTAGGCGTCGAAGACCTTCCTGAAGATATAAAATTACGTTTTATCGGACCGCCCTTAAAAGATTCGTTTCCGAAATACTGCGGCTTCGATGAAGAGACAACCGAAAAAGCAATAGCGCTTTACCGCGAACGATATTCGAAGGTCGGCAAATTCGAAAATCGTCCTTATGAGGGAATCCCCGAACTTTTAAAAAAGCTTAAGGACGATAACAGGGTGCTTGTGATCGCATCCAGCAAGCCGACCGGTTTTGTAGAGGATATTTTAAATAAGTTTGATTTAAGGCAGTACTTTGATATAATAAGTGCTGCAGATTTATCAGGCAAAAAATGCGAAAAAGAAGACGTAATAAAAGAAGCACTCGAAATACTCAATCTTAAAAACGGTGACAAAGATGTTGTAATGATTGGTGACAGACATTATGATATCAATGGTGCGAAGTATTTTAACCTTGATTCCATAGGCGTTAATTACGGCTTTGCTTTTGATAAAAACGAGTTAAAGGATGCGGGCGCAACATATGTTGTAGAAACCGTTGAAGAACTCGGAGAATTATTATTTTCATAAAATTTATTTTAGGAGAAATACAATGGGAATATTTGAAGAATTACAGGCAAGAGGACTTCTTGCACAGCTGACCGACGAAGATGAAATAAGAGAACTTGTTAATAACGGAAAAGCAGTTTTCTACATCGGCTTCGATCCTACCGCAGACAGTCTTCACGTAGGTCACTTTATGGCACTCTGCCTTATGAAGAGACTTCAGATGGCAGGCAATAAGCCCATCGCACTTATCGGCGGCGGTACAGGCCATATCGGAGATCCTTCGGGCAAGTCTGATATGAGAAAGATGCTTACCAAAGAAGATATCGATCACAACTGCGAATGCTTTAAAAAGCAGATGAGCAAGTTCATCGATTTCTCTGAAGGCAAAGCTATAATGGTCAACAATGCCGACTGGATTTTAAACCTTAACTACATTGAGCTTTTAAGAGAAGTAGGAGCCTGCTTCTCGGTTAACAACATGCTTCGTGCCGAGTGCTACAAGCAGAGAATGGAAAAAGGTCTTACTTTCCTTGAGTTTAACTACATGATCATGCAGAGCTACGACTTCTATATGCTCTTCCAGAAATACGGCTGCAACATGCAGTTCGGCGGAGACGACCAGTGGTCAAATATGCTTGGCGGTACAGAACTTATCAGAAGAAAACTCGGTAAAGACGCATACGCTATGACAATCCAGCTTCTTCTTAACTCAGAAGGCAAGAAGATGGGTAAAACAGAAAAGGGTGCCGTATGGCTTGATCCCGAAAAGACATCACCTTACGAGTTCTACCAGTACTGGAGAAACGTAGCTGACTCAGATGTACTTAAGTGCATCAGAATGCTTACATTCCTTCCTCTTGAAGAAATTGACAAGATGGATGCATGGGAAGGTTCACAGCTTAACGAAGCAAAGGAAATTCTTGCTTTCGAACTTACCAAGATGGTTCACGGCGAAGAAGAAGCCACAAAGGCTAAAGAAGCTTCGAAGGCACTTTTCGCAGGCGGCGGTAACTTGGAGAACATGCCTTCCTGCACACTTACGGAAGATTGCTTCAGAGACGGCCAGGCTGATTTAATTTCAATCCTTGTTGCAGCAAAGCTTGTTCCCACACGTTCAGAGGGAAGAAGAACAATCGAGCAGGGCGGATGTACAGTAAACGACGAAAAGATTACAGACATTAAGAAAGCCTACACCAAGGAAGAAATCGCAGCAGGCGACTTTATCGTAAAGAAAGGCAAGAAGAACTTCTGCAAGATTTTAGTTTAGTAAATAAGTTAAAGGACAGAATAAAGTTTCTGTCCTTTTTTTATTTTATAAAGTATAATTATAAAAGTGATTAAATAAATTCCGGAGAAGAAGATGGAAGATAACAAATACTTAAAAATTCTTGCAAAACAGTATCCCACACCCGAAGAAGCGGCTACGGAGATTATTAACCTCGAAGCCATTCTTTCGCTGCCCAAAGGAACCGAACATTTCTTGACAGACGTACACGGTGAATACGAGCAGTTTGAGCATGTTCTTAAAAACGGTTCGGGTACGGTTAAAAGAAAAATAAATGCGGTATTAGGGGATAAAAGCCCGGAATACAGAAAAAGACTTGCAACCATAATGTATTACCCAAAAGAAAAACTTGAACTTATCAAAGCTGAGGGAATTAATACAAATGACTGGTACAAAGAGACAATAATGGACATGGTAAATGTTCTTAAATGTGTATCGAGCAAATATACCAGATCGAAAGTCAGAAAAGCAATCCCTGCGGAATTCAGATATGTTATCGAAGAACTGATAACTGAAAAGCAGGAAATTAACGATAAGGAAAAGTATTACAAGAGCATTATCGATACCATCGTGAGAGTGGATGAAGCCGATGAAATCATAATTGCACTTGCAGAACTTATACAGAGAATGGTTGTGGATCATCTTCATATTGTCGGAGATATTTTCGACAGGGGACCGGGACCTCATAAAATACTTGATACGCTTTGTTCATACCATTCGGTTGACCTAGTGTGGGGCAACCATGATGTTGTATGGATGGGCGCTGCTGCAGGACATCCCGCATGTATCGCAAACGTAATAAGAATGTCCGCACGTTACGGCAATTTATCTATCATCGAAGACGCATACGGCATTAATCTTTTACCGCTTGCTACTTTTGCTATGGAAACATACAAGCACACGGACTGCTCGAGATTCAGACTAAAAGAAACAAGCGCCGGTGAATTTGTAAATGCTTCCGAAATCGAGAGCAGAATGTATAAGGCAATAACGATTATCCAGTTTAAACTCGAGGGTGAAGTTATTAAGAGAAACCCTGATTTTAAAATGGATGACCAGTTGCTTCTCGACAATATCGATTTTGAAAAGAAAACGGTTGATATAAACGGAAAAGAATATCCGATGCTTGAATGCGATTTTCCGACCGTAGATAAAAACGATCCTTACAGATTAAGCGATGAGGAAGAGTTAATCGTAAAACACCTCGTAAAAGCTTTTATGAATTCGGATAAATTAAAGAAGCATATTAAGTTCCTTTACAAAAAAGGCGCAATGTACAGGGTTTACAACGGAAACCTTTTATATCACGGCTGCGTTCTTTTAAATGCGGACGGAAGCTTTGCCCATTCCGAAATATGCGGCAAAGATACATACGGAAAAGGCCTTTATGAATTACTTGAAGATTACGCGAGAAAAGCATATTATTCACCCATTGGTTCAACCGACAGGGTTAAGGGCGGAGATATTTTATGGTATTTATGGTGTGGTCCGAAGTCACCTTTATACGGACGTGATAAAATGACCACCTTCGAGAGACTCTTTATCGAGGATAAGGAAACTCACAAGGAAAAGAAGGACGCATATTATTCGTACATCGAAGAGAGCGCGGAAGTTGCGGATGCAATCCTGAAAGAATTCGGAGCGACCGGTAAATATTCGCGTATTATAAACGGTCATGTGCCCATCGAAATAAAGAACGGTCAGACACCTATTAAGGCCGGCGGAAAAGTGCTTATGATAGACGGAGGTTTCTCTAAGGCATATCACGAGAAGACCGGAATGTCGGGATACACGTTAGCCGTTGACTCACACGGTATGTGGCTTGTACAGCATGAAAAGTTTGAATCCAAAGCCAAAGCAATTGCAGGCGAAACGGATATTTTATCAGACACATTAAAGGTAATGGATTTTGACGAGAGAATGTATGTACGTGACACCGACAACGGCAAGAGAATAATGGAAGAAGTGGCAGATCTTGAAAAACTTTTAGCCGCTTATCATGACGGAAAACTGTCTTAAGGCAGAAGAATACAGCTTAATATAATACTTTATATAAACCGCCTTTTATGGTAAAATATCAGAGTAATTAATGTTTTCAGAAGTTAACTGAAAGGATTGACGAAATGAAGAATATTCTGTGTAAAAACTGTGGCGGAAGTATGATTTTGGACGCGTCAGCAACTACTGCTGTTTGTAAGTATTGCGGGTCAACTTATGTGTTAAACCATGAGGACACCGATTACTACAAGCAGTTCTATCAGCGGATGCGTTCTTTTTTTACTCTTTCAAAGGATGAGCAGGAAAGAAGATTAAAAGCCGACGAACTCTGGGAGACTGCAGAAGATAAGAAATTCGAATGCACGGACGGCAGAGAAATAGAGGTTAAATATCTTTATTCGTTTAAGGATACTGCCGCAGATTCATACACAGCCAGAAGAAATATAATATATCATTTTGAAGAGAAAAACGCAGACTGCGTGGAGCAGTTCAGAAAAGCTATTTCAATGCTTGATTATCCTTCGGCCGATACCAAGAGCTTAAGCGATTTCTTTCCTCATATAAGCGGAGGGTTTGAACTTGAAAACGGCGAGAGATTATTAGTTATCAAAAAAGGTGAAGATGAATATCCTTTAAGACTTTTCGGTACACTTTCCGGAAGACATGTTGCATGGATAATAAGCCGACTTGAGAACCTTTGCTGCGTACTCGAATATAACGGTCTTGCACATGAAGATTTAAATATCGATTCGGTTTATATCAATCCTTACGATCATACCGCTTATCTTTACGGTAACTGGTGGAACGCTGGCAAGCATAATACACACACCAGAGGCATATTCCTTGATGTATCGGACAATCTTGTAAACTTAAGAAAGATTGCAAAGGAACTTTTAGGATTTAAGGCTGACGAAAAAGTTATCCCCGACGGAGAAAATATTCCTCAGGCACTTGCTGATTTTATTAACGGAACGCCCAAGGTAAATGCTTACGAAGATTTTGCGTACTGGGATGAGATGTTAATTAAAGCCTTCGGAGAAAGAAAGTTTATAAACATGGATACCGAAGACGGTGAAATTTATAAATAACGGAGACTTAAATGGGAAGAGGAAGTTACAGGGCTTCGGACTGGGCTAAATTAAGAGGCAGCATAAGTAATACCGCAAGTGCCGAACAAATATATTCAAACAGAATATTTCAGTCGCCGGTTAAGGATGTTCATTCAAAAATGACCGAAGGCTGCAAGCAGATTCGTGAATCAAGAGATTCGGAAGATTCGCCAGAATCAACACCTGTTATAATCGGTTTTGATGTGACGGCATCAATGGGATATCTTGCAAAAGAACTTGCACTGCATTCCATGAATGAAATTATCAAACATCTTTATAAAGCAAAACCGATTACCAATCCGCATATTTTATGCGCGGCCATAGGAGATTCGTTAGCTGATAAATATCCTTTGCAGGTAACACAGTTTGAGGCTGATATAAGAATCGTTGAGCAGCTCTTGGAACTTTACCTTGAAGGTGGCGGGGGCGGAAACGGCGGAGAATCGTACAATCTTTTATGGTATTTCGCTGCGAAGCATACAAAGGCCGACTGTTTCGAGAAACGTTCGAAAAAAGGATATCTTTTTACGATAGGTGACGACGCTAGTCTTGGAAGTCTTTCTGCCACGGAAATAAAGCGTGTGTTTGATGACGAAGTTCCGTATGTCTTATCCGATGAAGAGCTTTTACGAAAAGCCGAGAAAAACTACAATGTCTTTCATATCGTAATAGAAAACGAGCAGGCCGACAGCGAAGCAATTTTCAGAAAATGGCAGGAATTTATGCCGGGCAGAGTAACGGTCATTAATAAAAGAGATATATCTTACCTGGCAGATATAATATACGCAATCATATCCGTATCCGAAGGAAAGACCGCCAACGAAGCGTTAAAATCCATGGATCAGGATAAGGCTGAAAAGGCAGCAGAATCTTTGGCATATATCGAAGTGCCGAAGAAAGTAAATTCGATAGTATTTTAAATAATATAAATAAACGGAGGTTTACTATGGGAAGGGGCAGTTATCGTGCATCGGACTGGAATAAATTAAAACAGTCAAGAGGTATTACAAATTCATCAAGCGCAAGTACTATTTTTCAGACAGCAAAGGCTAAGGAACAGTATTTGCCCAAATTCATCAATGTCAGAGAATCGAGGGATTCTGAAGATTCACCTAATTCAACACCTATTATTTTAGGTTTTGACGTTACGGGTTCCATGGGCTATCTTGCAGAAGAGATTGCAAAGAATGCATTAAACGAAACAGTAACACAGATCTATGCAAAAAATCCTGTTACCAATCCGCATATTATGTGTGCGGCATTTGTTGAGGCAGATGATCCCGACGGACTTCAGGTAACACAGTTTGAAGCAGATATAAGAGTCGTAGAACAGCTTCTTGATTTAAGAGTCGGTTTCGGCGGAAACTGGTACAGTTATGATTCGCTGCTCTGGTATTTTGCGGCTAAGCATACTTCAATCGATTCCTTTGAAAAGAGAGATAAAAAAGGTATTCTCATCGGTATCGGTGACGAGATTGCAGACAATGACGGCCGACATATTCTTTCAAAGAAAGAGATAAAAGATATGTTCGGCGATAATGTAGGTAAGGACATTACTCTGGCAGAGGCTTATGAAATGGCCAGCGTAAAATATGAAATTATCCACATTATCACAGGAAATAACCAGGAGAATGCATGGAAGTCATGGACTTCTCTTCCTTTCATGAAAGGCAGAGTAGCTATGATTAATCCTTCCGATATCGGATGTCTCTCGGAAGTTATTACATCCATTCTTCAGTTAATAAACAAGGGAAACAGAAACGATATCCTCAGTCAGTGGCCCGACAAGATTCGTTCTGTAGTAGGGGCT
>JAFYHV010000009.1 GCA_017538995.1 Lachnospiraceae bacterium | reverse complement strand
GGAGAATTTCCAAATGAGTAAGAACATCAATGCCAGATGCGTTGTTACAGGCTTAGGAATGATCAATGCAATCGGTAAAAATGTTGAAGAATGCTGGGAGAATGCCCTTAAAGGCACACCCGGAATAGATAAAACAAGAAGTGTAAATTCAGACGACTGCTATGCACATCTCGGAGCTGAAGTTAATGATTCCGACATCGAGATGAACGATAAGGTAGACAGAGTTTCAATGCTCTGCTTACAGGCTTCAAAGGAAGCACTTAACGATGCAGGTATTACAGACGCGAATGTAGATGCAGCACGTTTCGGTGTTATCATGGGCAGCTGTGTCGGCGGTGTTGTAAGTATTGAAAACTACATCGAAAAAGGCGAAAAGACAGAAGATATTAATAAGATGACAATCGCATCCATTGCAAACCATGTTGCAAACATGGCAGGCGCAAAGGGTGTCGTTACAAATATAGGTAATGCGTGTGCAGCAAGTACAATGAGTGTTGCTTATGCATGCGAACTTATCAGAGCAGGTGTGGGCGATGTATTTATCGCAGGAGGTGCAGATGCTTTTGCAAGCGTTCCTTTTGCAGGATTTACCGCTCTTCACGCTCTTTCAGAAAATCCCTGCTCACCTTTCAACCATTCTAACGGTATCACATTAGGTGAAGGTGCAGGCGCAATCATCGTAGAGTCTTATGAGCATGCAATGAAGCGTGGCGCAAAGATTTACTGCGATGTTTTATCAGCAGGTATCAGCTCCGATGCTCATCACATCACAGCTCCCCGTCCCGACGGTATCGGCCAGATGTATGCAATCAGAAGAGCACTTGATAAATCAGGCGTAGACAAGAAAGACCTTGATTACATCAACGCACACGGAACAGGAACAGCCAAGAACGACGAAGCAGAGTTCCTTTCAATCCATACAATATTCGATGATGCAAACGATCACTTAAGCGTTTCATCCACTAAGGCAATGGTTGGTCACTGCCTCGGTGCAGCAGGCGCAATCGAAGCCGTATATGCAATCAGAGCATTAACGGATAACAAGGTTCCGCCCACAATCGGATATACTGACGAAGATCTTGAAGCCTTAAAAGAAAAGGCAGGCAAGATTGATTTTATGCCCAACGAAATGAAGGCTAAAGAACTCAACTATGTAATGAGCAACTCCTTCGCATTCGGCGGAAGCAACGCAAGTATCATCTTTGCAAAGAACGAAGGCAAGATGTCTGAAACAGAAAACAACGAAGACATCTACATTACAGGTATGGGTATTGTTTCACCCATCGGTAACGGCATCGAAAACTATATCGAAAAAGTTAAAGGTGGCGAGACAATTACATCCAACAATCTTTCATCAGAACTTGGCAAAGAAGATTTTGACAAGTACGATATCAAGCTTGCTTTCTACAGAAAACTCGACAAGCTTTCAACCATGCAGGTTGTATCGGGTATCGAAGCAATCAACAATGCAGGCTTTACATTCAATGATGAAAACGCTGAAGATTTCGGTATGATCATCGGTACAGGCGACGGACCTCTTACAACCGTTTACGAGTTCCAGGATCATATTTCAAAAGAAGGCACACAGAACGGTTCGGCATTCAACTTCCCGAACACCGTTTACAATGCAGCAGGCGGATATCTTTCAATCAAGACAGGCATGAGAGGCTACAACGTAACAATCACAAACGGCAGCCAGTCAGGTCTTTCATCAATCTGCTATGCAGCTAACGAAATCAGACAGGACAGAACAAAAGCAATGCTTGCTTCGGGTACTGACGAAAACAGCGCAGTAATGAACAAGCTTTATACACAGTTAGGCTTCATAAAAGATGCAAAATCCGACATTTACGGAAACGGCAACGCAATGAATCTTTCAGACGGTTCCGTTACAATCGCACTTGAGAGCGCATCACAGGCAGCTTCACATTCTGCTAAGAAGTACGCAAAGATTGCAGGTTACGCTCAGACACACGAAGGTGTTGAATACGGTACTGTAGCAGGTTCTGACGAAGGTCTTGCAAATGCAATCAAGGAAGCATGTGCAGATGCAGGAATTACAGTAGACAAGATTGATGCGGTATTCGGTTTCGGTAACGGTGTTAACGAAGTTGATACTCTTGAAAAGAATGTATATTCAAATGTATTCGGCAAAGAAATCGCAGTCATCAACGTAAAAGATTATGTAGGTGAAGCAAGAGCGGCAGCAGCTACACTTTCTGCAGCACATGCAGCATTAACCCTTGCAGGTGAACTCGGCGATTCACAGGATGCTTACTTCATTAATAACGGCAGCGTTCGTAAGGATAAAGTCGATACAAAGAACTTTGAATATGTAATTGCTACATCATACGGTGTAGGCGGATCCTACAGCGCAGTAGTACTTCAGAAATAAAGGGGAAAATTATGGATAACGAAAAGAAAATTGCTCTTGTAACCGGCGCAAGCCGCGGTATCGGAAGAGCATGTGCCATAGCACTCGGAAAGAAAGGCTATACGGTAATCATCAACTACAATTCAAACGAAGATGCGGCTAACGAAGTTAAGAGCATCATCGAAGGATTCGGCAGCGAGGCTGATACTTACAAAGCAAACGTTGCAAATCTTGATGAAGTTAAGCCGATGTTTCGTGAGATTACAAAGAAGTACGGCAAAATTGACGTGCTTGTAAATAACGCAGGTATCGTAAAAGACGAATACGTTCTTATGATGACACCCGATACGATTGACAAGTGTCTCGACCTTAACATCAAGGGTTATATGTACTGCTCACAGCAGGCGGCTCTTAAGATGTTCTCTAAGAAGAAAGGCTGCATCATCAACGTATCTTCAGTCAGCTCAAAACTTGCTGTAGCAGGCCAGAGTGTTTATTCGGCTACAAAGGGTGCTGTTAACTCAATGACAGCAACCATGGCAAAGGAACTTGCTCCTTACGGTATCAGAGTAAATGCGGTAGCACCCGGATTTATCGGAACCGATATGGTTGAAAAGCTTCCCGAAGAGAAGAAGACCGAATACCTTGATACAATTCCGATGAAGAGATTCGGAACACCCGAAGAAGTAGGCGAAGTTGTTGCAATGCTTGCAAGCGACGAAGCAGCATACATCACAGGCCAGGTGCTTGTAATTGACGGCGGATTAAGCCTGTAAAGAAAAATAGTATTTTCCGGAGGTTGTACTCACATGATGAATATCAACGAAGTTCAGAAAAGAATTAAACAGCGTCCTCCTTTTCAGATGATTGAAAAGGTTATCGAAATAAGAGGCGGCGAATACGCAAAAGGAATCAAAAATGTTTCCATTAACGAGCCTTATTTTATGGGACATTTTCCCGATGCTCCGATAATGCCGGGCGTACTTATCGTTGAGGCGTGTGCACAGCTTTGTTCTGTAACAATCGAGAGTGACGGAACAGACGACAGCAAGATTTATGTGCTTCTCAAATGCGACGAGTTTAAGTTCGTAAAACCTGTGCTTCCCGGAGATACACTTACGATAGAAGTAACAAAAGACGGCGGCGGAGCAGGCTTAGTTAAATTTGACTGCAAGGCATTTGTTGACGGCGAGATAAGAGCAAAAGGAAAGCTCGCTTTCTGTGCTGTAGACAAAGCCAACATCTACGGTTAATCGAAAGCAAATTTGTAAATAGATTACAGAAATTTTATTAACGAGAGGAGATTACAAATGAGCAAACGAGTATTCATGTTTCCCGGACAGGGATCGCAGTACATCGGAATGGGCAAAGAGTTTTATGACAATTTCGAATGTGCGAAAAAGGTTTTCGATAAAGCATCGGAAATCACAGGGCTTGACGTAGCCGCAATGTGTTTTGAAGAAAACGAAAAAATCAATATTACTGAGTATACGCAGATCTGTATGCTGACTGTTGAAGCAGCACTTTTCGCAGTACTTGAAGAAAAGGGTATTACATACGATCTGACAGCAGGACTCAGCCTCGGCGAATACGGTGCTTTAATCGCATCGGGTGCAATGAGCATGGAAGATGCTTTTGCAATCGTTCGTAAAAGAGGTATCTACATGCAGAATGCAGTTCCCGAAGGCGGCGGAATGAGCGCTGTAATCGGACTTGATGCAGGCGTGATAGAAGATGCCTGCAAGGAAGTAATGGATAATAAAGATATGTACGATAAAGCGGACAGCGCTTTACCTTTTACGGTATCGGTAGCAAACTACAACAACCCCAAGCAGTCCGTTATCACAGGAAGAAAAGATGCAGTACAGGCAGCAGGAAAGATTCTTGAAGAAAAGGGTGCACTTAAGGTAGTTGAACTCAACGTATCCGGACCTTTCCACTCGGCACTTCTTGAAGGTGCGGGAGAGCAGCTTGCAGAGGCTTTAAAAGACATCGAACTTAACGATGTAAAGGTTCCCTACATCGCAAACGTAACCGCTGAATATGTTACAGACAAGAACGATATTAAGGAACTTTTAAAGAAGCAGGTTTCTTCATCGGTAAGATGGCAGCAGTCACTTGAACTTATGATAAAAGACGGTGTGGACGAGTTCATTGAAATCGGACCCGGTCATACACTTACAGGTTTTGTAAAGAAAATCGACAGAAGTCTTAAGACAGTAAATATAGATACACTTGAAGATTTTAACAAGTTTATGGAAGCATAATTACTAATATAATTTTACTCTTATTTTGACTGAAATTATTTGACTTGAAGATTTGAAATATAAGGGGATTATAATATGGGATTATTTGATTTTAACAAAAAAGCAGCTAAAAAAACGGATATTGTTGTTTCTCCGGAATCAATAATATGTCCGGTATGCAAAAAAGAAATATTTAAAGAAGAAGCCAAGCGCATGAAATACGTTTGCCCCGAATGTAATTACTACTTCAGGGTAAGAGCCAACAACAGAATCCGTATGGTTGTTGACGACGGTTCATTTGAAGCCTGGTTTGATGAAAT
>JAFYHV010000008.1 GCA_017538995.1 Lachnospiraceae bacterium | reverse complement strand
TGCAAGTTCTCTTAAAACACTGTCATCGCCCATGTAAACCGGAACATCTTTGATGCCGTTCAGGATATTTCTGCTCTCTTCGTCGATTGCTTCGGACGCTAAAATCGACAGCGGTTCATAGCCTGCGTCAAGCGCTCTTTTTATGACCTTTGCGCTTTCGCATATAAAGATTCCGGGCTCGGGTTCGTTTGCACGAAGAAGTTTAACTTCGTTATTCTGCCTGTAAACCTCAAGTTCGGGTAAATCCAGATTTTCAATTTTTATATAGTCTTTTTTTATCATTTTTATTCGCTGAGAACCTTTAATAAAAAGTCTCTTGAGTCGTCATCACGGAATTTTCCGTAGCCGTTTTTCTCATATAATTTCATGGCGCCTGTGTTGGATTTTTCAACATGAAGGCATATCGCGGGAATGTTTCGCTCCTTCGCATATTCTTCTGCCTTTTTAAGAAATTCGCTTCCGAGTCCCCTGCCTCTATAGGCGCCTGCAACGCAGAAATCATCAAGATAGAAGTAATCCTTGTCATCATGATGCTCTTCGATTGAAATATATCCGATTACTTTTCCGTCAGCCTCTGCCACATATACGCGGTCGCCGTTTCCTTCGAAAAACTTATCAAGATAGCCTTCTTCATAGCCTTTGACATCATCTGTATTGTAAATTGTATGAAGCATTTCAAGGAATAAATCTTCTATTGCTTTTTTATCCTTAGGTTCGCCTGCTCTTATCTTAATACCGTCTTTTCGAATAATCATATTGCATCTGTCCCAGGCTTCGTCTTTGTATTTAAATGCACCGGGAGTCAGTTTTCTTTCGACAAATCCGACTCCCTCATAACATTTCCTGGCTATGGGGTTTTGAGGGAAAACATTTAACTGAACGATCTCTGCATCAGTGGTTTCAAAGATATGTTTTACGGCAAGTTTTAACATCTCTTTTCCGATGCCCTGTCCGCGCTTTGAACCGTCCACCATTACAAATTTAAGCATGGTTTCTTTGGTCTCTTTATTTACTCCGCCTATACAGAAAAAACCCACAACTTCTCCGTCATCAGTGGTTGCAACGTACGGAGCATCGCCAAACATTTCATCTATCTCTTTTAGGAGGAGTGAAAAATCTTCGCGTTCTAATGGAAAATTCGTGTGGTTTGCGCACCAGAAAGCGTGTGTTCGCTCGTCCGTAATCCAGTTTTTAATTACGTCAAAATCTTTATCAATATCAAATGATCTTAATTTCATTTATCTCACCTTTTCTTTGTTTTTTATTTTAAAACCTGCGTCTTCATAGAGCTTAAGCGCATCCTTATTCCACTCTGCAACGTGAAGTGTAATCGGCAGGTTATTCTTTTTTCGTATGTGTTTTACAGCCCATAAAAGAAGCTTTCGGCCGTAACCTTTTTTAGTCTCCTCTATATTAACAAACAAATCATCGATTTCGTTACAATAAACTGCGACAGAACCGATAAATTTTCCTTTTTCAATTAAAAGATAAATGTCGTCTGATTTTTTTATGATTGCTTCGTCATCCGAATACCAGTTGTAGGGCTTAATATCGAGCGCTTTACGCATAGGAAAAAACGCTTCGTTATAAAGCGTTTTATAATCCGAAATGTATGCCGCATCAAAGGGAATACATTCAATATCAACGGGCTCATATTCTTTTTTGTCATAACACATCTCGTATGCCCAGATTTCCATCTTACAGTTTCATTCTCATGTCGATATATTTCTGCACTCTGTCTTCAAAACCGAGCTTTTTGTAAATCGGATAGCCTTCTTTAGTTGCCACCAGATCGATACGGCAAAGTTTATGCTCTTTCGCATATTCAATCATATTGGTCATAAGCTGCGAGCAGATTCCGCGGCCCCTGTATTCGGGCTCGGTGTAGACGCTTAAAACTTCGGTGTCAAAGCCGTTTGGAAGGAAAGGATTTGCAGGCTTCTCAATGATTAAAAGATAGGCTGCTGCCACGAGCCTTCCTTCGACTCTTGCGACAAAGGCAATCAGTTCTTTGCCGAGTCTCCTCTCGAAGTAATCCGGAAGCTGCTTTTCCATGCATTCTCTCTCGTAGTCGGTAATGCTTCCGAAATCATCTATCATGTACGCTATTCTTAAACGAATAAGCTCGTCTATGTCATTTACATTCGCAGTTTCAAAAATAATTTCACTCATTTGAATTTTCCTTTTATTGTTTCAACGATTACATCTAGGGATAATCAAGTTCCAGAGAATCGGAAATATAATATAAATAGTTCTTTTTATGGCAAAAATCTTTTATTTCATTATCCAGTGAACCGTCTGTATATTCCAGAAGATATATATCAATTCCTTCTTTAGCATATTTATCAATATAGTCTTCGAAATATTCCCTGTCTTCACGGCTGTTTCTGCCAAATGTTTCTGTTTCCCATTTTATGTGGCTTAAAACCGTTTCCTGATTAATTCCGGTAACGACATTTTTACAGTCCTTTCCCGATTCCGTATATGCATCAAGGAAAGTGTCTCCTCCGTTAATGATTACCTTTAGCCCTGTGTCTCTTAAG
>JAFYHV010000007.1 GCA_017538995.1 Lachnospiraceae bacterium | reverse complement strand
GGATCAAACTCTCTATAAAAATATGTTTGAATTTAATCCGTCCCGAATAAACTGCTTAGCTTATTCTTAACGTTTACTTTAGGTTTTCTTTCTCTGAAATTTACTCTCCATCTTCTCGATGGTTTTTAGAATTTTCAGGGTTGCATTGCTGTTTATTTGTCAAGGTTCTGTCACTGCCCGTTTTTGGCAGTGCTTGACTATCTTATCATTTCAATATTGCCTTGTCAACAACTTTTTTAAGAAATTTTTAAATAATTTTATTTCTTATAATTATGTATTAACACACTAACAATTTAGCATATGAAAGGGCTGCTTTTGGGCAGCCCTTTTTTTAGTCTTTATTCGTTTCTGTAATCGGTTACTCTCTTGGTCTTTTTCTCAGATCTGGGAAGCGTACCGATGGGTACTACGGTTACTCTCGGAGTAACGCCGACATATGTCTTGAATACTCCTGTGATTTCCTTTGCCATGTTTTCAAAGCTTACTCTTCCTTCGCCTTCTACGGTAAGAAGGAATACGTCTTTGTTCTTGTCGTCTTCGTGAGCAAGGGTTACACGGTATTCACTGGTAGCGCCGTCAACCTTTGCAAGCATTTCTTCAACAAGTGCAGGGAACATATTTACCCCGTGAATCTTAAACATGTCGTCGCTTCTACCTTTTATGATATCAAGTCTCGGATACTTGCATCCGCACTTGCATTCGCCGGGAACGATTCTTGATAAGTCGTGGGTACGGAAACGAAGAAGGGGTGCGCCTTCTTTTACGAGTGTTGTGATAACAATTTCGCCTTCCTCGCCGTCGGGAACGTTTTCGCCTGTCTCGGGATTGATGATTTCGATGTATAAATAATCATCGAAGCAGTGCATAGCTGTTTCGCCGGGGCAATTGATACCGATACCGGGTCCGTAAATTTCTGTCAGTCCGTAAATATCGTAAAGCTCGATGCCTAAACCTTCGCGGATTGTCTGACGCATTTTATCACTCCAGCGTTCGGAACCGATTACACCTTTTTTAAGATGAATCTTGTCGCGGATGCCTCTCTTGTTGATTTCTTCTGATAAAAGAAGTGCATAGGATGATGTTGCACAAAGAACGGTGGACTCAAGATCCATCATCATCTGAATCTGCTTTTCTGTATTGCCGGGTCCCATAGGGATAGCCATTGCGCCGAGTCGTTCGCACCCCGCCTGGAAGCCTACACCTGCTGTCCAGAGTCCGTATGCGGGTGTAATGTGGATACGGTCTTTATTGGTGATGCCTGCGAGACGATAGCATCTCTCAAACATAATTGCCCAGTCTTCAACGTCTTTCTTGGTATAAGGTATAATAACGGGTTTGCCCGTTGTACCTGAGGATGAATGAATGCGGACTACTTCCTCATCGGGAACAGCCTGTATTCCGAGAGGGTATGCGTTTCTTAAATCCTGCTTGTCCGTAAAAGGAATCTTGTAGAAATCTTCCACGGAATTGATTTCGGTAAGTCCCATCTCGCTGTATTTTTTGCCGTAGTAGTTGCCACTTGCAATGAGTCTTTTAATCTGTTTGTCGATAAGGGATAACTGTTCTTTTGAAGGTGTCATTTTTTACTCCTTATTATAGTTTTTTAATATACTTTTTTATTATTCTTATATATCTATATTTATATATTTAATATTATATAGACTTATTTATTGTTCTTTCCGACTTCGACGCCGTGAAGAAATGCCTTCTTGTTAACTTCCACAAAGTTAGCTTTTACACTTGTCTCAATCGTCGATAAAAGATCCTCCTCTGAAAAAGGAAGGAAGCCTGCGCCTTTTGCAACGCCGAGCACTGCCACATTGAAAAACTTGGACGATCCGAGTTCTGCGCAAAGATCATCAGCGTTAAGTACAACAAGATTGCCGATGGTCTTTCTAAGATATTCGGTCATTTCTTTTCCGTCGTAGCCTGTGGGATTTAACGATTCTGTAACGGGCTTTAAGCATACTTCATTGGTGATAACCGCTCCGCCTTCTTTAAGGTAGTCTAAGTTTCTGACTGCTTCCGAAGGCTCGAATGCGATGATAAGGTCTGCGCATTTTTTAGGAATCAAAGGTGAGTATGCGTCTTTGCCGATACGAACGTGACTTGTAACGGGGCCGCCACGCTGAGCCATACCGATGGTTTCAGCTGAATGAACCGTCTCGCCTTTTTTCTCGGCTGCTGCCGCAAGAAGTTTGGATGCGAGAACCGTTCCCTGTCCGCCTACGCCGCAAAGTAAAATATTGTAAGACATCTAGCGCACCTCCTTTTCGATGGCACCCATCGGGCAGACCTGAGCACAGAGACTGCAGCCGGTGCACATTGATGTATCGATAACAACTTTTTTATCATCGACGGAAATTGCGGGACAGCCGATTTCACGGATGCACTTTTTACATCCGATACACTTGTCTGTAACAACGCATTTTTCGGTCGGTTTGAAAAGTGCAACGCAGGGAGATTTAAAGATGATTGCTTTTACGCCCTTTGCGTCTGCACATTCACTGATTGCTTTCTTGGCTTCTTCAAGGTCTAAGGGATTGACGGTTAATACTTTTTCAATGCCCATTCCTAAAAGAATCTTTTCGATGCTTATTTTATTTACAACATCACCCATCATGTTCATGCCTGTGCCGGGATGAGGCTGATGTCCTGTCATAGCCGTGGTTGAGTTATCAAGCACGCATAAAATCATGTCTGCTTCATTGTAAATTGCATTTGCAATTCCTGTCATTCCTGAAGCAAAGAATGTGGAGTCTCCGACAAATGCAAAGTTAACGGTCTCCTCGTCAGTCCAGTGAAGGCCCTGAGCCATTGTGATTCCGGCGCCCATGCAAAGACATGTATCTACCATGTCAAGAGGCATTGCATTGCCGAGTGTGTAACATCCGATGTCTCCGGAGAAGTTGGCCTTTCTGTCTTTCATTGCCTGCTTAACCGCATAAAAACTTGCTCTGTGAGGACAGCCTGCGCAGAGTACTGGCGGACGCATCGGAGGTGTGGGAACATCCGAAGTATCAGTCTTGCTTTCTTCAATTGTATCGTCGAGGAATTTGGCAATTTCACATGCAACGCCTTCGGCTGTGTTTTCGCCTGCCAGAGGTGAATTGCCCGTGTGCTTTCCAAGGACTTTTATCTTAAGCTGTTTCTTACCTATTAACTGAAGTAGTTCCTCTTCAAGATAAGGGAAGAGTTCTTCCACTACGAGCACTTCGTCAACGCCTTCAAGTGCTTTTACGAGGAATTTCTCGGGCAGAGGATGAGGTGTTGCCACTCTGATTAAAACAACATCTTCTCTGTCCTGAATATATTCTTTTGCGTAAGCATAACCTGCACCGCCTGCAAGGATCGCCTTTTTATTTACAGCCTTACCCTGAACAGTGTTGAATTTATAATCCGAAAAATCATCGCCGATGGCGGGATTTCTCTTTTCAATCATTTCATGATTCATTCTTGAAAGACGAGGGAAAATCACGAAACGTTTTGAGTTCTTCACAAAGCCGGGAACTTCCTTGGGTTTTGCGTTCTCATCATATGTAATGCTTCCGTACGCATGATCGATTCTGGTGGTCGGTCTGAAGAGTACGGGAGTTTTATATTTCTCGGAATATTCGAAAGCGTCCTGAATCATTTCGTATGCTTCTTCAACGCTTGCGGGATCAAATACGGGGATACGGCAGTACTTTGCGAAAAGTCTTGTATCCTGTTCGGTCTGTGATGAAATGGGGCCGGGATCGTCTGCGGAAACAACTACAAGTCCGCCTTCTACTCCGACATATGCAAGCGACATTAATGCATCTGATGCAACATTAAGTCCCATCATTTTCATGGTGACTAAACATCTTGCGCCTGCATAAGAAGCACCTGCTGCCACTTCCATGGCTGCCTTTTCATTGATGGACCATTCTACGTGAATGGCTTTATCCTTATTTCTTTTAGCAATTGTATCGACGATTTCCGACGAAGGAGTTCCGGGATAACCGCACGCTAAGTTAACTCCTGCCGCCATTGCACCAAGCGCTATCGCCTGATTGCCCATGACATATTCTTTTTTCATACTTCGTTCCTTATCCTTTTCCTTACATGAAAAAAGTAGTTCGAACTTCGCATTTTTCGCCAAGCCGAAATACTTTTTTATCATACCATTATTTTATGGATTATTGTATAGTTTTTTGAGGTGGAATTTAAGCCCCTCAAATTAATGTTTTCTTTGTAGCATTATTAATACAATCTTTTCTTTCTTTTGCCACCTAGAAATGCTTCCATTGCCATAGATACCACTTGATTTAAAGAGCATCCGTTTTCAAAAGCATACTCTGCTGCTCTTTCATGTAATTTAGGAGTAGTTCTGACGTTAAAACTTCCGGAAAATTCTTTCTGAGGTTCTTTCCCTATTTTTTTACAAATATCCAAATAATTATCTACGCAATCATGAAAAGACTGTTCGAGTTCTTCTATGGATTTTCCATGAAAATTCAATGAATCAGAAACACCAAATACTTCACCAATGAAAATATTATCACTTTCATCATATCCTATAGAAGCCCTGTATCCTTTGTATTTCATCATATCAGATTTCATTGTCGCTCTCCTTCTCACCAATATCATCTAAAAACTTTATTATCTTATCTATCTGATACTTATATAATTCTTTTCCGGGATGAGGTCCGTCAAACTGTAGGATTCTTTTCGTTTTATCATGAACATATCCTATTCCGGACCCTCGGCCGCCTTGAAATTTAGTACAGTTGCATTTTTTCATCAACATATCCAATTCTCTCACAGTAAGGTTTTTAGGATATGGTTTTCTATAAAGCTTTTCTATCAGGTCTTTCTTTTTTGGCATTCATTTCCTTCCTGCAACTGATATTTAGTTGCAAATATAATAGCATGTTTTTTTTACTATTTCAACAATAAAATTTAATATAACTAATCCTTTCCCTCTTTAGCCCATTCTATATAATCCTCAACAGATTTATGGAACTCTTCTTCAAGTTCATCTTCCGATAACCCGGAAAATGTTATGACATCTTTGATATTAGTTACCATTCCTGTATATATTTTATTTTGCTCATCATATATTACAGAAGCCTTGTATCCTTTATATTCAAGCATATTGACTTTCATATCAGTGGATAATTCCTCACGGTTTTCAAGCGGCAGCTGTGGAATTGGCTCGGAAAGAAAGTCATCTGTAAAACCTTTGTTGGCTGATTTATTTTTTTGATAATAAGCTTTATATCTATAAAGGCTTCGCTCACTGATATTGTTTCTTTTTGCAATATCTACCATTGCCATTCCATTCTCGTAGCAGGCAACAAAATCCTTATAAATAGCCATCCATTTTGCATTATGTTTTTGTCTTCCACTTGCTTTTCGTTTTTTGAAGTATTCAAGTTCTTCTTTCAACTCGATGTTTTCTTTTTCTAGTTCTTCAATTCTTTTTAATGCGTCTTCCAAAGTTTTAATCTTCTTCATATACAGCCCTCCTGTCATTTTCATTCTGACATTATTGTATAACGCACTTTGATTTTTGTCAAATTCATTATGTCAATAAAAGGCAAAAAATAATCGTGCATATAACTTGCACGATTACCCTTGAAAATATACTCGTTTGAGTAAACTATATCAAATGAATTCCAAAGAATATCGCAATGTTTTTTACGAGGAAATTAATCGTCAGAATGCCAAGTCCGATATAGATGAGAACAAAGGGATTGAGTTTGGCAAAACATTTTTTGTTGTGACGATAAAGAAATGAATTGATAGTATAAAAGAAATACGCAAAGTATGTGTACGGCACAAAAGGATGAAAATATAAGCTCTTTAAAATATGCAGGTGAACGAGATAGTTAAAAGCTCTGGTACCGCCGCAGCCCACACAGTAAAAGCCTGTAATTTTTCTGAACATGCATCCGCTGCCTGCATTAATGATTGCATCTCCTTTGAATATGAAAAGAAGCGTAACCGCTATCATAAAAGGAAGCAGTACGATGCAGACACGATATAAAAGCAGATGCTCTATATCCATTTCTCTGTAATTTTTCTTTTTGCAGTATTCGCTTAATTTGGACATAATATGATATAATACTCTTTGTGAAAATTACTTTATTCGGAGGTTATCATGTGGATTGCCGACAAATGGAAAGATTATGAAGTCATTTCAACGTCCGGTGGAGAAAAACTCGAACGCTGGGGAGACTATATTCTCGTCAGACCCGACCCACAGGTAATATGGAATACGCCGAAGTTCAATCCCGGCTGGAAGCATTTTAACGGTCATTACCATCGCTCAAGCAAGGGCGGCGGCGAATGGGAGTTTAAAAATCTTCCCGAGGAATGGAGCATTCATTACGAAGAACTCACATTCAACTTAAAGCCTTTTGCATTTAAGCACACGGGGCTTTTCCCCGAGCAGGCGGTTAACTGGGACTGGTTTTCGGATATCATAAAAAAGCAGCTGTCCGACAATCCGGGCAGAACTTTTAAAGTGCTCAATCTCTTTGCATACACAGGCGGTGCCACACTCTCTGCGGCAAAAGCCGGTGCTTCTGTAACTCATGTAGATGCCTCAAAAGGTATGGTCACATGGGCAAAAGAAAACGCCATTTCTTCCGGCCTTGGTGATGCGCCGATAAGATGGCTCGTTGATGACTGTGTCAAATTCGTCGAAAGAGAAATCCGTCGCGGAAATAAATATGACGGTATCATCATGGATCCCCCTTCATACGGAAGAGGTCCTAAGGGCGAAATCTGGAAAATCGAAGATTCCGTATTTCCTTTTATCGAACTGACCACGCAGTTATTAAACGAAGATTCCGCATTCTTTTTAATCAATTCATATACCACGGGACTTCAGCCTGCAGTACTTTCATATATGCTTAATACCTGCATCAAACCGAAGTTCGGCGGAGAAGTTGTATCCGATGAAATCGGTCTGCCGGTTTCCGAAAACGGTCTCGTGCTTCCGTGCGGTGCCAGCGGCAGATGGGTAAAGAACTAATCCGCAGAATAGATTGCAATGTATTCAATCTTCGCACTTAAAGAATATCCGTTTTCCGTAAGGAAATCTTCAAGGTACTGTTCCTTGCGATAGGACTTGTTGGGATTATAGGCATCAGCCATGTAATCCGTGTTTATAAATATAATCGGCTTGTCATCAAGACTGTCGATATCGTTAACAAATTCATCATAAGAAAACGAACCTAAATTGGGCCATGTGTGAGAAATCGCGCATGGCATTTTTAGTATGTATTCAAGTCCCGGAATATCTCCGTAGAAAATCGCTCTCCTGCCTTCATATCCCTTATCGTTTACATACGATGTAAGTTCTTCGATAAGCGCCGCTCTCTCGGGATTTGTATGCATTCCGACAAGCACTTCGTTGCCCTCGATTTTTGTGCTGTTTTTAGCAGGAAAACCGGGATCGCGGAAAATAAACACGAAACCGAATAAAATACACTGAATCGTAGCAGTCACAATAAGCAGGAAGAATATAATTCTCGTTGCTACCATTGTGTTTCTTGCTTCAAGGTCGAGAATCTCATAAAAGTTCCTTCCCTTAAAGAGTTCGTTCCAGATCATAAATAAAACTGCGGGAGCAACTATAAATAAATTGTTCATTGAAGGATACAGTGAATTGTTGCTTCCGAGAGGCGTAATCCAGACTATCACAAGCACCGCCGTTGCAATCAGTTTGTGCACCAGTTCGTTTCGTTTTCTAAGCATCGTCCATACGGACATAATGTTTGCGATCATAAAAAATACAACCATCCAGAAATGCATCGAAGAATAGTCACTGTATTTAAATGTAAATACGTGATTTCTGTATGCCCAGAAAATGAAGAGTCCGTATAAAACAAACTGTGCCACAATGGTAATTATTCTTGCATAATGTCTCTTCATAATTGCACTTACGGCAAAACATAAAGCGGTAATACCGATAAGAAGAATAAAACACTTATAATAGGTCGTGTATGCTTTTATGATTGCCATTACCATTCCGGTCGGTTTGTAGCCTGTATTTTCTCCGGTCATTGAGAAAAGAGAAATGACCATATTCGGAATTGATGAAAATCCGTATTTGATTCCTATAAGTCCGACATTTGCTGCGATACCTGCAAAGAATCCGCCGACGCAGATTAATGTATCAACCAGTCCGTATGTGAACTTCTTCTTTTTAAGACCTGCGCTGAACCATACAACCACAATGAGTGCGGTTTCTGTAATGTTCGGGAATCTTACGAAGACATTGAATGCCAGGATAACGCCTGCGAATGCAAGACCCCATCGTTTTTCTTTTATGAGGGATTCTACCAGAACTATTACAGCAAATGTGAAAAGAAGATATGTCAGGTAATTGTAAAGGATTGTGGTCGGACACCAGAAAAGTGAAATCGCCAGAATCTCTCCGACAAAAACAAATACTCTCGGCATATATTTCTTTAAGAAAAGATATGAAAAAACGACTCCGGTAACGGGTACCAGTGTCGTATAAAATTTCATTCCGAGCCACGTTGCGCCAAAAGGAAGCATGGTAAAAAACTTGCCGAGCATATTGGCCCAGAAAGTAGCAACGGTCCAGGTAAGATTCATCTTATCTAAGTTTTCGTAATTGCCGAGGCTGTAAGCGGTATCGGAAAATTCGACACCGAATGCGAGATGAAGAAAAGGAAACAAAACAAGGACCGCAATAAAAATGCAGTCCAAAACAATGAGCTTTGTTTTTTTATTATTCTTCTTCTCTTTTTTATCCATGTTTACTCTTCTTCGGATAATTTGCCGACCTTCTCACGAATTACATACTGAGGTGAATTGTTCATACAGATGTAGATTCTGCCGATGTACTCGCCGATAAGTCCGAGCATCAGCATAACCATTCCGCCCATGAAAACAAGTACCGACATGAGTGCGGAGAAACCTGCCTGCACATCGTTCATAAGGATGAACTTTTTAATGATTGTATATATTCCGTAAAGAAAACCTGTTCCCGCACAGAAACATCCTATTGCGGTGGCAATTCTTAAAGGCTTGATTGAAAATGCGGTAAAGCCGTTAAACCAGAGTGAGAAAAGTTTTGCAAGAGTATATCCGCTCTCGCCCACGCTTCTTGCTCTGTGGTTAACTTCCACATTTGCAACATTCTTGGTTGCTCGTAAAACAAGACCGATTACGTATGCATAAGACTGCTCGTATCTGAGCATATCGTCAACCACAAATCTCTTGGCGGCGAAGTAACTTGAAACCTTTAATTCTTTGGGTTTTCCAAGCATGATTCTGGTCATGAGTTCGTTTACTTTGCTGCCGAAATTTCTAAAGCCCGAGTGCTGCTTTTTGCCGTAACTTGCATAGCAGACATCATAGCCTTCATCGAGCTTGTCAAGAAGCTTTCCGACTTCGTCAGCGGGTGTTTGTCCGTCGTCGTCAAGACAAACCACAACGTCTCCGGTTGAGTGTCTCATACCTGCCATAAGTGCGCAGTGCTGACCGAAGTTTTTCGCAAGATCGAGTCCGAGAATATTCTTGTTCTCGGCTACGAGCTGTTTTATTACTTCATATGTTTTGTCGGGCGAACAGTCATTAACAAGAATGATTTCAAATTCATGTCCGATTGTCGCCATTGTGGTTTTAATCTCCTCCACTACATCAGAAAGAGTTTTCTCCGATCTGTAGCAGGGGATTACAAAACTGATTTTCATCTTTGTCTCCGTTTGTTTTTATTTTTATTGCATAAAGAATGTTATTCCCTGAGTCAGTCTCACAAAGAAGAACACTCCGCAGTATGTATGATAAATAAGCAGTGCCGCTGTAAGTACGCAGAATATTGATTTTAAAACATCCGTTGCGGCAAATTCTTTGTTCTTTATTTTTTCAATTAATTCTTTTATGGTCTTTGCAAAATATATAATGCTTACCACGAAAAGAATAAAAATGCAGAAATCGTATCCCCACGCAAAGTTGTCATCGAGTTCTCTCTGGCCTGTTTCGCGAAGGAGAATGTATTCGGCAAATGCCACAAACCACATCGCCCATGAGAGTAAAAAGAAACGGTGTGTGAGTCCTCTCTTTTTATCCTTAAAATCAAGGAACGTATCCCTGAGTACCGGAACTATGTTAAAGAGCAGAATCACTATCGGAAATGCTGCCGATAGAATCATCGTAAAATAAGGTTTTTCGGCCCTTAAATAAACACTGTAAAGAGGTTCTATTACAATTCCGTTACCTGTTTCTTCTCCAAAGAGAACGTACTCCTGGAACAGTATTACCGCTACCGAAGGAATTACAGTCAGTGCACAGAGAAAGAGTCTTTTAAGAGGTACTCCGAGTATCCGGTCTGCTATGAGGAAAAGAAGCGCTACGGGTGCAAACACAAGGATAAAATTGGTTTTTACCGATGTCGTAACTGCTAGTAAAATCGCAAATGCAATTACTTCTCCGGCGCTCATTTTTTCTTTGTATTTTTCGGATATAAAAAGGTACAAAATGATACATATAAGTGCCGTGAATTTCATCACTATATATGTCGAATTGTGCCATATGCTTCCCGACTGATAACCGATATATCTGTACGGCTGAATTGCTCTTATGTATGCGGGTGCAACAAAGCCCGACATTGCCGTTAAAACAATCGCCGCTTTTGTTTCAAGTTTGTTGTTTCTTAAAAGAATATATGTTAGTGCAATCGTGCCTGCTTCGCATATGCAGAGGAAAGATGCTATCGCAAAATGGAAACCAAATTCAGGCAGGAATGCAAACAGTCTGAAAATAACTGCGAGTATGCTGTATCCCCAGCCGTCGAGCGCCATTTCTATGTGTGCGAAAAGATCCGATTCGTACTTTCCCGTGACCGGAAACAGCGTCTGGTTGTAGTGAAGCAGAACCAGCTCGAAACAGTAAAACGTAAATCCGATTACGGCAGGGATTATAAAAAAAGCATTTATTATTTTTTTCTTTTTATCGCTTTTCAAAATCCTTTTTCTCCAGCTCCATAAAAATCACTTCGAGCGTTTCGCCATCGATATTTAATGTATCAACTCTGTCGATTTTCTTAAATCCGGCTTTTTCG
The DNA here is from genome assembly GCA_017538995.1 of Lachnospiraceae bacterium. Taxonomy (GTDB): domain Bacteria; phylum Bacillota; class Clostridia; order Lachnospirales; family Lachnospiraceae; genus UBA3766. The sequence continues at coordinate 986 of JAFYHV010000007.1, read as the reverse complement.
TAGCTTCTTACTGCGCCCGGATTGTCTTTAAAAACTCGTAAAAAAATCTTTTCCAGACCAAGTTCTTCGAAAGCATATTTAAGAATAAGTTTCGCACTCTTAGTGCCCACACCTTTTCCTCTTGCGCCTTCTTCGCCGATGAAGATTCCGTACTCGGCTTCTTTTTTATCAGGGTCGATATCCCGTAAATAAACGCTTCCGACTGCTTCGCCGTTTAAAAGAATAATAAACTGCGCAGCCTTTCCGGCTTCAACGTAAGTTTTAAGCCATGCCTCGTGACTTTCTTTTGTAAAAAGTCTGCGGTCTATGAAACGGCTGTTCACGTATTCGGAATTACGCCATTTGATTATATTTTCCGTATCGTCATATGTAATTGGACGTATGGTTACTTCGTTAGTCATTATTTGTAAAACTCTTTTACTTTGCCGATGATGTATTCGACTTCGTCTTCCTTAAGTCCGTAGTAAAGCGGAAGTCTGACAAGTCTCTCGCTTTCCTTTGTCGTGTATACATCTTCGCCGTTAAATCTGCCGAACACTTTGCCTGCGGGTGCACCATGAAGAGGAATATAGTGGAAAACAGCCATTATGCCGTTTTCACCAAGGAACTTGATGAATGCACTTCTCTCTTCAAGGTCCTTACACTTTAAGTAGAACATGTGCGCATTGTGCTTGCAGTCCGTAGGAACAAAAGGTCTCTCGATGCGTTCTTTGTTTTCAAGTTCTTCGAATGCATCATAGTACTTATTCCAGGTGTTCATTCTGTCAGCGGTAATTTCATTCGCAAGTTCAAGCTGTGCATAAAGATATGCTGCATTAAGCTCACTCGGAAGGTATGATGAACCAGCATCAACCCATGTGTATTTATCAATCTGTCCGCGGAAAAACTTTGCTCTGTTGGTACCTTTTTCACGAACGATTTCTGCATGCTCGATATTTTCTGCATCACGGATTAAAAGCGCTCCGCCTTCGCCCATGGAGAAGTTC
>JAFYHV010000081.1 GCA_017538995.1 Lachnospiraceae bacterium | reverse complement strand
GTCTATGGGAATACGGCTCTTTGGATTCATACAAAGGACGCATCTGGGTTCTTCGTAATCTTCTTTGTTTAACATTTATTCCTCGTCCTCTCTTGCACCTGCCACAAAAGCCACAGCAGATATAACGGATGCAATTGCCGCAATAATGGCAACAATAACGGGTATTCCGATTATTCCGAATAAAATTATCAATATTCCGCCCATTTTATTCTTCCTCCTTTAATTTTTCGGTAATCTTCTTTATTATTCCGTTTACTTCCATATCGGAGTCCATCGGAATAACCAGGCATTTTCTGCCGTCTATCATTCTTATTTCGACAAGTGATGAAGCCTCAGGCTTAACGGATATTTTAACGTTTTCGCCCTTAACTTCGATTCTGCCTTTTTCTTTTATCCTGTCAATGTGAAGCTCACCGTCTTCGCCGAGTTCCTTTTCGAATTTCTTCTCTACTATCGGAAGGTGCTCTTCTTTTATGCCCGAATTTCTTAAAAGCTCTGCCACGCCCTTTTTATCAATTGTAGGCTCCATGGTAAAGACTTTGTTTTCAAGCATATCGTTTATATTGTCCTGAACGTTTCTTACAACCTCGAAAGTATCATATCCGGGTGCCTCGTTGATTACATCTTCGAGGACGTTTTTAAAGATTCTGTTCTCGACCACGCTGGTCATTTCTTCCACGCATCCGAGACAGTCGCTGATAATCTCGGGATGGATTAAAAGCGGATCCTTGCAGTAATAAAGAAGCGAGTTCACATCACTGCTTCTGTCATTGAATGCAGGGAATAAAAATCCCACATCAGGCATTTCAACAACCCAGTCACGAATTCTGGCCGCAAAATCATTCTCTTCTTCTCTGTAGGAAAGCGCACCCTTGTCAAGATTGACCGGACAGATGCATGAGAAAATATATCTGAATACTTCCTCGGATTCACCCTGTGAGAATCCGTCCGTTCCTTCTCTCGGAACATCATAAGCATCGTAAATCGTAATTATCAGATAGTTTCCGACTGTCGAATATGCATTTATGATTTTTTCGTAATACTTATCGGTTATAGCCTGATCGCAGAGTTCGCTGTCTCTTAATGATAAAAGAAACTTCTGTGCATCGTCTCCGTCCATGCTTCTTTCAAACGAAAGATTTAAGAGGTTTCTGTTTAAGACACCCGAAAGACCTTTTTTAAGTATTTCAATATACTTGTGTCTTTCGCTTTCGTCCAGATTTGTCAGATATGAATTCATTCTGCTGCGGATTCTTTTTTCGGAACCTATTACATAACAGGTTTCAATCTTAAAAGAAGCCTCGTCACTGAATTTAAGTCTCTTTTTTATTTCATGTATTTCACTGTTGTTCATTTAGTATAACCAGTCCTCATCCCAGTAATCGTAATCTCGGTTATAACTGTCGAAATCATAACTGTCGTAGTAATAATCGTCAAAATCGTAGTAAGTATCAAAGTAGCTGTCCCAGTCATAATCATCCCAGTTATAATCGTCCCAGTCATAATACGAATCATCGTATGTATCCCAGCCTTCGAATCCGCTTGAATTCCAGTCATAGCTTGTGATGGAATCATCGGTATCTGCGAACTTGGCAAGGAATGAAAGATAATTGTTGTCAAATCCGACCTTTGTAAATACGTCTTTTAATTCATCATAAAAGTCGTAATCGCCGTAAGGAAGTGTTACGGAAAGTCCGGTCATGTACGAATCGCCTGCAGTGGATGAACAGTAAAGAACTGCTGATTTCATTACGGATGCAAGCGCGTTTGATTCGTTCGTATTCATTGTGGAAGCAAGTGCCATTATATCAACCGCATAGCAGTATGTTTCCATGGTATATGAATCGGTTGAAAACCAGTCCCAGATATCCTTCTTGCCGTACTTTACAAACATACTTTCCGGAGCACGTTCCGATCTCTGCATACTCATTGTATAGTCGTATGAAAGAAGCTCGTCTTCGTTAGCATATGCAAAATCGGTCCATGCTGAATAAAGGAGTCTTGTGTATCTTAAATCAATCAGCGCAAGAACACCTTCGGATTCTGCAAAAATACTTTCCTGAATAAAATCATTTACAACAACCTTTGCAACATCCGTCATGGGTGTGGATGAATTGTATCCGAGTAAACTTAACCAGTTCTGATATTCCCATCCCGAGCCGGATTCGAAATCTTCGGATACTATTAAGTAATCGGAATAATCGCAAAGTGCACAAGCGGTTTCAAGTCCGCCCATAAGACAGGAATCAAAACCGATCATTTCAAATTTAACACCCGCATCACTTACCGCTCTCTGGATTTCATCAAGTGTAAGTGCCGCATAAGGATCGTTTAAGTTCTCATCTACACCGTATCCGTATACAACTCCTCCGCCGTGATCCCAGAAAATAAGTATATTTCTGTTTGCGGGATAATTGGTTGATGCAAAAACAATAAAATCTCTTAATGTCTGTTCGTCTGTAATATCAAGCTGTCCCAAAGAATCATCTATAAGTTCAAGATGCTTGTCTGTAACAAGAAATCTCTGTGCATGCTTGTTTGAAATGCCATCTGTCTTCCACTTTTTGGTACCGCCCGTCTGAATAACGACATTGACGTTTTCCGAAAGTGTGGCATTTAACATCTCTCTTAAATCTTCAGTGGCATATCCGTATTCGCTTTCAAGATCGGAACCGTTCATGTAAACCATGACCGTAACGGTATCTGTTCCGTCGCCCTTAAGAGTTACAAACGGATCTCTGATTGCGTTCGAAAAATACTGACTCTGTTCTTCGGTATCCGTATTCTGATATGTTACCGTGGGAGTTGAAATGACAGGATCGGGACTGTTAACGGGATTGTTTACAACCACCTGGTTCGAAGTCGTATCGGGTGTGAAAATCAGTATACCCATTAAAATACCCGAACTTAAAAGAATACCGCCGAATAATAATGCGGTTACAACAGAAATAACAGATACGAGTGCTATAATCCATCCGAATCTGAATTTCTTTTTCTTCTTAAGCGGTGTTGGGGACTGATTTATATAGACGGTAGTTCCGTCTGCTCTTACAACTGAAAAGCGAAGTCCGCATTTATCGCAGACAAGTTCGTTTTTATCTATAATATCGCCACATCTGACACAATACATATTTACACCTATTTCTTCTTTTTCTTGTTTGTATTAAGAGTTTTTATTTCATAAGTGTCTTCCACTTCAAATTCATCTTTTTCTTCTGCAGGCTCTTCGTTTTTCTTTTCTTCCTTTGACTTTTCGAAGTTTTCGAAATCATCGTCTACGGAAATAGTCTTTCCCTTGATTTTTTTAAGCTTTCGAAGTGCATTTAATTCATTTGCCGCAGGAATAAGGTCAGTTAAAAGATATACGACGCCGATGGCTCCGACTACTATAAAAATCCATGCCCACCAGCCGCTCTTTTTAACAACCATAAAAATACCGAATACGATAAAACTTGTTACTCCTAAAAGAGGTATAAGGGCATTCTCTGCTTTTTCCTTGGCAGTATAATACTTTTTATCCCAGTCTGAAGAATTCTCTCCGGGTGCCTTGGCAGGTTCGAGACCGAAGGAAATAAATCCCATGTAATAAAGACCTGTCAGAAGTATTATAATACCGAATACAGCAGGAATTACCGGCTCAAAATGCCATCCTCCGTCAACTATTTTTTTAGGATCTTTAATGCTGTAATAAACTTCCATATTCATGGTTTCATCATCGATTTCACCATAATACGAATGAGTTGCATACACCATTTCGTCACCGACTCTGTAATTAAGTTCAAGTACTGTATGAGGATCTTCTTCAGATTCTACCTTGTATTTGGAAACGATGGTTGCATCCGTTTTCTGTGCGTAAAGATTGACCGAATTGTACAAAATAAAAAGCACGATTCCGCCAAGTAAGAAAAGTCCGCCGAGTATAACGCATGCCGTTCCGACGTTTTTATTGTTAAGCCTGTTTCCCATAATTTTTATTCCCCGTCCACATAAACTGTGTTTTTCATCATTTCGAAGTATTCTTTTATCTCCGAAAGATATTTTTCTCCGTCAAATTCTCCGTTTTTATATGCTTTTTCCCTGATTCCCTTAATCGTATATCCTACAGTCATATCAAGCATGCTTCTTTTAACATGTTTTGAGAGTTTTGCTTCATCAAAAGCAGAAAGTGCCTCGTTGACCTTTTCAAGATAAGGCTCGATTTTGGAACGTGTAACATCATAGATTTCCTCGTCGTTCTCATCTTCCATTGCCTGAATCATTAAGGGCGCATAAGGATAAATCTTGGATATGCCTGCCTTAGTTTCCTCGATGGTATAAAGAATGTCAAAATAGTCAGTCTTTGACGAAGAAAGATTGACTGCTAGTTCCATATTCAGGTACTTAACACAATAATCGGCCACAAAAGTGTAAAGACCTGCTTTGTTCACGAAATAATGAAACCAAAGCCCTTTTGATACTCCTGCGACCTTAACCATATCGTCGGTGCTGGCAAGCTTGTAACCTTTTGAAGCAAAAACCTGCATTGCACCATTTATCATTTTATCCTGTTTCTCTTTTTTAAGATCAAAAAATTTATCGTTCATGCCGTAGATTTCCCTTGCAAATAATTGACTAAATCAGTCGAAAATATCTTATCATAATTGATATTCAACTTCAATGCTTTTCTATTTACTTTTGTGCGTATTAAGAGTAAAATATCCGTATATGTAACACAAAGGAGGTTATTCAAAATGAAGAAAACTACGAAGGGATTTCTTTTAGGTTTAACAACCGCAGCAGCATGTGTTGGCGCATATTATGTTTATCAGAACAGAGATAAGATTTTTAAAACCGAAGAAATTATAAATGAAGACGGAACAGTAACCAAAAAACGTTCCTACGTTGACCTTGACAACATCAAGGAAAAAACAAACGAAGCAGTATCAAAGACAAAAGAAACCGCTCAGAATACCTGGAAAAAAGCACAGGATAAGATTGACGGTTTAAAGAAGAAAAAAGGCGATGATTCTGTAGCAGAAGAAGTTGTTGAAGATATCAAGGATGCTGTCGAAGATGCAGTTGAAGAAATTAAAGAAGATTAATCACCTTTAAGTTTATATGTAAAAAGAGACATCATTACGATGTCTCTTTTTTTATCTTTAAGTCTGATTTCTGTTTTTAAGTTTCAGTCTGTTCATCTCTCTGGCAATTCTCATCTGAGCGGATTTGTATTCCTGAATGCTCTTCTTCTGAAGCATTGCCTCCTTAGCCTGCTCTGCCGCGGCCTTTGCTCTGTTCTCATCTATTTCCTCGGGAGTTTCGACAGTATCGACCAAAACCTTTACGTCATTGTCTGCCACAATAAGTATTCCCTGTGAAACACAGACAACCACTCTCTCCCCTTCGGGAATCGAATATTCCATTATTCCGGGAACTATGGCCGCAACCATGTTTTTATGATTGGCCATTATACCGTATGAGCCGTCCGTTATCGGAACCACGAGGCTTTCGCACTCACCCTCGTAAAAGTTTCTCTCGGCGGCAAGAATATGAAGCGCAAAACTGTTCATACTTTAAATTTCTCCGTTTTTAATCCTCTCGGCTTTAAGCTTGCATTCTTCAATTGTACCGACATTAAAGAAAGCAGCTTCGGGAAGATCGTCAACATCGCCGTTTACTATAGCCTTAAAACCTCTGATGGTTTCGGCTACGGGAACAAATACACCCGCATTGCCCGTATATTTTTCGGCTACATGCATGGGCTGTGATAAGAATCTCTGAATCTTTCTTGCACGAAGAACGGTAAGCTTGTCTTCTTCAGCAAGTTCATCCATACCTAAAATTGCGATAATATCCTGAAGTTCGGCATACTTCTGAAGTATTTCCTGAACCTTTCTTGCTATATTGTAATGTTCTTCTCCGACTATTGAAGGCTCGAGAATTCTCGATGAGGATTCAAGAGGATCTACTGCGGGATAAATACCCTGTTCGGCTATCTTTCTCGAAAGAACTGTGGTCGCGTCAAGGTGAGAGAAAGTTGTTGCGGGAGCAGGATCTGTTAAATCGTCCGCCGGAACATATACAGCCTGTACGGATGTAACCGAACCTCTCTTCGTGGATGTGATTCTCTCCTGAAGAGCACCCATTTCCTCGGCTAACGTAGGCTGATAACCAACGGCTGAAGGCATACGTCCGAGGAGTGTCGAAACTTCCGAACCTGCCTGCACAAATCTGAATATATTGTCAATGAACAAAAGTACGTCTTTGTTCTTTTTGTCTCTGAAATACTCTGCCATAGTAAGACCCGAAAGAGGCACTCTCATACGAACGCCGGGTGCTTCGTTCATCTGTCCGAATACAAGGGCAGTCTTTGCGGATACACCGCTTTCCTGCATCTCTCTCCAGAGATCGTTACCCTCTCTGGAACGTTCGCCTACACCGGTGAAAATCGAATATCCGCCGTGCTCTGTGGCAACGTTGTGAATAAGTTCCTGAATAAGTACGGTTTTTCCTACACCTGCACCGCCGAAAAGTCCGATTTTACCT
>JAFYHV010000080.1 GCA_017538995.1 Lachnospiraceae bacterium | reverse complement strand
GCATATATCTCAGAAAAGCGGCCGGACCCAGGCACCCTTGCGGCACCCGGAAGATTCCTCTTAGTGCTGCTTCGTTCCCGACCTGACACGGTTCGTGGATTTCCGTCGCGCAAGACCCAAACCCAGACCGCTTATCTGAAACATACGCCAGACTCAAATTGCATTGAGGGCGAATTTGAGTATATAAAATTATCGTGTAAATGTCAATGAATCCGATGGATTATAATGCAGGTTCAAGTCTGATTGCATTCTTGTCGGAATCGTATACGGTATAAATAATATCGTTTAATTCGAAACTTCTTATATTTCCTATACTTTCATTAGCATCGTATGTGGCATTGGCCGTTATGACAAAGTACTTATCTTTTATGTGCTGGCCATCCTGAAGAATAATTGCGGACATTCCTTCATAAATGCCTTCCACACTGTCTTCCATAAAATCAGGCACTATTAAGTCTGCCGAATAAGGCGAATCGTAATAAATTAAATCTCCGAAAATTCCTTCGGAAAGAGCCATTTCACCATTGACGTTGTGCTGCGCAAAGAAAATCTCATCCGCATAATTGAAATAGAAATACGGACTGGAATAAGGTCTGTCAAAAGCCCAGATATTGTCAGGCATTCCCTCATAAATAACTTTTCCCGAATCCTCTTTGTTTCGCTCTGCTTCCACTACGACGCATTTTTTCAGTTCGGAATCTTCATAGGCGTTAATACCCATGTAAACTTCGTCTTCTGTTACAAATATCTGATATACTCTCGGAATGCCGTTTTTCCATATGTCTTTTGCGTCATACTCGGCCAACTGGATTCCTACTTCTCCGTAAAACTTCTGATATTCGGTCAAACGGATTGCATCGTCGTTATAACCCGTTGTAACCACATAGATATAGTCATCTGCAAATTCTGCAGCCATCACATAATCCTGGTCTTTTAGCTGAAGAGTGCTGCGATACTCGTTACCGTAGTCAATATAAAACTGTCCTGCCATAAACTGATCGACCGCAATCGCATCATTATTATCGGAAACCGCCTCAATAACGGAATGAGTATTCGTATCACTCTTTTCTTCAAGTGCCGAGCCATCAGGGTAGCAGGCCACAATGTAGTTTACCGAATAATAATCATTTGACTCGAATCTCTCGGTATAAAACTTGCCGTTCATATAGTAAAGGGCGCCTCCGCTGTAATCCCTGTATGCAAGCCCGGTCTCGCCTGTTCTTAAATCATAAAAGCAGACACAGCCGATTTTATCAAAATCGTAATGATTGTTGAAATCACCCCAATCGGCATAAATAGGGTGATCATTATAACCCGAAGGATCATAATATCTGAAAAATACCAGATTTCCTACTCTTACAAAATTTGTTCCGTTATTTTCCACGTCGTTACAGTCTTTAAAGAACGGGGTAACATCTCTCATTTCTCCGCCTATATTAACTGCAAGCGTACCCTTAACCGCATCAAGATTGTCAGGTTCAACGAGCATTGCTATAGGAACATCGTTTATTCCGACTTTTTCTAAAACAGACTCTTTTGCATCGTTTTCACAGAAAGGAAAACCGCTACTCATATTGTCAAATACCAGGTCGTCTCCTTCGTATCTGTATTCAAAATTGAATATTTCGGGAGAACCGCTCATAAAATATTTCATCCACGCCCTACCGTTATTTGAATCGTCGGTTTCGAAGAATCCTTTTAAAAGAGTTACCTCGAGTCCGTCGATTTTTTGAATTACAGTTATTTCGGAATATCTTTCGCCTTTTTCAAAAGAAACAAACCAGGGTTCTTCCGTATCTTTTAACTTCCAGAGACCGTAAAGGTTTTCATCTGAATTTTCTGCATAAAAACCGTCCGCAATATCTACGGCTGTTTCATCCTCAAAGAAATCTCTTAAGTCATCTCTTCTTTTAAGATCTATGGTTTTGCCGTTGGTATAAAGAGGACATAAATCCCCGTCACCTGTTACCGTAATGCCGTCATTCGTCAGCTTGATGTTTCCTGTAACGGGTGCGCTCCAGTATCTGCACATATTGGACATTACCGAGCAGGCCGTAACTCCGACTCTGCACTCATCCGTATTTTCATAATAAAAATCTCTGGGATCTTCTGGAACGATTTCCATTGTCCAGAACGAATAGACTTCCTCTTCGTCTTCTTCTGCGGTATATCCGCCGTAAGCATATACATTACCGCAGAAATTGTATATCGAAAGGTAAAAAGGCATATCCCCTTCATCCATTCCAAAATATGTTCCTGCGATTTTCGATGCGAATGCATCTTTGCTGAAATCTGAAGCAGACGTAATTACGTCAGGATTTGTGACAGACTGATTGCCGTTATCCGGAGTATTTACATCAGGATTTGCAATGCTGCTTGTTACCTGCGCCAGAGAATTATTGCTGTCCTTATCGGTATTCGTACTCACATTGGTACAGCCTATCGCAAGCGTAAGCATACTCAGCATAAGAACTGTCGAAATAATTTTACTTAATGTCTTTTTCATTCCTCTTCCACCTCTTTTATGAGTTTTATTAAACATTATCCCTTGTAATATTTCTTGCCCACTTATGGCTGTAGAAATGCTTAAATACCCACGGCCATTTTACGAACTCGTCCGTACAAAGCAGGAAATACACCCATTTTACGGGGAGTTTAAATACGAACGCTGCTAAAAGACCCAGAGGCACCGCATAGCACCACATATCTATGACATCACATTTGAAACCGAATTTGCTGTCGCCGCCTGCTCGGAAAACTCCGGCGATAAGGCAGGTGTTTACCGACGTTCCCGTGATGTAGTAGGTATTTATATAAAGCATAAATTTAAGATAATCCAAAGCTGTCGGCGTGAGTTTGGCGAGCATTAAAACCACGGGCATTATCGCGAATACAAATAAACCTCCTAAAATACCCGTAATAACCGAAAGTCTCAGGCAGATATGTCCTGCCTCCACGCCTTCTTCCATATTGCCTTCGCCAAGTATCTGACCGACAATAATCCCCGAAGCCATTCCGATGCCGTAGCACATTACGCAGCCTAAGTTTCTTACAACATTTACGATTGAATATGCTGCAACCGCATCGTCTCCGAGATGTCCGATGATAGCCGAATAAGCGCTGAATGCAAGCGACCATGCAAGATCGTTTCCGATAGCCGGCATCGCCATCGTGATAAAGTCTTTTTCAAGGAGTTTGTGTCTCTGAAACATCGTCTTAAACGTAAGCGAAACTCCGGGCTTCATAAATACGGAAACAACCACACATCCCATAAGCTGGATGAAACGGCTTATCGTGGTTGCAATTGCAACACCTATTACGCCAAGCTTCGGCGCACCGAAAAGTCCAAAAATAAATACTGCGTTTAATCCCACGTTACAGATAAGTGCAATCGCTTCAAGTACCGTACTGGTCGTAACTTTTCCGATACATCTTAAAATCGACATATACACAGCACTCACAGCCCAGAACAAAAGTCCCGGAGCTATAAACACAAGATATCTTGCTCCGATATCAATGAGCACTTCATCATCTGTATATATCCTCATCAAAAGTCGCGGTATTGCAAGGCAGAGAACAGCGCCGAGCGCCGCAACCGAAAGAGCGAATTTATGGCCGATACCCTCAACTTTTTCGATGGTTTTCATATCTCCCTTGCCGAAATACTGCGCCGCAAGCATTGCAATTCCGGTACCGATTCCGTAAAGGAACATAAAAAGAATACCCACCATACTGTTGGCGAGCGATACCGCACTGATGGCCGACTGACCTACGTAATTTAACATCAAAACATCGGCGCTTGATACCGCTGCGTCGATGATGTTCTGAAACACGATGGGCAGTGCCACAACACATATTTTTTTGTAGATTTCTTTTTTGCCTTTTAACATAATTTTACACGTTGATAATACCATTTTTTGCCTTAAAATACAATGTTTGAAGCCCCTCGTTCTTGAGAAATGCGCTTAATTATGCTATCATTTTTGAAGTGAATATTTTTACATTTCGAGTTAACCATTATGGATAAAAAAGGCAGAGTATACGTTTGCCACACCTACTATCACGTATATGTGGCGCTCCTAAAAGAATTAAATCTCCCCAAAGAAGAAAGATTTAAAGCCGACCTGGTTTTAAGTCTTATGTCCAATGACTTTGAAACTTTTGCCGAAAGAGTAAAAGAAAACGGCGTATTCGAAAATGTATATCTTTTCGACGAAAAAAGAGAAACGTATTTCCCCGAAGTTGCAGAACTCAAAAAAGACAGGGGCAATATCGTTTCCAACATGATAAACCG
>JAFYHV010000079.1 GCA_017538995.1 Lachnospiraceae bacterium | reverse complement strand
CTCAAGCATTTCCTTACAATAATCAAGCTTTGTATCGTCTACAAGAGACTTACCAACCTCATAGCCCTGAGCCTTGAGGAATGTGAATGCCATACCACCACCGATGATAAGTGTATCGCACTTCTCAAGAAGGTTATTGATTACGTTAAGTTTGTCAGCAACCTTAGCACCGCCAAGGATAGCTACGAAAGGTCTGACAGGATTCTCAACTGCATTGCCGAGGAAGTCGATTTCCTTCTGCATTAAGTATCCAACTGCGTTTACGCCACCCTTTTCTGTAATGTACTTTGTAACAACTGCTACAGAAGCATGTGCTCTGTGAGCTGAACCGAAAGCGTCACATACATAGTCATCAGCAAGATCAGCAAGCTCTTTTGCAAAAGCTTCGCCTGCATCCTGAGGCTTTGTCTCTTCTTTGCCACGGAAACGTGTATTCTGAAGAAGTACAACATCACCTTCGTTCATAGCGTTAACTGCAGCTGTTGCAGCTTCGCCTGTTACGTTGTAATCAGCTACGAAAACAACTTCTTTTCCAAGCTTTTCGGAAAGTCTCTTTGCAACGGGTGCAAGTGATTCTTTCTCGTTAGGTCCTTCTTTAACTTTGCCGAGGTGAGAACAAAGGATAACCTTTGCACCATCGTTAATTAATTTTGTGATTGTGGGAAGTGCAGCAACGATTCTTGTTTCGTCTGTAATAACGCCATCCTTTAAAGGTACGTTAAAGTCACAACGAACGAGAACTCTTCTGCCCTTTGCGTTAAAATCATCAACGCTCTTTTTGTTTAATGACATAGCTATGTCCTCCTTTAAAATAATTTTCCGTAATCTGCGCATCATTACGGAGAATATAAACTAAACAATACCGCTTGCGATTTTTTTCACAAGCGGTATTATTATACCAAATCAGACGGTTTATATCAATATTTTTATCGCTCATTCCGTGCTTATTTTTTATGACGGATTCGCTAATTTTCCTCCTGAAGACGACGTTTTTTCTTGATATGATACATTTCCTTGTCGGCCGATTCGAGAAGTTCTTTTAAGTTTATGCTGTCATTGTACTCATATACATACATTCCGAGCGAAATCGACAGTCTGTAATCCTTGCCGGATTCCTCATTGTATTTTCTGACATTGTCTTCAAAATCATCAAAGAACTGTCTTTCTTCATCCCTGTCATCGGTTGTAAATACAAAGGCAAATTCATCGCCGCCCATACGTGCAATGATTCCTCTATCGCCCAGAGTTCCGGAAAGAATATTCGAGCTTGAAATAATTGCCTCATCACCTTCGTCATGACCGTAGGTATCATTGATGGTTTTAAGATTGTCAGTATCTGCAAATCCGACCATAATGTATTTCTTTTTCGAAGTTGCTTCTTTTAGGAGGTTGTCGGACTCAATATAGAAGCCTCTTCTGTTATAAATACCGGTCAGTTCGTCCTGCTTGGCAAGTTCATCGAGTCTTAAATTGTTCTTGGTAATGATCTCAAGAGATTCTTTAAGCTGATTACTTGTTTCCTCTGTAAACATCAGAAGATGAAGTATTCTTATAGCACAGGAAACCTGATAAATCAAACTCTCATAATATGAGAAAATGTTATACGGAATATCGCAGACAAGAACACCGTAAATAACGTCTCTTACATAGAGATTAAGCATTACAAGATGACCGCTTAATTCCATCTTCGAAAAAGCAAAATCAAACATTTCGGATACAGGTATCATCTGCTCTCTGTCGGAAAGCGAGAATACTCTGTCGTTAATCTGCATTGCTTTTAAGTAAACAAATTCATCGGGTGAAAACTTATCGTCTATTCCGTGTTTAATCGGTTCCTTGAAAAGATATAAGAAGCTGTGATTAATACCGATTTTCTGGAAATTGGAAATAATCGATGCGTAGTTTTTCTCGGAAACCGCTTCAAAACCAATCATATCCGCAGAAATTCTGTAAATCTCATGCTGTATCTTTTTTAATTTATAATTTTCGTTGCTCTCTCTTAAAGAAAGGATGGATGCAAGTCTTCTGTAAACATATGCGGAAATATTAACGATAATATTTCTCTTAATCTTGGATGTAGTATCATCCATGATGCATTCTTTTACCATTTCCATAAGAATGGTGAACTTACCGATATCGATCTCACATCTCTCATCGGTATCGAACAGTCTGTTAAAATACGTTGCCAGAGAAGTAAGCAGATCTTTGGTGATTCTCTCTCCTCTATAAAGCTTTTCTATTTCAAGGATGAAATACAGATACGCTCTGTAAATATTATCCCTGTTTGCATTATTAATCGTCGGATTGTAGATAAACAGAAACGTCTGCTTTGCAAAAGTATCAAAATCCGTGGTCGGAGTAATCTTAAACTGATGAGGCTGGAGATTTACAACATCTCCGCTTCCAAGGTAAATAGAATCTCTCATTACGAAGTGAGTCGGAATTATTCTGTCTTCGTCGTCATCAAAAGTAAGATAATCGAGAGCCATATTAACGGCTTCATATCCGATATTTTCTGCATCCGCAACAACAGAAGCAAGAGGCGGATCCAGGTTAATATCTTTTTCGATATTGTCAAACCCCATAAAAGATACGTCTCTGCCGACTCTTAAGCCTAACTCCTTCATGGCTTCGTATCCGCCGATAGCCATTCTGTCATTGGCAAATACAACACCGTCTATGCCACGCACACTCTTAAAAAGATTGATGACGTCAAACATACATTTTTCGGTGAAGTCGCAGTGAATGATAAGACGATCCTCTACAGGACGTCCGTGCTCTATCAGCGCTTCCTTGTATGCTTCAACTCTTTCGATTGAATCAAGATTTTCTTTCGGTCCGGCAACCATGGCAATCTTCGAGCATTTCTGCTTGGTTATCATGATTTCCATACCTTCTTTAATACCGGCTTTATTGTCATAGCAGATATTCGGAAGCTTGTTTGAATCGCCCGATACGGTAATAACGGGAATATCACCCATGTGTTTTAGAAATTCATTTAAAGAGTTTCTCGACATGGAACCCGAAACAATACCGACCACACTTGTGCAGGCGATAATAATGTCAATATTCTTTTCTCTGAAATAGGTAAAAAGAGTCTGATACTGATATTCGTACTCTTCGTAAAGAAGTTCCTTTCTGGCCTGGAAATAACGGCCGGGAACTATTAAAAGATTACAGTCCGATTCGTGAGCAGCGCGCATAGCCCCCTTTGTCACGCTGTTGCTGTACACGTCTCTGATATCCCCCACAATCAGAGCTACATTAATTCTTTTGCTCATAAAAAAATACCCTCATCCAGTATAGTTTTTTATTCTGAATTGCAAAAAGAATTATATCATAAAACCAAACATTTTAAAAGAAAAAAAGCCCGACTCGAAAGCCGGGCTTTTATAAGTATAATTAGAAGAATTATAATTCAGCGAAGTACTTGATTGTTCTAACCATCTGTGATGTGTACGAGTTCTCGTTGTCATACCATGAAACAACCTGTACAAGGAAGTTGCCGTCATCCATCTTTGAAACCATTGTCTGGTTAGCATCGAAGAGTGAACCAAACTTCATACCAACGATATCAGAAGAAACAAGCTTCTCTGTTGTGTAACCGAAGGATTCGTTTGTTGCAGCCTTCATAGCAGCGTTGATACCGTCAACAGTAACATCATCTTTCTTAACTACTGCGTGAAGAATTGTTGTAGAACCTGTGAAGGTAGGAACTCTCTGAGCAGCACCGATGAGCTTGCCGTTAAGTTCAGGAATAACAAGACCGATAGCCTTTGCAGCGCCTGTTGAGTTAGGAACGATGTTTGCAGCGCCTGCTCTTGCTCTCTGAAGGTCACCCTTTCTCTGAGGTCCGTCAAGGATCATCTGATCACCTGTGTAAGCATGAACTGTTGTCATGATACCGGACTGGATGGGAGCGTAATCATTAAGAGCCTTTGTCATAGGTGCTAAGCAGTTTGTTGTACAAGAAGCTGCTGAAATGATTGTGTCTTCTTTTGTAAGTGTTGTGTGGTTTACATTGTAAACGATTGTAGGAAGATCATTTCCTGCAGGAGCAGAAATAACAACCTTCTTTGCACCTGCATTGATGTGTGCCTGTGCTTTTTCCTTTGATGTATAGAAACCTGAGCACTCAAGAACAACGTCTACGCCAAGATCGCCCCAAGGACAATTGTTAGCATCGGGCTCTTTGTAAATCTTAAGTGTCTTTCCGTCTACTGTGATTGTGTTAGCTTCGTCATCTGACTCTACTGTGTGCTTGTTCTCACCGAATACTCCTGCGTATCCACCCTGAGCTGTGTCATACTTAAGAAGATGAGCAAGCATTGAAGGCTTTGTTAAATCGTTGATAGCAACAATTTCATATCCTTCTGCACCAAACATCTGTCTGAATGCAAGACGACCGATACGGCCAAAACCATTAATTGCAACTTTTACTGCCATTTTTTAATCCTCCTAGATTAATTTATTATTCAATTGACAATTGATAAATAATTGTCAAATTTTATCAAGCACTAATATTTTACTTGAAAAAAATATCTTTTTCAAGAAATTTTTTATAAGCCGAAAACATATATCCAATATGCACATAATTTGTTATTTATTTGCCTAAATAACAGCAAATAGCACAAATATTTATCCGACAAAAAGTCTTGCTATATTGAAAACCAGCGCACTCATAGCAAAAGCGACACCAATCTGGAAAAGAATCGAAAGCAAAGTGAATTTAATCGACTCACTCTCCTTTCTTATAGTGGCTATCGTTGCAAGGCACGGAGTGTAAAGAAGACAGAATACCATCAAAGCAAGCGCATTTGCTGCTGAAAATGAAGGATAAACGCTCTTTATACTGTCGTAAAGACTCGCACCGTTAACGGCATTGGAGAAAAGAACCGTAAAACTTGTAACAACTACTTCTTTTGCGGAAACACCTGCAAAAAGCGCTACCACTACTTCCCACATATTAAGTCCGCAGGGCTTAAGAACGGGTGCAATGACTTTGGCAGCTATAGCCGCAAAGGAATAAACCGGCTCAAGCACAAAGCCTTTAGGACCTACATTAAGCGCAAACCAAACTATAATGGATGCGATAAATATGGTTGTTCCGGCTTTTGTAAGGTAATCTTTTACTTTGTTCCATACATATATTCTGATGGAACGAAGGTTGGGTCTTTTATATTCCGGAAGTTCAATCAAAAGATTATTTTTGTTTTTCTTCTTGTCAAACAAATTTGCAACGAATGCAGTTGCAAGCGCAACCAGGATTCCGAGCACATACATCGAAAAGCTTACCACGGCTGCCCATTTGCCGAAGAAGAGTCCTGAGAAAAGAACATATATCGGAAGTCTGGCCGAACATGACATAAAAGGTGTTATAAGCATCGTTCTTCTTCTGTCCTTCGGTGTTTCAAGTGCTCTGGTGGCCATAACCGCAGGAACTGTACAGCCGAAACCAAGGATCATGGGAAGAAAGGCTTTACCCGAGAGTCCGAGTTTGCCCATAATTCCGTCCATTACATATGCAACTCTCGCCATATAGCCTGAGTCTTCAAGCACTGCGAGTGCAATAAACAGTATTATGATATTGGGTAAAAATGTTAGAATTCCGCCGACACCGGCTATAATACCGTCGACCACAAGTCCTTTCAGCCAGACTGCAACATGTGCGCTGTCAAAAAGAGTTGAAACAACCTGCTGAAGCCATTCCAAGAATATCTCCAAGAATCCTTTTATCCAGTCACCAAGCGTGAATGTTAAAAGAAATACCAGTGCCATTATTATTAAGAAACAGGGTACACCGAATACAGGATGTGTAAGTATCGCATCGATTCTGTCGGTACCGGCTTCCTTTGCAGATTTATTGAAGAGACATTCTTTTATGATGTCGTCTATATATGAATATTTTGCCTGAATAATCTGTCTGGAATAGCTTTTGTCAACGATTCTTGAAACATCCACGGGATGCTCTTCCGAAACTTCCTCATCATCTTCAAGGAGTTTGATTGCATGCCATCTTGCAGATGAGTGATTAGGGTATTTTGCACCCATGATTACTTCGAGCTTTTTAATCTTGTCTTCAAGATCGTCGCTGTATGAAAATACTTCACCGAGCGTAACCGCTTCTTTATGGTGGATAATTGCATGTAAAAGAATATCCAGTCCGCGCTTCTTAATAGCGGAAACCGGAACGATAGGAATATCGCAAAGCATCTCGGGAAGGCGGTGCATATCGATTTCCATGCCTCGCTCTTCTACCACATCCATCATGTTTAAAGCCATGACAATGGGTTTACCGAGTTCGAGAAGCTGCAGAGTCAGATAAAGATTTCTCTCAAGGCTTGAAGCATCTACCACATTTACGATAACTTCAATATCGTCATCGAGAATGCAGTTTCTTGTTACCTTCTCTTCTATTGTGTATGTTGAGAGCGAATAAATACCGGGTGTGTCGATAAGAATAAGTTTCTCGTCTTCAAATTCGACAGTACCCTCTTTTTTCTCAACCGTTACACCGGGCCAGTTTGCAACTTTAAGTCTGGCCCCGGTGATTGCATTAAAAAGTGTGGTTTTTCCGCAGTTGGGATTGCCTACAAAAGCAACATGAAAACCGTTGGGATGTTCTCTCATTTTGTTACCTCCTTTATCTCAATATTGGAGGTTATGTGTTTACCGAGTGCTAATCTCGTGCCGCGGATTTTCACAATCAGTGCACCTGATTTCTTTCTTGTAAGCACACAAACGGGAGTTCCCTCGTTAATGCCGAGCGCTTCAAGTCTTCTAGAAATTGGATTTTCAAGAAAGATGTTCTCAACCGTATATTCTTTATTCAGTTCGGCATCCCAAAGGTTAATGTTTCCCATACTACTTTCTTCTTCTTACTATAAGAATTACAATTCCTGCTACGATAAATGCTAAAGGTGCTACTACGCAGTATACTGCCACATAGAAAAGTACCATGCTCATGCTGACAACTATCTGATCGTATGTAAGCTCCTTAACAGGAATGGTTGTTACTAATGAATTGTCAACAAGTTTCTTTGATGCATCAATAAAGAGATCCGAGTTACCGTGTGAAACTATACTGTCAATCTGATCGTAAAGGAAAGCTCCCGAACCGATGATAACTATTTCAGCAGTCTCCCCTGTAGTACTGTTAGATTTTGTCAGATAAACACCAAGTGAGAATGCACCTTCCTCGTCTCCGTCCTCTTTGCTGATACCTGTTTCGGACATTAAGCTCTTTGCATATGCCGAAGTACTTGAACGATAAATATCGGTTATGGATGTATCTGCAGGGATATTTTCATAATCATATTTCAGTCCTCTTGCCAGATACAGAATGTTCATCTTCTTGTCACTGATTGTGTAAGGTGACGAATACTCAGGTATAGCAAGAAGCCATGTAGGATCATCGGCTGAAAGCATGTATCTGTAATCACCTTCAAGAACTGTACCGTCTGTTACTTCAATTCCAAGCCATTCTATAAATTTATCGTAATTTGCACATTTCGAATCTTCGGTATCGGTGGTCATAAATATCTTGCCACCCTTATTGATATATGTCTTGATTGCTTCAATATCAAGGTCATCCAGATCCGAACGGGGACCATTTATAACAAGGATATCACAGTCATCGGGAACAGCCTTGCCATAGAGATAAAGCTCTGTGAAGGAATATCCGACCTTGGTGAGTGATTCGGTAACATACTCGGGAAGTGCAAGCTCATCATGGCCTGACAGACAGTAAATCTTAACCTGATTGTCGCCGTGAATCATTGAACTGATTGCGGCAGTAATCTGACCTTCAACATCAATACCCGTGATATTCTGGGTATAATATGTGTAATCATATGTGTATTCAAACATATCGTAGTAATCGATTACTCTGTACTGATCTCCCATTGTAATAATAAGAGAACTGTAATAAAGAGCTGCATCGGTAAAGTTTGCGGCGAACTCGGGATATTCCGAAGTGGGCTTATAAACTACTTTGACACGTTTTGAATAAGAATCGTATGAGTTGATGTAACGCTTAACAGTACTGTCAACTTCTTCTTCCGAAGAAATTACATAAATGGTTACATCTTCGGTTAAAGTATCAAGAACAGCTTTACTTTCGT
The DNA here is from genome assembly GCA_017538995.1 of Lachnospiraceae bacterium. Classification (GTDB taxonomy): domain Bacteria; phylum Bacillota; class Clostridia; order Lachnospirales; family Lachnospiraceae; genus UBA3766. Next base: position 17,329 of record JAFYHV010000079.1, on the reverse strand, counting down.
CGGTAATCTTATACCAGCCGTTATTTGTAACATCAAATTCGGTATACTTTGAAGGAATGTAAGAACAGCCGATATTAGCTCCGATAATTGCTGCAATGATTATAAAAGGAAGCAGATTTGAAAAGAAGAATCTGTTCTTGCCCATTGCGGAGAGCTGTACGGAATTCTTTGCAAATACCTTATATGCAAGAATAAGGAATATTGCTATTACCGAAAGCATGTATAGAATATCTGTTAAAACAATCACACCTGACATAAGACTATCAAACGGAGCATAAATGTCTGTGATTGAAATAATCTTGGTAATTACTTTTTCGGCACCGAAAATATAACGGCAGAAACCGGGAACAATCAGTGTGAAAATATATACGGTATAAGTAAATATTGCTGCAAGGAACTGATGCTCTGTAATACTTGATAAGAACATACCTATTGCAATACACTGACATCCGAAAAGGAAAAATCCCAAAAGCGAAAAGATAGTCTCAACTACGGGAATGCTTCCGTAAATCATCAGTATTCCGACACCTACGCAGCAGATAGCCGTAGCCATAAGCATTATCGTGCAAAGTGCAAGGAATTTGCCGATAATAACAGATGCAAGAGGAATCGGAGCAGTAATAAGGAACTGATCTGTTTTCTGTCTCTTCTCTTCTGCAAGAATTCTCATTGTAAGAAGAGGAAGGATGAATATAAGTACAATAACCAACGGATTTAACGAATCGCTGATGTAAGGTGAACCGTACTGAATATTGTTTGCCACAAAATAAGCACCTTCAAAGAATGTAAATACGGCAAGGAAAATCCAGCCGAACAGCGATTTGAAATATGATTTTAATTCTTTAAATAAAATTGCTGTCATTTTTCTATTCCTCCTTGGAATCGCTGTCGGATTCTTCTGCCTGTGTTTCTTCTTCAGCTTCTTCTGCTGCTTCTTCAGCTTTTGCTTCATCATTGTCCGCAAATACTTCGTCTAAATCAGCACCTTCTCTGATAGCCTTAAGTTCTGCCTCGTAAGCCTCATCTGCTTCTTTTACGAGTGTTAAATAAATATCTTCAAGTGAGGAGGTCTCTTCACTCATTTCAAGGATAAGAAGTCTTGCATCGGAAAGTGCAAAGGAAATGTCTTCCCTTACATCCTTCGATACTTCGCATGTTACCTCGAACATGCAGCTCTCGCCCTTATCCTCAATGAATTTAACTTCATCAAGAGAATCAATTCCTTTAAGGACTTCTTCAATCTTTTCCTTATCGCCCTTAACATTAATCTTAATCGTCTTGACACTCTTGTGATTCTTCAAAAGATTCTCTGTGGTATCGCATGCAACCATACGGCCGTTTGCAATTACAAGCACTTCATCACATGTAGCACTGATCTCGGATAAGATATGTGAAGAAAGAATAACCGTATGTTCACCTTTAAGTGATTTGATAAGGTTTCTTACTTCGATAATCTGCTCGGGGTCAAGACCTACTGTAGGCTCGTCCAGGATAATAACCTTGGGACTGCCGAGGATTGCCTGTGCAATTCCGACTCTCTGCTTGTAACCTTTTGAAAGGTGCTTGATAAGTCTTCCGGCCATATCTTCAATGTCGGTAGCTTTCATAACACGCTCTATCTCTTCGGCTCTTTTATCTTTGTCAACACCTTTTATCTTTGCTACAAAAGTAAGATATTCCTTTACGTTCATATCAGGATATAAAGGCGGAATCTCGGGAAGATATCCGATACTCTTCTTGGCTTTAAGAGTATCTTTGCCCATCACAAAACCATTAACTTCCACAGTACCTGCAGAAGGGGAAATATAACCCGTAATGATATTCATTGTTGTGGATTTGCCGGCACCGTTAGGTCCGAGGAATCCGTAAATATGACCTTCTTTTACTTCAAAAGAAATATCATCGACAGCAATATGTTCGCCGTAGATTTTAGAAAGTCCCTGAACTTTGATCATAAAACAACATCTCCTTTGTGTTATACATATAAAATAGTGGGAGAAATAAATTCCCCCACTTTTTTAAATTCAGATTTTAAAAGTCCTATTTTTCATTCTCAGGAATGTCTGTAAGTGTAGCCTTATCGCTTGTAATAGGATTTTCTTCAGCTTCTTCAGCCTTCTCTTCTTTAGCTGCTTTTTCTTTCTTTTCTTTTACGGGAGCAAGACCCATAACCTTAAGTGCAAGTGAATTGGCTACAGGAACCTTAACTGTCTTACCGGTAAGTGAAAGAATAACAAAGAGTACCATAAGTACAAACTCAACAAAGCCTAAGATTTTAACGATGAATCCGGCAATGTCAAGTTTTGTAAATATTGTATAAACGTCTGTTTTGCCGATTTCTGCATTGAAAATGTTTCTAACCCATTCCCACTTGGCTGTTGTAAGATCGAACAGCATTCCAAGATATTTTCTGGAAATCCAGCTTAATACAATATTTGCAATCAGAATAATAAAGGATAAGAAGAAAGCATTAAGAACATTCTTTTTAAGCTTTTCTTCTTCACCGGCTAAAAGAAGTACTAAAATTGTACCTATAAGAAGCCATGTGAAATTGTACCATCCGCAGAAGAAAGCGAATGCACTGATAAATGCAACTGAAACCCCAAATCTCTTTGACATAAGAAAACTCCTCCTTTTAATAATTCAAGTAAAAATTTATCACATAAAAGAAGCACTTTTACTCTTCTCTGTGAACCCTTTTTGTTTTGTCTGCAAGTTTTCTTAAAAGAATTCCGATTACCACAGCTAAAACAATAACTGCAACAAATACGGCGAAAACAAGCAGATAGCTTAATAAACTTGAAATAAATGCGCTAAACATTAAGATCTCCAAAGTATTTTTTAATAGTTTTATACAACTAATTATGATACATCGAAAGGCCGTCATCGTCAAGAAGTTCAGTGCCTTTGGCGGAACTTGAAGCCAGAAAATCACAACGTTCGTTTTCTCTGTGACCTGCATGACCTTTTATCCATGTAAAAGTCACATTATGACCTTCCATCGCTTTAAGAAGTCTTTCCCAGAGTTCTTTGTTTTTTACAGCCTCTTTGTTGGACTTTTTCCAGCCGTTTTTCATCCATGCATATATCCAGTGCTGGTTAAATGCATCGCAGACATATTTCGAGTCCGAAACAACCTCAACATCGCATTTCTCGTTTAAGGCTTCAAAGCCCGTAATTACGCCCATAAGTTCCATTCTGTTGTTTGTGGTAGCCTTATATCCTGCGCAAAACTCTTTTTCGTGGAGTTTGTTTTCCTTATCGACATATTGTAAAAGTGTTCCGTAACCGCCCGGACCGTCGGGATTTCCCTTGCAGGCACCGTCGGAATAAATCTTAACCTTCTTCATACTGCCATTTCCCCGTATCCACAAAACCTTTGGAAAGAATCTGTGCGTTTTCGACTATTTCCGAAGGGTATTCCTTAATCTTTAATAAAAGAAGTGCGTTTCTCGTGTCCGATCTGCCGTCGTTTATTTTATACGAGAAATAAATGTCTTCTTTGCCTTCATCATCTTTTTTAATCTCTTCTCTGAAGAAATGATTGTCATAGTCTTCTTCGAGAAGATATGTAAGTTCAATATCGTGAGTAGCTGCAAGCGTGATAATGTTTTCACCTGTTAAGTATTTTAAAATCTCCGTTGCTGCAGCCACACGTTCCACGGTATTTGTTCCTCGTAAAACTTCATCAAGGAAACAAATAACATTTTCACCCGATTCCTTTGCATTGATAATTCTCTTAATCGAATTAATCTCAGCCATATAATAACTCTCTCCGCTTGAGAGCGAATCGCTTAAAGACATTGAAGAGTAAAGCATCGAGGGCTTAAATGAAAACTCTTTCGCACACGCTACATATACGCTTTCGGAAAGAATCATATTTACCAGCACGCTTCTTAAAAAAGTGGATTTACCCGAAGCATTAGAACCTGTAATAAGCATTCCCTTTGAATTGTCAAAAGAATTGGGTACACAGTTCTTTACCAGAGGGTGAATCATATCTGTGCCTTTTATGAGCTTTTCATCGCTTAAATTCGGTACACAGGTATCTTCAAAGGAAGCCTTAAGGTTTGCAACACTTATCTGACTTTCCATCTTTCCTAAAATCGCAAATATCTCACCGTATGCATCTTCGTTTTCGATTACGTATTTAAGCATCTTGTAAAAGAAAAAGATGTCGATTAAGAAAAAGCAGTTAAATATCGCAGTCATACCGCTTGCAAGGTCTGTGATACCGGTTCTGTTGGACTGCTTGATAAAGGAAAGATAAGAAGTTTTTACACCCTTAAGCTTTTTTCTTAATTCTGTAAGTCTTTTGTACTCTTCCTCATAAAAGGGAACATTCATTTTTACCGCTTTTTCGCTGATGATAATGGTTCTTACTATATACTCAAAGGAAGTGATATAGTTCTGGACCATTTTGTTGTGCGAGATATAAATAAACACGCACACTATCATCCATGCAATAAGAAGGCATATGCCGAGTGTGACATTAACAAAAAATGAGCCGATTATAAGGATGTAAACCAGCCATACAATATAAAAAAGGATAAGGGGAACTCTTTTGACATCTGATAAAAGAGAAATATATTCAAATACAGAGTGTCTGCCGGTTTTGCCAAGTTTTGCAAACATAAGCTGAAGTTTCAGTCTTGTATCGGCATCTTCAATAAGCGCATCCGTCTGGGATACGTATTTGTCAATTTTCTCTTTCGAAGGATTTGTATCGATACATCTTAAAGAGTAATAAAGATACTCGTCGCCGCAGGAGGAATAACACTTGTTGATGGAATTATAAAGTGTCTCGCCTTCTGCGTCGTTCCATGTAATATCATCAATATAAAAACCGTCATCATCCAGGTGGTTTAAATAGTACCCTCTGTATGATACAGCCTTTTCGGGATCGTATTCTTTTCTTTCGATTTTGCCGAAATTCTTTTTAAGTCTTTCGGCAAATCTTTTGATTTTGTTCTGTTGTGCAACGATGTTTATCACGAGCGCAACAATTATCGCGCCAACGATAAACGAAACAATAATTAAAGCATCCATTAGATTCCAGCCATTTTCTTAACCGCAAGTGTAACAAGTTTTTCGAACTTAGGAGCCGCATCCTTTCCAGCCTGCTGAACTTCCTCGTGAGTCAAAGGTGTAGGTGAAATGCCGGCAGCAAGATTGCATACGCATGAAATACCGCAGATTTTAAGTCCCATATGGTTTGCTACAATTGCTTCGCAGACAGTACTCATACCGACAGCATCGGCGCCGAGTACACTAAGCATTCTTATGTCAGCAGGCGATTCGAAAGAAGGTCCTGTAAGCTGAACATATACACCTTCTTTTAAATCTATCGAAAGTTCTTTTGCGCTCTCTCTGATAATATCCTGCAAATCGAGATCGTATACATGACTCATATCGGGAAATCTTGTTCCAAGTTCATCAACATTGGGTCCGATTAAAGGATTGGGGAAAAGTGTGGCGATATGATCTGTAATCATCATAAAATCGCCGGCTTTGAAAGCCTTGTTGATTCCGCCCGAAGCATTTGTAAGGAATAATACCTTTGCTCCTAAAAGACCCATAAGTCTGATGGGAAGTACTACGTCAGAAATATCGTAGCCTTCATAGTAATGTACTCTTCCCTTCATACATACTACGGGAACTTCATCCACATAACCGAAGATAAATTTTCCCGCATGTCCGGGAACGGTTGATACAGGGAAGCCTTCGATTGAAGAATATTCAATCTCGCACTCAACCTTTATATTATCAGCGTAATTGCCGAGACCCGAACCAAGGACTATCGCTACCTTAGGAACAAAATCGGTCTGCTTTCTTACGCATTCAAGACAGTTCTGAAGCTTTTCGTATACTTTACCCATTTTATAACCCTCCGAATATTTTATTTCCACTCTGCAGCTTTGATTTCGATTCTTGCGTCACGAAGCATAAGATCGTTGCAGACATCCTTTGCAGATTTGTTTTCATAAAGAATTTTGTTTACTTCTTCAACGATGGGCATCGATACGCCATACTTTTCAGCAAGCACTTTGGCGGCCTTTGCACAGTTGGCACCTTCGATTACCATCTTTATTTCAGCCTGAGCTTCGGCAAGCGTCTTACCCTGAGCAAGAAGCATACCTGCACGGCGGTTTCTTGAATGCATACTGGCGCATGTAACAATCAAATCACCGATACCCGATAAACCGTAGAATGTTTCAGGTCTTCCGCCCATGGCTTTGCCGAGTCTTGAAATCTCAGCCATACCTCTTGTGATAAGAGCTGCCTTTGTATTATCGCCGTATCCCAGGCCGTCAGCGATACCTGCGGCAAGCGCGATAACGTTTTTAAGAGCTGCACCGATTTCAACGCCCTTTACATCGGGTGAAGTATATACTCTGAATACTTCGCTCATAAAAAGATTCTGTAAAAACATTGCTGTTTCTTTTTTCTTTGTGGCAACAACGATGGTTGTGGGAATTCCTCTTCCTACTTCCTCAGCATGCGAAGGACCTGAAAGAACCGCAACGGTTGAACCGGGAATTTCTCTTTCGATAACTTCGGAAAGAGTCATTAATGTATCGCCTTCAATACCCTTTGCTACATTAACGATTATCTGGTTCTCTTTGTAAAACTCTTTTAAGGAAGCAGATGTTGATTTTACGAAAGGCGAAGGTACAGCCATAATGAGTACCTCTCTTCCTTCTACCGCATCCTTAAGAGAAGATGTAAAAATCATATCGTCCGGAAGTTTAACCCCGGGAAGCTTGTCTACATGCTCTCTCTTTTCGGAAAGCATCTTTATTTCGTCTTCGAGAGCGGACCATACGGTCACTTCGTTTCCGTTATTGTATAAAAGTTTTGCAAGTGCGATTCCCCAACTGCCCGCACCTAATACAGCTATTTTACTCATTGTCGGTTTTCCCTTTCATCATATAAAATATTTATTGATGCTTATTATATTTTTGTATTCTTAAAAAAACCTTAAAGAATTATTTATCTTCCTGACGTTCTCTTATGATGAATTTAAGAGGCGTACCTCTGAATCCGAACGTATCTCTGATTTTATTTTCAATATATCTCGTATATGAGAAATGCATCAGTTCCTTGTCGTTTACAAAGATAACGAATGTGGGAGGCTTAACCGCAACCTGTGTGATATAGAAAAGTTTAAGTCTCTTTCCTTTATCTGTAGGCGGCTGCTGCATAGCTACTGCCTCAACCATAATTTCGTTAAGAACACCTGTCTGAACTCTCATAGCATGGTTTTCCATAACAGCATCAATGGTTTCAAAGAGCTTAGGAAGTCTCTGACCCGTCTCAGCAGATACGAAAAGAATCTCCGCATAAGGCATGTATGAAAGAACGGTTCTTATTTCTTTGGTAAATTCATTCGTGGTCTTATTGTCTTTTTCGATAGCGTCCCATTTATTAACGGCTATAATCATGGCTTTACCACGTTCATGGGCAATACCTGCTATCTTAGCATCCTGCGTGGTAATGCCTTCGGTAGCATCGATTACAAGCACGCAGACATCACAGCGTTCTACAGCCGCAACGGTACGAACGATCATAAAATGTTCAAGCTCATCGTTGATTTTGCTTTTTTTACGAAGTCCAGCAGTATCGATAAGTACATACTCTTTACCGTTATACTTAACCTGCGTATCAACCGCATCACGAGTCGTACCCGCAATATCTGACACGATAACTCTTTTTTCGCCGATAAGCTTGTTGATAATCGAGGACTTTCCTACATTGGGCTTGCCTACGATGGCAACCTTCGGTCTGTCATCCTCTTCTTCGGTATATAAACTGTCGTCAAAATGGGAAATAACCTCGTCAAGCATTTCACCCAAGCCCAGCTTATTTACGCTGCTGATAGGGAAAGGCTCGCCGATTCCGAGATTGTAAAATTCGTAAACGTCGTTACCGAATTTCTCAAAAGAATCTACTTTATTGACTACAAGAACAACAGGCTTCTTGCTCTTACGAAGCATATTTGCCACATTAAGATCTGCATCCTGAAGTCCCTGCTTTACATCCACTAAAAAAATAATAACATCTGCGGTATCAATAGCTATCTGTGCCTGTTCCCTCATCTGTGAAAGGATAACATCCTTAGAATCGGGCTCGATTCCGCCAGTGTCAATCAAAGTAAAGCTTGTATCAAGCCATGTTACATCTGCATATATTCTGTCTCTGGTAACGCCGGGCGTATCTTTTACGATGGAAATACGCTCGCCTGCGAGGCAGTTAAACAAAGTCGATTTGCCGACATTCGGTCTTCCTACAACCGCAACTATCGGTCTTCTTTTATTTTTACTCATTTTTCACCTAAATCATAAGTTTAATATCTGTTGTAAATATCTAAGACTGTATCAAAAAAGCCTACGTTTGATTTTACAATATCGATATTTACTTGTAAAGTCGACGAGACATCCTTAAGGGCATAATCGTCCAGGAATACTTCCTCGCCCGAACGAAGCATGCATTCGTGTATCAGAAGGGAATCACCGAGGTCCTTATTCTTAAGCTGTGCCATTAAATCAGTGGCAGTAATAAGACCGGTAACCGTAATCATTTCTCCGAAAAAGTCGTTTGTAATAGATACAACTTCTATTTCAAGATTATCCAGTACCTCTTCCATTCTCTTTGCAAGTTCGCATAAGAGACCGTAAGCAAGTTTTCCCGTAGCACAGGTTATCTTAACCTTTTTATGCTTCGAATCGCCTTTATAAGTCTCGCGGAAATCATTGTAAGCAAGATAGAAGTCCTCGCGTTCGCTCGTTATCATTCCGACACCGTTCGCAAGCTGAAGATATCCGTCATATGTCTCTGCATCAGGCATTTCCTCTTCCGCTAAAAGATACCATTCATCTGATGCGTGTACAAAATGAATACCAAACTCCTCATACGCCTTGTCCTGCCATTTTTTTACGGTTTTAATCAGTACTTTTGCATCTTCCTTCGTAAAAGGCTCAAGCGGAGTAAGACCTTCGCGGTGTTTGGACAAACCTACGGGTACAATCGAAACACTTTCAAGCACGGGAAGATATTTATAAAGTTCGGATAATGAATATTCAAGTTCATCCCTGTCGTTATAACCTTTGCAAAGCACTATCTGACCGTTCATTATGATTCCCGCATCATAAAGTTTCTTCGCTTTCTTTAATGCCTCTCCTGCAAAACGATTGTTTAACATTTTGCAACGAAGCTCGGGATTCATGGTCTGAAAAGAAATGTTTATCGGTTCGAGACGATATCTTATAATACGGTCAAGCTCGTCGTCATCCATATTGGTCAGTGTGACATAATTTCCCTGCAAAAAAGAAAGTCTGTCGTCATCATCCTTAAAATAGAGTGTCTCTCTCATTCCGGGCGGAAGCTGATCTATAAAGCAGAAAATGCATTTATTTCTGCAGGATCTGTATTCGTCCATAAAATCGTTTTCGAATACTATTCCTAAATCCTCATCAGCATCCTTTTCGATCTCTACATCGCAAATCTCGCCCTGTCTGGTACGGACATTTAAAACTATCTCCTCATCCTGAATAAAAAACATATAGTCAAGGATGTCTTTTATTTCAACATTATTTATTTTTAAAAGCTCGTCTCCTTTTTCAAGACCGATTTCCTCAGCTATGGAACCCGGTTCAACCGCGGAAACGATATGTCTCTGATTCTTTTTCACAATTAACTCTTACTAAAACAATTAATTACTGTTATCTCTTCAAAGATTATAAGTCAAAATATGGTTATTTACAAATTGTAAATTGACTATGTCTTAATGCATATGTATAATTTTTCTTGGTGTAATTGAGAAGGAGCTATTATGCATTGGGTTAACCCGGTGACGGGGTTAAATTTAACATCTATTTTTATAACCAATTCTTTCGGTATTATTCTGATGATTGCACTGCTTTTCAGCAGAGGATGGATTGTCAGAGTTAAAAAACACGAAGGAAATCTGGTTTTATTGATGATTATTTCTGTTTTGGCGGGTTGCATTATCGAACCGCTTTCTTTTGTTTGTGAAGGTTTGAAGGGCATGACAATTCATTATTGCCTGTTCTTTTTAAACACCATCCTTTTCTCACTGGACGTTATAATCGGTCCATGCTATGCAGCCATATTAACATCCCATATTAACAAAAAACTCAGAAAATCTCAGATATATGTAATGGCAGCGCTTATCATAATTGAAATGATTATGCTTGTCATTAATTTCTTCCACCCTATCATTTTTGAGATTACTCCCGACAATATTTACGAAAGAAAATCACTCTTCTGGGTTTATATCGTAATTGAAGCCGGACTTATTGCCTACGGACTCTTTGTATTCCTATTAGCAAAATTAAGAGGCAGGATACTCCGATTCTTCCCCGCATGGCAGTTTCTGGTTCCGATTCTTTTAGGAACAATTATCCAGGGACTTACATACGGCGTTTCCGTTATCTGGCCGAGCATCGGTATCGCAGTCTGCAGTATCGTTTTATGTCTGCAGAACGAAAACATATTCCTTGATAAAATGACCGGCGTTTACAACCGCTATTTCCTTGATGAAATAAAGAAAGACTTCAGAAAAAAGAGCAAGGGTACCATCGGTTCAATGATGCTTGATATGAACGGCTTTAAGAGTATCAACGATCTTTATTCGCACGAGGAAGGCGACAATGCTTTAATAAGCGTAGCAAACATCCTAAAAGAAGTAATCTCCTCCAATGGCTCAATTATTCGTTTCGCTGGCGATGAATTTGTTATCATCATAAAAACATCTTCGGAAACAGAATTAAATTCGTACAAAGAACAGATTTTAAAATCTTTTGACGAGTTTAATAAGACTTCAGGCAAACCCTACAGACTTTCTGCTGCAATAGGAACCTCTTTATATGATTTCTCAAAAGGCGATGTATCAGATTTCCTTAATAACATCGATGCCCTTATGTATATAGACAAGGAAAACTATTACAAGAATCACGACAGAAGAAGTGCTTCGAGAATTTCATAAAGCACTAAAAAACAAGGTAAAATCAGTAAATAAAAAAATACTTGCTTTTTTCACCCTGTTATAATAGAATAGTCTTTGCTAGTTTAAAAATGGCTCGTTGGTCAAGCGGTTAAGACGCTGCCCTCTCACGGCAGAATCAGCGGTTCGATTCCGCTACGAGCTGCGCTTAGAAATGCCCTGATTGCAATGCTTTCAGGGTGTTTTTTTATGTTCAAAAAAGTGGTCCAAAAGTGGTCCAGACTTTTTTTGATGGCGAGAAATGCCTAATTTAGGACATTTACAAGCATTTTTTGATGCTCTTTTGTGGCTGCTGCGATCTGAATATACTTCTCTGCTGTATCTCTGTCTTTCCATCCGAAAGCCATCTGCATAGCCGGAGTTGACATTCCTTCAAGAGCTGCTTTTGTTGCAGCATACCTTCTGCAATCATGCGTTGTAAAATTCTTTTGTATTCCAAGAGCTTCGCACGCTCTGTGAATGTTATTATTACATTCACCAGTTAATATGAAATTGTCGTTTTTACCGAGAAAGATAAAATCGTCTCTAAAACCGTAATTCTTTTCTTTGATTCTGTTAAGAATATCCATCGCCCTAGGAGAAATAGGAACAAAATGAATTCCATCCTCGTCATGATTTTTTGTGTAATCCCGATAGTTGCCTTCGTGATCAACCATGTGGCTGACGCAAATCAACCCGTCGTCCAGAAACACATCGGTCCATTTAAGAGCTTTCACCTCGCTGATTCTTAAATTCAGACATTCCATCAAAGCACAAACATATCCGTAAACGGTATCAAGTGAAAGATAATAATCTATTAACTTGTCTCTTTCATATGAATTCTTAATAGGCTTTGCCTTCTTAGGAGCAAATTTAAAGTCCGTAAGATAGAATTCTTTGGAATAGTTAATATCAATAAGCCCGATTGATTTGGCATACTCCCATATCTTATTAAGAGTAGTTTTAATCTCATTAGCTCTCGACTTGCTGATATGCTTTCCTTCACAGATGCTGTAAAAATCTTCAAAATCCTGATACCTGATTTTAATAAAAGTCTTTTTTCCGAAATCTGTTCCCTTAACAAGAGCATCATAAACTTCAAAATTCTTTCTTGCCGTATGCATGGAACGATCTTTCTGCAAAATCTTTTTTACACGAATAGGTTTCCACATTTCATAAACTTCATCGAGAGTAAGTCTCATCATAGATAATTTGTGGTAATCATTATAAACAGCATCAATGACTTCCTTTTCACTTTTCTGTTTGTATTCCGGTTTTAAATTGTATTTGTTCCTTAAGGATGCAGGAATTCTTAGTTTGTATCTTTTGTCACTTTCACAATAAAGGAATTTAAACTTGTCTTCGAATCCGTTATCCTTAAAGATTTTTTTGATTTCTTCTCTTTTTCCTTTCATGAGTATCGATTCGACTATCTCAAATTCCTCTGGTGAAATTGTATCACAATCCAACATTCCTTTGAAAGGAGAAAGCATTGAATTTGAATTATTTTCCATATAAGATTTCTGCAAATTTGAATTTTTGAATAAAACAATAATCCTGCTAAATTCCAAAAACTGTTTTTTGCTTCCTCCTTTCTTTGAAAAATGGTAAAAAAATAAGCACCCTTTCAATGGATGCTTCTAAAAATATGGAGAATGTCTTTCTTTAACATCCTCCACTTTATATTTTAATAGCGGTATTTATTCGAGTCAATGAACATAATCGGAAATATGCGGGATTACATCGGAAGTCATAGGTATCAAAGTGGTATATATACTCCTTTTTTACCAATTCGAATTATTTTACTACATTCTTCGCAAGCAATGCCTCGATTATCATCGACGCCATTTTTGCTTGTTGAGGGCAAAGCCCCCAAACCCCTAAACCTCGTTTTTCACTCGGAGCCGCACGTCATTGAAAGGACTTTTTTTATAATTTCTATTTTCAATAATTGTTCAAGTTATATTTTTTCAGCAGATTCATCTGCGTGGCTCATAATCAAATTGATTATGTTCGGGGTTTGGGGTAATACACCAACAAGCAAATAGTTGCATCGGTACTGCTCGATGCATTGCTTGCACAAATGAAAATAAAAAGAGGATATCGCAACGAATATCCTCTCTGAGTATGCCTATTTTCTAATTATTTAGCTTAATTAGAGCTTTCCACAGCATGATTTTCCAATTCTTCAAATTTTTTTACAATTTCATTTATGTTTTCCGGTTCTTTTAATAAAACATATCCCCCTTCTTTACCTCCCACATAAACACGTAAAGCACGAGGAACCGTTTCATATACAATCATTCCTTTTTCATCAATTTCATTTTCGTATGGTTCTAATTTTTGACTTGTGATCAAATCAAGAAATTCATAAAATGTATCCTTTTGCCCATATAAAACGATAATTGCTTTAACAATATATTTTGCATAATCGTCTGTCCTTCTCCGTTATTAAGCAAAACGGTAATTTTCTTTCCAAATTATGCTAACGATTTATCCAGCTTTTGAACCAAGCAGACAAGTGATGTAGTCGTTAATAATCTCACTTGGGCTCTGCTTTAATCCTGTTGCTATCCACCATTTTACTGTACTGATAAAGCTTCCGATAACAAATTGCTTTTTAAATTCTTCTGATACATCGATGTCCATATGCGAGATCAGTTCTCCAAACGTTTTCTCCAAATACTCACTGAAATATCTGGTGAAGAGCTTCTCTGATTCACCATACATTATCGAGCCGATATTATCCTTGTGATCACTAATGTGCCAAAGGATGTGTTCCAGCAAAGCTCTAATGTCTGCATGATTTCCAGAGAAGTCATGACTTCCTTCCGGCATGAGCGAATCTGAGAACACATGCGAGAACATCTCATTGCACATTTCCTCCAGAAGTTGATCCTTTGTCTCGAAATGGGAATAAAATGTACTCCTACCTATGTTAGCCTCATCAATTATCTCCTGAACGGTTATATCTTCAAACCGTCTTTTGGTCAATAGTTTTGTTAACGCATCATATATTGCCAATCTTGTCTTTTGTTGTCTTCTATCCATATCCAAGTTTCCCGTACATTTTTGTAATTTTGTTCAGTACCGAACATATTGCGGTTTCTGATTATTGTTTGCCAATATAGTTCATTATACCATATTACTGAACACGATGTTCAGAAAGTTGAGAATATGAACAATAAGAAAGCTATACGATATGCCATACTTGCTGCTTTGCTCTATGCTTTTAGCACACCTTTTTCAAAAATACTGATGGAAAAAATCCCTCCGACCTTTCTGGCAGGATTCCTGTATCTCGGCGCAGGTTTTGGAATGTTCTTTATTCCGCAAACAACACGCCATGATAAGAAAGCTGAGCGTCTTACTCACAGTGACATCCCGTATATGATTGCAATGATTATATTAGATATCATTGCGCCAATCCTGCTTATGATTTCTATCAACAACTCATCGGCAGAGACGGTGTCCCTTCTGAACAACTTTGAGATAGTAGCAACATCTGTAATTGCTCTTGTGATCTTCAAAGAAAGGATATCCGGAAGACTTTGGACAGGAATAATACTGATAACATTGGCCAGTATTCTTCTGTCGCTTACAGACATATACTCGTTATCTTTTTCGATATACTCCTTATTAGCCATTCTCGCGTGTATATGTTGGGGATTCGAAAACAACTGCACCAAGAAACTGTCGCACTCCGAACCTGTCAAGGTAGTCATTGTTAAGGGATTTGGTTCCGGTACCGGTGCCTTAATCGTAGCATTTTTATCAGGAGACAAGTTGTCTTACACGCCATATATCCTTCTGGCATTTCTCTTGGGCTTTGTTGCCTATGGATTGAGTATATTTTTCTATATACGTGCGCAGCGCTATATAGGAGCAGCTAAAACTTCGGCATTCTATGCTTTGGCATCATTCATAAGTGCATTGATATCACTTATATTATTCCAAAAAATACCCGGTCTGCTGTTCATATCAGCATTCATATTAATGGCAATCGGTGCATATTTTACAATCGAGAAAGAGAGGAAAACCACATGAACAAACGCGATTTCAAATTTGATAAAAGAGCTGACAAGTACGATGACCATTTCGAAGGCAGGCTATCCCGAAAATTCTATGAACTTCTTTACAGATACACTAATCTTTCCCAAGGAAGCAAAGTACTTGATGTCGGTTGTGGCACCGGTACTATCCTTAAGACTTTCAGTGAATTCGAAAGCATTGAAGGTCATGGAATCGATGTTGAAATGAATATGTTGAAGGTGGCCAAGAAGAAGTGTCCTAATATGGATATCAGAGAATGTTCATGTGAGAACACGCCTTATGAAGATGATTATTTCGACTTACTTACGGCATGTATGGCTTATCATCATTTTCCGGATAAAGATTCTTTCGAGAAAGAAGCTCTTCGCATTCTCAAACCCGGCGGAAAGATCTACATAGCTGATCCGAATTTCCCGCATCCAATCCGCAAAATACTGAACTTCTTATGCCGCAATATCAATGGCGAATTCTTCTCGTCTGACGAGATGACAGAACGTTTTGAAAAACAGGGTTTTAAGCATATCGGAACATATAAAGACCACTATGCTCAGTTAGTAATATTACAGAAAACTGTTTAGCCGACAATACCAGAAGTTAATCTATTTAGCATAATTACGTTTCATCTATTTAGAAATACTGAAATATTCTTAGACAATTAACTTTCAATTTTACTCAGTAGTTATGTTTTTAACATAGTGCGTTAACTTTCGAGTTATCGCGCCAGCACCTCTCCTATATCACCATCTATACAGACGCTTCTATCCTCTATCTCTCCCGGACAAAACGCCTCTCCATAATTCAAGCAGGCATATACCGCCCTGTCGTTCGCCATTGTCATCTGCCAAAACGGATACTTGACGATCACAGGCGTGTTAGCTCCAACACCCAATTCCAAATACAGCACATGAAGATTCTCATATCTTCTCAGGAAATCCGAGTATGCTGCTGAAGCTCTGTGCCAACCTTCATCTTCCACAAAAGAATCATCTGCGCGAAGGTTCATCGTCACATCCGAACCATCATCAGGACATTTCGGAATCATTTCTGTTGGTATTCTCATAGTAATCCCCTTGTCCTCCGGCACTTGGAACACACCCGATTCATCTTTTACAAAGCCCTGAGCCTCCATTGCCTTCATCACCCATTCTTCATTATCATAGGTTTTCTGAATATGGCCATCCACGCTCTGAAACAAACCATAGTCTCCCTGCGTGTAGAAAAGTCTCTTCTTATCAAATCCGGCCTTCTGGAACTGGTGATCCACATTCGTTGTGATGACGAAATAATCCTTGTCCTTCACAAGTTCATACAGTTCCCGATATACAGGTTTCGGAGCATCAATATATCTGTTGTAGTAAATATGCCTTGCCCACCATGCCCAGCGAGTTTCAACGTCCGGAAAAGGATAAAATCCACCGGAGTATATGTCTCTGATTCCGAACCTCTTTGCGAAATCAAAGAAGTACTTATCAAAACGCTCGCCACTGTAGGTCAATCCGGCAGAAGTGGAAAGTCCGGCACCTGCTCCGATCACTATGGCATCGGCAGTTTCAATTTCTTTTTTCAGTCTGGCAATCTGTTCATCCCTTGATCCCTTGCCATAAGAAACATTTCTGCTAAAGTACCTCACAGCTCTCATTTCTCCACTCCGTTCCGGTCCGCGCTAAACGGACGTCCACTGGACGTCCAGCGCCCTTTCTGATAGATTCTTCATATCCGTTAGGCATCTCACGATAAAAGTCTTTCGTAGATGTACTTATCTTCATCTTTGAAAACATTAAAGATCACCCTTTCCATCTCACCGGGATGCTCCCTGAGCCATCCCTGCACCGTCTCCACAGCTATTTCTGCGGCTCTCTTATTCGGGAAATGGAATACTCCCGTTGATATGCAGCAGAACGCCACGCTCTTAAGTCCATTCTCCAGGCACATATCAAGGGTATTCCGGTAACAGTCAGCCAGATCCTTTTCCAGTGCTGGTGTCAGATTATATTGGACGATCGGACCCACGATATGTATCACCTTCTTTGCGGGAAGGTTATAGGCATCCGTCAGCATAGGAACCGCCGTAGGCTGCTCAAAATTCCTTCCATATTTGATCCTAAGTTGACTCATCTGTCTGTTGCATTCTTCCCTAAGCTGGATGCCTGCAAAGGTATGGATGCAGTTATCGATACAGGTATGCATCGGGACAAAGCATCCGAGCATTTGTGAATTCGCCGCATTAACGATAGCATCCACGGCGAGCCTTGTGATATCTCCCTGCCATAT
>JAFYHV010000078.1 GCA_017538995.1 Lachnospiraceae bacterium | reverse complement strand
AATTACTTTGCTTGTATCAATGTCGATGTCCTGCTTCGTATATGTGCCGCCACTGGATGATTTCCATGTGTATACTCCGTCTTTACAATCGCATCTTGCTTTGGCGTCGGTAATATCCACGCCTTTTACATATCTGTCTGCATTAAAACTGTATCCGCTTTTATCGAAGCTTTCGGTCACTCCGTAAACATACATATCCTCATCAATCAGCTTATCCGCTTCCTCAAGAGCCGCCATAATTTCTTTTTTCTGGTCTTCGCGCATTCTTTTTTCGCAGAAATTCTCCTCGATATAGATGTGATTGCCGACCTTTTCGACCCTCACTTCTTTGAATGCGGTATCAGGCGTTGTTTCGGTTATTGCATTTAAAGCTTTGGAACTGCAACCGGTCATAACGAACATTATTGCAGTGATTAGTGCAATCAGCAAACTTGTCTTTGTTTTCATCTTTAATTCCCCCTTGTTTTTAGGGCATAATTTACCCTTCTCGTAAAATACACGCATGAGGGCTGATTCTTTTATGGGGGTTATTTAAATTTCTCGTAAAATCAGCTCGGTAATCCCGGGATTGCTGCCCGGACGGACGCGTTTGACCTTCGAATTTCGGCCGTTGGAGAACTCATATTCAACGGCTTCGCGAATTCCGGTTCCTCTGTGATATCCGTGAATCAGGCGAATGATATACACCGAAGACGAGGCTTTTCTGACCGCATCTTCCGCCTTTTGCACCGCCTCTTCGACACGCAGTCCGTGAAGATCAATTTCAATTATTCCGGATGTTAATTGCATAATGCTCCTTAAATGCGTTAATCAATGCCTATTTCGGATACCATATTAAAAGAAGCACCTCTGATAAAATCATACTTCTCCGGTAACTCAATCATCATCGCTTCCAGTTCTCCGAATGTTTTATCTTCTTTGAACTCTATCTGGAAATCGCTTGTAATCTCTATATAACCAACAATCTCAGCATCTATTTCGTTACAAACATCCTGCATAAGTTCCTTGGGCACACCTATGTCACAACTGATTAGAAGTTGATTTTTGGCATATTGTATGCCTGTCTCTTCATCAAACACCACGTCATCTTCTGTAACTTCTTTAAAATAGTTTTCGCCAATGTCTTCAAGAGGCTCTGTTTCTTCGGGTTCTGCAGGAGTTTCTTCAGGTTCTTTCTCAACAGGATCTGCTACTTTTACGGGCGTTTCCGTGCTCTGTTGCTCCTTAGCCTGCTCTTCATAAACCGCCGCTTCTTCCTTAATCTTCTTAATGCCGGCGCTGATTCTTATTACTCGTAAAACTGCCACTCCTATAAAAAGTACCGCAAAAATAATTCCGGCTATCAAAATAACTCTTAATTTTCTTTTATGTCTGTCACTCATGTCACATCTTCCTTTCTTTTAGCATGAATATTATACCACAAAATTTAAGCTTCAGTCCTCTCGGCTGAAGCTCTTTTTATCTTAGATCCAGAAGCTGCCTGTATACAAAATCAGGCTCCTTCTTAAAAAACATTTTTTCCCCGCACTCGGATATATCGCAATCCCTTGCCTAATTTCCAAGTAATTCTTTAACCTTATCTTCGTCTGTACCTATCTCTTCTGCAGCTTCAGAAAGAGTAATCTTTCCTTTCCTTAACAAAGATAATACACTTTCGATACGGCCTTCTTCGCGTCCTTCCGTACGGCCAAGTTCTCTTTCCTCTTTTCTGGTAAGTTCAATCTGTCTTTCAAATGTAAAATCCAAATTCATAACTTTCTCCACCTTTCTGCGGTTCTTTGAGAGAAAATCACTCAAAATTCCTTTTGATATGCATTCATCTATCGTAGTATGAATTGCATCTTTCAAAGACATTGTTTTTATTTTATCTTTAACATTTTCAACTATATATGCATAAGACCTGAGCACTTCAGTCTTCTTTAAAAGTTCCCTATTATTCCCTGGGGTTATGTTATATACTTTACATATTACTTCAAGTTCCGGTTCATCCGTTTCTTTGCAAAAAGATGTCGAAAGCTTCTGTATTTCCACCTCAGGTCTTTTCTCTTCTCCGTTATAGAATACAACAAAGTGTGGTGTTGGTATTTTTATCTTTGCTTTTCCAAACAGGTTCCTGTCTTCCTTTTCAACTTTTCTTCTAATATCCTCTACGAAATAAATCAAATTTCTTAAAGGCATGTTTGGATTGTATGTCGACTGATGCTCATAATAGTTAGCGCTCATATCGAGCACAAAAGAAGCATCATTTCTTATCGAAAGAGAAACACCATGCTCAAGAGTAATAATCTCAATATCATCGGGATTATCATATTCTGAATTGTTTACCGCATTGTAAACATCCAGTGCATATTCTTTTTCATTCAAAAGCATCGAAAATAAATCGCTCCGATACTCTCTGTTTCCATCATTATAGTTTTTATCATCTGCCATTGTAACCTCCTTTATGCAGGAGGCTGGCGGCTCTCCTGCTAATTAAAATATTTAATTGTTAGCAGGAAAATCCGATAAATACGGGCTATATATCGGCGTCGGGAATCCGACGTTAGAAGTCCTGAATTTGATTGTATCGTAACATCCTAAAATACTTAAATCAATATAAAAACAGCCAAAAAATAAAGTTTGTTAATAATCACGAAAAATAATTTTTCAAAATAAAAAAACAGCCCTCAAAGTGGCTGTTTTAGGGAATTTTTGGATGTCAAAAGAAAATGATTTTCCGAAAAATTCAGAAAAAGGCATATTGTTTTCCTAAATTCAATATGATACTATCAAGCCAAGAAGGAAACTTCTTCCCTGGTCCCGGGGTTAAAGAGGATGCTCCTATGAAGTGCAATCCGCGGTGCGAGGCGGTGAACAGGGAG
This sequence comes from Lachnospiraceae bacterium, assembly GCA_017538995.1. GTDB lineage: Bacteria > Bacillota > Clostridia > Lachnospirales > Lachnospiraceae > UBA3766. The sequence goes on along the minus strand of JAFYHV010000078.1, from coordinate 8,749 downwards.
GACTACAAAGGTGGTAACTTACCATAGCGCACCTAGCTTAACAGCGAAAGAAAGTTACAAAAATTTCAGATTACATGCCCTGCCGTGTGCAGGGTGTTTTTGTTTGAAAATGGTACTTAATGGTGGTGAGAATATGTCCGTTAAAACCGAGACAACATCTGTATCATCTAAAGATAATGATAAAAAACTCATACAAATCGAAGTGATTTGTATGAGTTTTATTTTTTCAATTATCTTTCTTCGTAGTATCCATAATCATCGCAGTTGCCATACTCCGCTTTCTGCTCGGTAGGCTGGAACCAGCCCAACGCCATTCCGATGTTAAATACTATGCCTGCAAGGGTTATGAGATTGACCACCAGATCGTCAAGTTGTCCGAGCAAAACGATGAAGTCCGGTATGACATCTGCCGGAAAGATTGTGTAAACTAGTCCAAATAACACCAAACCTGCTGTTGCGCCCCAGAATATCCATTTCTTTTCCATTAACTCTTTCATAACGCACCTCCTATGCTACATTGTACTCTTCCTTGAAGTAAGGGAGCATAAACTTCATTCTCTTAACGAGTCTCATAATTCCATAATCGTGAGTTCTCTTCGTTAAGATCTCGTTGATTCTTACGCCTCCCTTGCACATGTTGTATGTATTATCTGTGTACTTTATCGAGAAAGCATAAATCTTCTCGCCATCCGGCATCAGCAGAAAATAATCAATCATTTTGTCTTTGCCTCTAAAGTTCTTAACACCAACAACCAATACATTTGTCTTTACCATAAGCTCTCCCGCCTTTCTTTAATATTCGAGGTCTGTAACCTCTTCACTGAATACATCCTACCACAGATACCTGTAAAGCCCTGTCCTATATGCGGGACTTATAGTATGTGGCATATATAAGGGTGCTATATGGGACTTGGGCATCAAAAAAGGACCCACGAGGTGAGTCCTTAAAACATATCCTAAAAGATATTATTCTGATAAATAATCTGTTTTAAATGCGGCATTACATTCAGCAATCTCTTTTGTGCCGTTAATATAATCCGCATACAAATCCCACAGATCCGGTGCACCTTCAGCATCCATGACTTCGTCGTCGGGAATCCATGATTTTATGAGTGCTATGCGCTCTTCTTTTGTTGTGTCTTTTATTAAGTATGATTTGTTATCCATTTTCTTTGTTAAGTCTCCTTCGCATAAAAATGTACGCACCTAATGATACCACGCTGTCAAATGCATTGCCAACACCAAACATAATAGCGATTCCAATGAGGCTTGGTGTCCACAATCCTAAAAGATATGCAACGAAAAATCCACCATAATAAATCGAATTTGTAACAACCGATTCAAACAGCATGTAATTGGTTTTTCCTACACCATAGAATGTGGCATCGAAAACATTCTGGAACGCATATAACACATAAAATCCAAGCAATACCATTACCAGAGTAAAAAGTTTATCGACATCGTCATAGCCCAAAGCATACTTCATAAAAGGCTTGTATAAAGGTATCAAAACAAACCATGAAGCACAGATAATTGCTGTCGTTATATGATATCCTAAACTGTTTTCTTTTATCGCATTTTTGTCTTTAGAAACTTCCTGCTTTATCAGTTCCCCAAGTTGTAATACTGGTAATAGCAGCCAACCCCAGATAAAGTTGTTGGCTACCCAGTAAGTACCCTGCTCTCCAACCATATTTACCATTCTGGAAACCATCAGCATATATGCAATATTTCTGATAAAAGATTCAAGTCCGGATATTCCTCCAATCCTTGCAAATCCCTTCATCCAAGCGAAAGACATCTTTTCTTTTGAGAATACTGAATAGCCTTCTTTTTGGAGAATCAGGATAACTACAACAAACAAAATCAGATTAACAATTATGTTTGATATTCCAATACCATTTACACCAAGTTTTAATGATATCGACAATTCTGAAACCAGAAATGTATCAAATACAATTGATAATAAGACTCTAATTCCTGTTATGATATAAACCGCCTTGCTCGATCCTATGGTAATCAACGCAACAAGTGCAAAGCGATATAAAATACCAAATATATTAGCGATACTTTCAATTCGAATATAAGTTGCTGATTCCGAAATAATATCTGGCGAAGCAGCCATAAACTTAAGCATCGGTGTCACAAAATCAAACACAATTGTTCCAATCACGACATAAATCAATCCCGATGTAATGAGGCCTGTTTTAAGCTTATTTGAAAACTCTTTCTTATCACCACACGAAGCGCCCATAAAAAAGAAAAGCGGTAGAATAATCGCTTCATCCATTATCTCATATATCAAATTTACCCATGAGAGTTGTCCGGCAATAGAAAAGGCCCAATCACTGCCTAATTGCCCTAAAAAGAACGTCCTTACTGTCGTGTAAATAGCAGGAAACAAGCCTATCAAAAGAAGGGCTCGATAGAGTTTCCAGTTTATTCTTTTTAGTGAATTAACTGATTTTTTCATTTTTTTTGATTATCTATGATTATATCATTCCAAATCATATTCCTTTATATTTCGTAAGAAATTAAACTGCATCAATCCATATTCTATATTTGCCACAATGCAAACACCTAAATAAATATCCGCATGGAGAGCCATCTTTTTTCAAAGATTCACAAAAATCACTTGATAATCCACTATTATCAAACTCTTTAAATACTTCCTCTGAGATGTTCATTTCATTCAATTCTGAAATCCCAACCGTTCCTATATATTCACAATAATCATCACAACAAGCTAACCAGTGTTCTCCCTGCCAACTTATATATCCCGGCGTTCTCCTAAATAACTCATCAATTTTATCTTTATCGCTTATCTTTTCTGCATCTTGAACAAATTCGCCATCAAACTTCTTGGATGCCTCTCCATTTGAAACACATTTTAGACAAATACAATCAATTTCTTCGGAAGTATACATATTCTGTATATATGCATTTGTTATTTTTCCACAACAATTACATATTCCATTTTTAAATTTAACAATACCAAGATTGTATAAATTGGGATGATACTTAAATTTGGGCAAATTATCTATCATATGCTTATCTCCTTACAGTGTCCCTTCCTCAATCATTTTACCTATGGTTTTCCAAAATTTAGTTCTAAATTGATTAAATTCGTTTCTATCAATTTCTGATACAAGTTTAAATCCATGCAATCCTGGCTTATCATGTTCAGCCTGCGTTAATATAGCTAGTGTCCCATCGGCATTTTGTCCTATATGATGCAATTCATATTTTTGTCCGGTGGCATCTATAGGAGCTAACCCCTTTTTCACTCTTTCTAAATTGTTTCTCCCAAGTTCATCTAAAGTGTCATGCCAATCAATATTATTATTAAACAAAACACTTTTTCCATTAATAACCTTTGGTTCCAAATTTGCCTCAGCAAAAACCTTATATTCCTCCATGGAATGAAATTGTTTTATTATGTCTGTGGGGAGCTTACTTTCCTTTTGTATAGTAGCTACTTCCGATAAACTAAGACCTGTCTGAGTGCCTTTATATAAATCGTAAAATTTTGTAGCCCCACCTGTTACACAACCTACAATAGCTCCCCATTTAAACGATTTACTTCCCTCAAGAGCACCCGTTTTTAATGCCTTTTCAACATCGCCTGTTTCAATCCCTTCTATGGCTCCACACACAACCGCACTCAAAGCACCATCAGACAACGCAACTACCGTTCCAGTTTTGGCCGCAACCGCAAACATAGTACTAACCGCTACTGCACCTGCTCCATGAGTTACGATTGATACAACCACGCAAACAAGGATTACTCCTGTACCTATTGCCACATTACGAACAATTTGATCATATGTATCATCATATTCTTGAAATTCTTTAACAACAGTTTCTCCATTTTCCCCAAGAGTAAAAACATATCTCGTGCCTTGAAATTCTTCATCAAGTTCGGCTAAAGTATATCCAAAATAAATATTCGGTTTTGAATTATATTCAATTTCATCCAAATATTCCTGAGATATATATTTTGCACTTATACTTTCTACAAAATATTCATCATTATCCAATTCTCTTACAATCTTATAATAAAGATCATTTTCAATATACTCTAGTAAATCCTCATCAGACATAGAACTGTACAAAACATTCCCATCTGCATCAAGTAAAACTTCAGGAAATTCCTCTTCTTCAACTCCCTGATTATCCACCGACACAGGAATCATTTCTGTACTGGAAGAAATATTTTGCGGTTTACATCCTATAAATGCAATAATAAAAATTAGAAATACTGAAATGATTCTTTTAATATTTCTTTTACTCATACATCAATCCTCTTTTTCAACTTTTTTCTCAAACGATTTAATAAATTTCCTCAAAGCTCTTCCTTGAGAAGAAGTTTTCATAATCAAGATAATTATAAGTAACCAAGAAAAAGCAACAACACCAACAACGATAAATATTATAGGATAATAGTATTCTGAATTAATTACACTATTAACATCAAACAAATATGTTGGACCTTTTTCGACAGGAACTTGAACAACCAAAGGTTCTCTTTCCACTAATTCCGTAATATTCGCAGGAACTTCACTTTGATGAATTATTGTTACTGCTGCTCCTGTACTTTCATCTATAATAACATTCTTACTGAGAGTACCATCACTATTTACAACCGCACCAGAAGTAATTTCTTGGTTTAGTTGTTCAACAGATAAATTGTTCTTGGACAGTGCCTTCAAGTATTTGCTACTTCCAACATATATAACTTTTGTTGTGTTCTCTCCTGTATATTTATTTTTTACATCAAATGTATAAATGCCCTCTTCAGAATACTGATCTCCATCTTTTGCCGGTCTGTTAAATCTAACATCCTCCGTAAGATTACCTGACAAAACAGTTCTCTTAACATCTATATCCAGATACTTTGATTTGGCCATGTCCAGATAAAAACCGTTTTCTGTTATGTCGCCATCTGACAATTCTGAGCCGGTTTCCAAATCAAAAGGGAATACCATACAATTTCCGTTTCTTACAGAAAACTTAAAACTAATCTGATAATCATAGTATTTCGGGAAGAATAAGAAATTATTCTTTTTCTTAATCTTGTAGTCAAGAACTACTTCATAATCTCCTTCCTCAAATAATTCAACTTTAGTATCTGCACCTGTCCTCGCATTTGCCTCCAGATAATCGGTATAAATAATAGGCTTTCTTTGTTCAGAGTTGCTTCCCTCTTTTCCAATAAAATTGATTATCAGAGTTCCGCGTCCCATTCCGGTTCTTTCAATTTGGTATTCCTGGTTATACCCTTTTTTATCTTTTACAATCGATAATTTATCATTTCCTCTTAAAGCATCAATATTTTCATTCAATCTAAACCATAAAGTAACTCTGTCTCCAACATTTTTAAGGAATACCATATCGCCTGTATCTGCATCTTTAGTGTCTCTTGTATATCCATTAACATAGAATTGGCCTATATCCCAACCATAATGAGGATCCTTAACTCCTATCGTCCTGGATACAGCATAACCACTATTCGTCTTCACACCTTCTTTTGAACCCAAATTCATTTTAGGTTCCATTCCGGGATCTGCAAAATTTGCTGCATTTTCAGCACTGTTTACCAAATAAAATTGATATACTTCAACATATTTCTTGTAATCGTTTTTCTTTTCATTTTTTTTATTGGTCTTATATCCTACAATTACACGATAATAGCAACCATTCACTTGCTGAATATCTTTTGTTAAATAAATATTTCCGTTAAACGCTCCTTCAGCACCTACATCGTATAATGTTGTGTCCGTATACCAATTCTCGCCATCTTTAGAAGTCTGAAGAATTATAGTTCCCGATGCGATTTTTGAATCCAGCTTTTCTCCATAGAGTTTTTTCTTCTTTTCAAATACAGCATATCTTTTTGTATCAGATTCTTTAAAGAAATCTCTGTTAATTACGTACTTAAGCATTACATTATCTGATTCAACTTCATATGTAATGTAACCATTATAGTTATCAGTTTTTGTCAAATTTCCATCAATAGAAAAAAGACCATACAAAGTTCCTTGGTCACCAATGGAAGTATATGCGCTATTAGGAGAAATTGTATAATTTCCATTTTTAGGAAATTCATACAAATATCCACTTATAGGATCATTTATAGTTTGTGCTTTTGCGCTTATAGATAATCCAACTATACCAACCACGCAAGCAAGAAAACTTAATGACAATTTTATCCAATTAATTCTTTTCATTCTGGCCTCCATATGTACAAAAAGGCATCTTCTACCTTTTCAGATAGAAAGATGCCTTAATTATTTGAGTTGCAACTGACTACCATTTTGCATAATCTACAGTTTTGAATCGCATCATACTTTAACGCTTTTTCCATGTATTATCACACATTTATTATATCGGCATTCATATCCCAAATTTAAGTGATTTCAACTGTTTTTATACAAAATCATATACTGGTTATCATCAAAGCTATAAGCATTACTACAAAAATGAAAACAAGAAGAAAAATACATGCAAAAATTGTTGTCGTCCTAAACTTATAATCTGCTGCCATCTTCTCCTGCTCATACGCAGATTGTATGTTTTGTTGCTTATGCTCCAATTCTATCTTTTCCGTCTCATGATCCATCTCCATTTTACGGATTTTAAGGTCATATTCGGCATTTTGCATTTCTTCTACTATCATTTTCTGACCACAGTATTTGCAAAAGAAGATGCCTTCATTTCCGTAATCACTGTCCAAAGCTGCATGACAGTTTGGACATTCAAGTTTTTGAATATTCATAGGCACCTCCTTTATACCATTCCACTTGATCTGAGCGGTTCCATTCCATTCTGTTTAAGTATCGAATTCACCATAATAATGTCTCCCGGTCTGTCCTTGAAAATCACCATAAGCAGCGCATCCCTCGGGTATTCGACATATAGTTCCGGCATACCATAAAGTCTCAAAGCCTTTTTTGTTTCTTCAATTGTCATACCCGCTGAATAACAAATTCTCAAGATTATATCCCGCTGTTTTGTATGTTTTTCCTGCGAAATGAGTTTATAGCCGTATCTTTCGGGAATGTCGGCGTATAGGAATATCTCTTGCTGAGACACTCCTTTCTCCTTAAAAATTTGTCTCATATAGCTTGCAAAAGCATATTCGTCATTTATCATTTCATCTTTATTTTCTCTGAAAAACTCTTTTATGGTATCAACGTTGACCTTGAATAATTTATCCTCCAGTTTATTTGGCATTTTATTCCTTTTCCCACGGTTTCCCATGTAATTAATTCTAATTGTTTGCTAGTTCCTCTGTTGCCCCCGTAACAGTGGCAATTTGTTCTCCTTTCACTACAGGAATTGTTTTTTTTGCGAATTAGAATCTGGGGTAATTGGAAATTGCCACCTTCACGGTGGCAACGAAACAAATTTGCGGGTGCTATACTTTAGCAAAAGAATTCAGATAAATACGAATATCACGGAGGTAAAAGATCATGGAAGTTGAAAAGAAATCAGTAAACGGACTTGGAATTGCTTCTTTAGCTTTTGGAATAGTTGGTATTTTGACTATATGCGGATGCGGAATTGGATTTGTTTTCGGAATAATCGGAATTATTTTAGGAATTCTTGGACTTACCGTTTTAAGAAACTCCGGTAAAGGATTCCCTATCGCAGGATTAATCATAAGCGGTATTGCTGCAGTATTTGGATCTGTGTGGGTTTTCCTGTATATTCCTAATCATAGGAACAAGGAAACGCCAAATTATGCTACAACAACCACAAGCACTGCTCCAACAAGCACTACAAGCATTTCTTCATCAAGCAATGAAAGTACTTCCTCTTTAAGTTCAGAAAGTTCATATACTTCTACATCAACAGAGGATTTAGAAAAAAGCTGGGAAGAATTACAGGAGTCTTGGAATGATTTGTTCAGTTCTTCTGATTCTGATAGTTCTTCGACTTCAAAAAGTACAGCTGAAGAAGATGCAAAAGAAATATTGGCCTCAGTTAAAACTGTTGGAATAAATGAAGAGTTTGGAAATAAAACAATAACCGGAAAAGTAACCGATGTAGATTATGATTATAAAAACTACAATGATGTATGGACCACAGTTCCCGATGACAAGAAATGCGTATATATTAAAATAAAAGTTACAAATATTTCAAACGATACCAATTATGTCAGCGTAGGTGATTTTAACTGCTATGTAGATGATATTGCAGTTGACCCGGAACTCGTCAGTGGAGGTTCAGAACCGTATAACGAAAATATTGATCCCGGTCGTTCAGCTATTCTTGGCGCATTATATGTAGTTCCTAAGAATGCTTCATCCATTGAACTTGAATATAATCCTATCGGCGAATATTCCGAAAGAGTGATAATTAAAATTCTTTAAATTACTAGTTTATTACGATAAAAAGAACCAGAAGAACCGTCCCTCTGGTTCTTTTTTTGTGAACTTTTTGTGTTTTCAACTTCATTTCAGGTTGGGCCTGTATCATAAAATCATCAAAAGAAGAAAACGGCCAAACAAAATACTTTTTTCATTTTCATTCCCCTATAAGAGAACTCATACAATCGCCTCCTCGGTTGTATGAGTTTTTTATTTTTCTTTTATGAGCTAAAGTAAGATCCGTCCCCACTGGTTCAAAAAGGACCAGAAGAACCGTCCCTCTGGTTCGAGATGCGTCCCCACCTGGTAAAAAAAGCCAAAATAGAACCGTCCCCAAATGGTCTTTATTTCTGTGAAATGAGATTTACAGTGTT
>JAFYHV010000077.1 GCA_017538995.1 Lachnospiraceae bacterium | reverse complement strand
GGGTTCAGAACGTCGCGAGACAGTTCGGTCCCTATCTGTTATGGGCGATGGAAGTTTGAGAGGAGCTGCTTTTAGTACGAGAGGACCGAAGTGGACGAACCTCTGGTTTACCAGTTATCCTGCCAAGGGTAAGTGCTGGGTATCTAAGTCCGGAAGGGATAACCGCTGAAAGCATCTAAGCGGGAAGCCCACCTCAAGATTAGACTTCCCTGGAACTTTAAGTTCCCTGAAGACTCCTGGGAGACTACCAGGTTGATAGGATGCAGGTGTAAGCGTCGTGAGACGTTCAGCCGAGCATTACTAATAAGTCGTGAGACTTGGCCATATCATCGTTTCCGTTCAAAACGAACATCTTCTGAAATCCGTCCTGTGTGCACGAGAAATCGTCTTACACACCTCGTAACTTGCATTGTTAATAATGCCGGTGGCCATAGTGGAGAGGTAATACCCGTTCCCATTCCGAACACGGAAGTCAAGCTCTCTTACGTCGATGATACTGGATTCGTTCCGGGAAAGTAGATAGCTGCCAGTTTTTTTTTTGTTTAAAAAATATCATAATAACAGTGAGAGATTTATGGACAACCAGATCAACAAATCTAAAAATCAAATTATCCGGATTATCACAATTCTTCTTTTAATTACAACTATAATAAAGTACATTGAGTTTTTATTTATCCGTACCGATCAGACAATTATTGCAGATAACGTAATTACAAAAATCAGTTGTATTATTGCAACTCTTATTGCAATGAAGGTTTGCGGCTTAAAGCTTTCTGATATCGGTTTAAAATGGAAAAGTACTTTTAAATATATTGGCTGTGGTTTTGGCCTTGGTATTTTTACCTTTGCAATTTCTTATGGTCTGGAAACTTTGCTGCTTGCCCTTCAGGGAAAAGCTCCTCACTTATCCTTGTATATTACTAACTTCGGACTTTCTGGTGCCACTTCCGAAGTAAGTCTTTCTGCTGTGGCTGTAATTATCTGTGTAATTGTAAATATCATAAATGTTCTTGCAGAAGAGGGAATGTTCCGCGGTTTTATTCTTCAGGCAGTAACAGATAAATGGGGATTTAAAACCGGTAACTATGTTCAGGCTTTGCTTTTTGGAATCTGGCATATAGTTATGTGTGTGCTTGGAGTTTATGACGGGCAGATGTCTGTTGCTCAGGCAATTGTATTTGCTATCGGTTATGTAGTCCTTGCGGGAATTCTTGCCATTGAATGGGGAACCTGTGTAAGTATGACTGGCGTACTTTGGGTTGGCCTTTCTGAACACTTCTTTAATAATTTTATTGGAAATATTCTTCATGTAGTAAGTACAACTGGTACTGATGAATTCCAGATTATAAGAATTGTTCTTTCGAATTTCCTTTCACTTGGAATTGTACTTTTTATTAACAGGAAAAGAAAATGATTCAGGATATTGCACCTTCGGTTTTTGAAAATCATTTTGTAGATTATAAGGCAGAAGCTGATGATTCTGCTTTATATTTTTCAGAGGGAAAGCTTCTTTGTAAGTATGATGAGAGCAGAAAGCTTCTCGTGTTTCCAAAGGTTTCCGACTTCTCTTTTGAAAAATCAGTTTATATCTTTTCAATTGATAAACAGAAATATTTTCTGATTCAGGAAGTGGCTAAAGTTCCGGAAGATTTTTCTTATTATGATTTGAGAGAGCTTCGCCGTCTGGTGCTGGAAACTAACAAAGAAATCTTTGCGGCTTATTCAGCTTTTCATCTTTGGAAGTGGTATACAGCAAATCGTTTCAGCGGTTGCTGCGGAAAGCCGACTAAACATGACACAGTAGAACGAGCTCTTATCTGTCCTGAATGTGGTGCGAAAATCTATCCTCGAATTAATCCTGCAGTTATTATTGGAATCATCAATAAAGATAAAATTCTCATAACTAAATACAGAAAAGGTTATGCGCATAATGCTCTGGTAGCTGGCTTTACCGAATTTGGTGAAACACTTGAACAGACTGTTGAGCGTGAGGTTATGGAAGAGGTTGGCCTTAAGGTAAAGAATATCCGTTATTATAAATCGCAGCCATGGGGAATGGCAGAGGATCTTCTTGCCGGTTTTTACTGCGAATTAGATGGTGATGATAAAATCAAAATGGACGAGGGTGAGCTTAAATATGCCGAGTGGGTTAGTCGCACTGAGATTGAACTTCAGCCTTCGGATTATAGTCTGACAAACGAGATGATGAAGTTATTTAAGTCTGGCGGTGTATAATGATTCCTTTTCGGTATTTTGTGCCCTCATCTTTTTAAAATCTCTTGGTGACATTTTGTAGAATTTCTTAAAGGTCTCTGCCATGTAACTTGCACCGGAAAAGCCTGTGAGTTCTGCAATTTCGCTCATGCTCATATCGCCGGCCAGAAGCAGGTCTGTAACTTTACGGCATCTATAGTGCATAAGATATTCGACCGGAGATTTTTCAGTGAGCTTATTAAAAATCTGATTGCAGAGACTCTGACTTACGCCGCCAGCCTGTGCAATTTCTTTCAGGGTGACCTGTTCATTGTAATGCTGATCAATGTAGAACATCATGGCTTTGAGTTTAGAGTTGCGGGAATCGCTGTCTTCTATAT
>JAFYHV010000076.1 GCA_017538995.1 Lachnospiraceae bacterium | reverse complement strand
TCGTACATTTCTGCACCTTCAGTTCCTTTAATTGAGAATCCGACACCCCACATTATCTTGGGCAAAATGTGCTTGATGTAAATTATATCAAATCCGTCATTCTTATATGATTCAATTGCTTCATTTACATTTTTAACCAGTTCATCCGTGTTATAAGTAAACATTTCTTTTCGCTTACTCCACAGATAATCATTTTGCATATCTATAACTAACAGTGCTTTTTTCATTGCCTAATCCATTTTCTTCAATTCATTTGCTATCCAGCCTGTTACACCGTTAGGAAGGCTTTCGTCCATAGGTGTTCCGTCATCGAATTTCACATTCATCTGTATTTCATTCATCAGACAGTGCTGGCCCATTTCAATACCGAAGTTGATGGATGCAATACCTTTATCGCCGTTATATGTCCAGTCGGGCGTGAAAATAAAGCTGCTCTTCATGTTTCTGATTCGCTCTAGTCTGGGCTCAATCACTTCATCAAACGGTGTAAATTCATCATGCTTGCAGATTGCTAAGAAGAGTGTTACGCCGTTTTTATCATAATCATCGAGTACTTCATCAGGCGGAATTTCGCATGACCCGACAGGAAGGATAATATCAAACTTTTCGGGATGATGTTTTGAAATCGTAAAAGTAAATCTTCCTCCGCTTGAATTGCCGAGTAATATTTTTGCTTTACAGCCATCCATATGCTTCTCTACAAAGTCATCAATAAGCGAAGTAACAGGCTCAACATATTCCACTTCCCATGCGCCCTGTACTCTTCCGTTCTCATCACGGTATTCGTTTGCCATAGGCATTAAAATATAAGCTCCGCCAAGATCTTTCTGATAATCATCGGATGCATACATCTCAGAGCCCGAATAATTTATGCAAAGCTCACCTTCCAGAGCATTGCTTGTGCCGTGGAAGAATATAAGCAGCGGATAATCGTCTCTTTTAGGGTATCCGTGCTCTGTAGGATCGAAATAATAATATTTAAGGCCAAAAGCCTCGTCTTTTTTAAATCTGTTAAAATACTTACCTGTAGGATAAGTCGGTTCGCCTGTTACAAATGCTCCTTCGGGAAGTTCGTTTGTCCAGGGTGGTGCAGGTCTTTCCATATGATGCCTCCAATCTTTCAGTAAAATTAATCTAGTTTTTTATATTCCGCAAAAAAGAATAACGGTAAATCGTCGTTTTTATTTATTCCGTCGTAAACTTTGGGTTCTTCAGCATGAATGAGGCTTAAACCTGCATCTGCTGCAGCATTTAAATAAAATGACAAAGGACGATGAAAATGTTTTGTTTCTCCCCAGAAAAGGTTGGTCGTAACACCGGGCGTTAAATACGAATCAATCAGTTTTCCTTCCCCGTCCTTACTCCATTCTCCGTTAAAGAATGCGGGATGTGTAATTGCATAATAAAGTATTCCGCCGGCCTTCAGGATTCTGCTGCACTCATAAAAAACACTCTCAACATTTTCTATATCCATCAATACCTGATTGCAGAATATTAAATCAAAAGAATTATCTTCAAAAGGTATTTCTTTGGTTATATCAGCAACCTCAAATTCGCAGTCAGGATAATTCTTTTTTGCGATATCAATCATCACCTTAGATGCATCTATTCCGATCACGTTACCGCCGATACTTTTAAAATAATCCGTATAGTATCCGTATCCGCAGCCAAGGTCTAATATTTTCTCGCCGTTAAAAGCTTTGAATCTTTCTTTTATGATCTTTTTATTGGCATCCGCAAACGCTGAGCACTCCTGCTCTTTTGCAAAATTTTCAGCCGCATTATTCCATTGTTTAATAATCTCTTCGCTCATAATTATCTGTTATTTTGCCTGTTTAAGATAAGCCAAAAGTTCCGCAATATCTTTTTCGAACTCTTCATCGGGTATCGGATGATTGCCGCCTTCTCTGTTCTTAATGGCAACTTTCAGTTTGACAAATCTCCAGCCCGGATAAATACCTTTGGTATGATACTCGTCATCCGACTGAATGTTTATATTTAAAGTCTCTCTGTACCAGTCTACATTGTTGATGTAAAGTTCGGGATGTCTGTGCTCATTTATTCTTTCAACCAGTTTTCTGCTTTCTTCAATCTCTCCGCGCTCTCTTAATATTCTGGACTTAACACAAAACGCTCCGTCAGCTGAAGACCAGAGATTGTAGTTTCCGGTAAACTGCATATCATTGAACAAATCACAGACTTCAATTGCTTCGTCATAATACTCATAAATATAGAGCCAGAAAGCAATATCAGACAAATTTACTAAATCATTCTGAGAATTGAAACTGCACTTTTTTAAACCCTTTTTGCAAAGGCTTTGTACAGTTTTTTTATCAACTTTCTGTTCAATACTTTCAATAACTTCCTGTAACATTAGTTCCCCTCATTTATACTACACACCGTATAATTCTTTTCTTCTCTTCTTGCTCTTAAATACCCTGTAAACAATAAGCATAATCAAGCACCATACGAGTATCACACCGCCTGTAACGAAGTCAAATGCCACAGGATAAAGGAACAAAATATCGTTTCTTATTGAAGGGAATATAATCAGAATAATGCCTACAACAATAAATGATAATCCCTGGAATAAAGACAGGAGAAAATGAACCAAAAGTACCTGTGATAATATTTTATCTGCTTCAGCTTTGGGTGCAGGTTTCTGAATACATGCTCTTACCAAAAGAAGAATGTAAAGTATTGATGTTACCGTGATAATAATTGCATCAAACGAAAACGGTATCAGATAAACCAGTATCGTTTTAAATGTCTGTAAAAAGAATGAACTTACCACAAATGCGGGATCCATAACCATGTTGTGAATCCAGACATAAAGGTATGTTATTTTCTGAATGCTTGATGCGTTAACTGCAAAGTTCTGGATAAAAAGCAGAGCAAGAAAAATAATTATGCATTTGTTACGGTTAAAGTTTTTGTCATATGTAATTTCAACTGTGTTCTCTTCCATAATTTTTCCCTCCATACTTTTCTTTTACATCGAATACGGATTCCCCTGTGTAATGCTTAATGCGTTCATAAGAGGATTCATCATATTCTTCGGGTCGGACGAAACTTTTCCTAAAACTGACGAAAGTTCGTCATCCGCTGCCTTTCTCATCTTCTTCTGATCACCTTTCAGACCGCTTTTTACCGTGTCTTTTGAAAGGAAACAGAATTCCACGAACGGAACATATTTATTGTTTAATTCGATACTGAGAATTGTATCCGTAAAACTGTCGTGTGTCTTATATAATTTCACATCTTCCTGATAGATGTTCTGAAGATAATAATCCGTAACATCAGATAAAGAAAAGATGGGACTGTAATCGCCGTTGGTCATCTTTACTCTGAAAAGTTTCTTTTCTTCGTCCAGTTCGAAATTACCGTTGCAGAGAACCTTTGTCGGATTAAAACCATCAGCCAGCTTTTCGTTTTCAAATACAAAATCTACAGTTCCCTTTATATCATTTAAATCCATTTTCTTAAAAGGATTCCAGATTGAAGAATATTTCATCTTTTTTGATGATTTTATGAGCATTCCGTCGGGAACCTTTCTTAAGAAATAAGGCATTACCTTTTTCATGCAATCATCACATATAAACCAGTCATTCTTCCAGTTTGAAGGAAATTTCGATTTTCCTCCGCAGTTAAAACAATTTCCCTTTTTAGGTTCAAACATAATTCCACCTCCGATAAACACTTATGCACTGTATATTATACCATTTCTTGCATCCCAATGCACCTTACAAATCGTAAAAAAAACAGCTGCGAATATATCGCAGCTGTATATATAAACTTTATTTTTTATCTGTTTGCGTACATTTTCTCGTAGTAATTCTGATATTCGCCGGATACAATTGGCTCCCACCAGCTTTCATTGTCAAGATACCATTTGATGGTCTTCTTGATACCGTCTGCAAACATGGTTTCAGGCAGCCAACCGAGCTCATCATGAATCTTTGTGGGGTCGATTGCATAACGCATGTCGTGACCTTTTCTGTCGGTTACATATGTGATGAGGCTTTCGGGTTTGCCGAGTTCCTTGCAGATAAGTTTTACGATATCGATATTTCTCATTTCGTTATGTCCGCCGATATTGTAAACTTCTCCGACTCTGCCTTTGTGAATTACAAGATCGATTGCCTTGCAGTGATCTTCTACATAAAGCCAGTCTCTTACGTTTAAGCCTTCGCCGTATACGGGAAGGGGCTTGTCATGAAGCGCATTGATAATCATAAGAGGAATGAGCTTCTCAGGGAAATGATAAGGTCCGTAGTTGTTTGAACAGCGGCTGATTGATACAGGAAGTCCGTATGTCCTGTGGTATGCGAGTACTAAAAGGTCTGCGCCTGCCTTGGATGATGAGTAAGGACTGCTTGTATGAATCGGAGTTGTCTCTGTAAAGAACATATCAGGTCTGTCTAAAGGAAGATCTCCGTATACTTCGTCTGTAGATACCTGATGATATCTCTTAATACCGTATTTACGGCAAGCATCCATAAGTACGCTGGTACCGATGATGTTTGTATCAAGGAATACCTGAGGATTTTCAATTGAACGGTCAACATGTGATTCAGCCGCGAAGTTTACAACCATGTCGGGATGTTCTTCTTCAAAAAGCTTTTCAACTGCTGCCCTGTCGGTAATGCTTTCTTTTACGAATCTGAAGTTAGGATTATCCATTACAGGTTCAAGTGTTGAAAGATTTCCTGCGTATGTAAGGCAATCCAGACAGATGATTCTGTAATCAGGATATTTGTTAAGCATATGGAAGATAAAGTTGCTTCCGATAAAGCCTGCGCCACCGGTTACTATTATAGTCATTCTTGACTCCTTTCTGCCCTATTGGACATTTCACTTAAGTTGATATCATTATATAGGGTGACGTAACGTAATGCGCAAGTACTTTTTTAAATTTTTTTAAAAATCTTTTTTTAGCTTATTATATTTCTTCATAAATTCCCTGTATTTCGGATATATAAATTCGCGATAAGTCTTTGAATATTTGATTTCTCTTACTACCATATTTTTAAAATCTTTATGAGCACAGGAAGCCACTATTCTGTACAGTCTGTTTACATCTTTTCCGTCCGGAAATTCCGCTTCATAAACATATGCAGAAATTATACTGCCGTCTTTTCTTTCCATACAAATTCCTGTAGCAAATCCGTCTGTACATGAACCATATGCCGCATAACCGTTAATACTCTCAATTCTCATGGATTCCACACGAAAAACCAACGCATAGTATATAAATCCCGGAATGATTTTTTCTTCAGAATCTATATTATTATAATTATCTGACACAGTCATTGTACAAAGCGGCCCGTTTTTTTCAAATATGTATGATTCATAATATCCGCCCATTCCTCCGCTTTTTACAAGCTGAATCGATTTATACGGATTTGTCTTTTCTGCAAATTCCGAAAGAATTATCAGAAGGATCACAACTGATATGATTAATGCCGGGATGGAAGCCAGTATTAATTTAATATTTAGCAGTTTTTTCTTCATGACAGACTGTCCTCCTTAGTATGTAAACATCTTTTTAAAATCTTTTATATCTTTTTGAACTTTATAACGAATTTCACGGTAAAACTTCGTATGGCTGATTTCCGTACACATATGTCTTATTAATCTTTTGTTTTCAACAGCACCGAGGAACTTATATAATCTGTCGACTTTTTCCGCCTGCGGAAAATTATATTCATACGTATAATGCATAATTCTCGTTCCGTCTTTCTGATTCAGAATGATATAGCAGATATATCCGTCTATACATCCGTCGGGAGTTTTCCCTTTATAATCTTCTATTCCCATTGAACCCAGGTAAAAAGCAACCGCATAATAAATAAATCCGGGAATTTCTTTCTCTTTTTCATCAGTACCCATCCATGAATTGAATGTGGTAACGAAGTAGCGATTTCCGTGTTTTTCATATACAAAACAATCCCGACTGCCCCTTAGCTCTATCTTGTAGTAAGGGTTTATTATCTCGGCCAGACTGTATGTTACCCTCTTTGCAATCATAAAAGAAAAAAGCAGTACCACGAGAAAGATTATCACACTTTTCTTGTTTAACTTCTTCTTTCTCATAGTACCGCCTCCTCATATCCGCTTAAGATTTAAAAGCTTTAAAATACCCTGATTCCTTGGTGATTTTAAATCCTTTTTTGGTTTTCTTTTCAACGAATACTTTGAATTCCTTATATCGGTCAGGTATGTACCGTCGCTGATTGCCGTGGCAGGACATTATGTATTTTAGTAAAGGTTCGGGTTTATCCACCAGCAGGTAATCGTCGTAAATATTCTTTTTTGTATTCGTGAAATAATTCTTTAAAATCTTTTCACCGTTATCAAGTCCGAATATAAGATACAGATCCTTTGCCGCCAGCACGATTCTTTCGTCAAATTCCTTAACAAGCAGGTTTATCTCCTTCATGTGGGAGCTGCCGTAAGTACTTGCAAAAAGAAATCCGCCTCTTCTTAAAACTCTTTTTATCTCGGATAAAACTTTGTCCGGTTTGTCAAAATAAAAGAGCATGTGGTTGGCTATAACTATATCTACAGATTCATCCTTTAACGGCATTTCTTCAGAATCAAATGCCTCGAATCTGAACTGTTCATTTACTGTCTTTTTTAATCTCTCGCTCTTTCCTGCTGCCTTTTTAAGACTGTTCTCGGCATCGTTTACCATTCCGAGAGATATATCAGATAAAATAACATTTACGTTTTCAGGTGTCTTTTTGATGTTCTCCGTCCAGAAGGCACCGTTCCCGCAGCCGATTTCAAGGATTGTAACTTTCTTATTCTTATCAACATCCTTAAAAACTTCTTCGAAAAGCCAGGGAAACCATCCTTTTTTGTTAACCGAATAGTTTTTGTGAAGATCTATTCTGGCTGAAATATTGCCTGAGTTTTTATACTGCGTATTAAGAGAATTTTCCATACCGGTAAGCTCTGTGATCTTAAGCATTCTGTCCCAGTCTATGTTTTTCTCTTTTTCATATGCATGAATAGTGCTGTCGATTGCTTCTTTTACGAGCTGCATCTGCTCCATCTTGTCTTCAATGAGCTTGTACTGAAGACGCATGGATTCCATTACATATTCCATGTCGTTGTTCATCGTAAGACCTTTAATTTCTTCGATGGAAAAGCCTAAGTACTTATACAGAAGCACCTGCTCGAGTTTGAGAAAATCTTCTCTGGTGTAGTATCTGGCGCCTGTTTCTTCGTTTATGAAACTAGGCTTTAACAGATTCTGAGTATCATAAAATCTGATGGTTCTCACAGATACTTTCGCCATTTTTGCAAGCTGGCCGGTGGTAAAGTATTCTTTGTTTTCTTCTTTGTTCATCATGCTCATAAACGCCTCATAAAATATGGTTTGTTTATGATTTTCAGAATTGCTTTTACGCGTTTCTGATATATAAACAAACCACAGATAAAAGTGTTACAAAAAATTTTAAAAAATTTAAATTCCTTCCAAAGGAACGTTAAGTTCCTCGCAGCCTCCTAAAACAAACTTACCGTTTTCAATGAGTTTAACCGCATTGCCTTCATAATCAACCGCTTCAAGGAGTCCGAGTTCATCATAGGGAATCGTTACGTCAGTATGGCAGTAGGTATACGCTTCGCCGTTTTCCTTTGCAATCATTTCTTTGCCGTCGGGGTTATATACTTTTACGCTCTCTTCATTCGAATAACATGTGTCGCCGAACGCAAAATGCGGTCCCATTTTCTCTGCGATAAGAATAGGAAGTTTGTTGAAAATATCATATTTCTTTGCAAGCGCATACGCATGGGTATTCGTTCCGATTGCAGCCTCTCCCATAGGAAGTGTAGGATGATAGAATAAAAGATTTTCTTCAATGAATTCTTTGTTTTTCTTTTCATCCTCATAGTTGGTACATGTGTAGGCGGAAATCTTTCCGTCCTTTATATCAAGTTCAATGTTTTTAAACTTAAGGTCGTTTAAGAATACTTCTTTTACGTGCAAAACACCGTCTGTTCCCTTAAGCACGGGAGATGTAAATACTTCGCCCAAAGGAATGTTTACGTCTGCGAGGCAGTTTTCGTACTTGGTTTCCTTTGCAGGATCGTTTAAATCATAAAGCTTAACCTTAAGGTCCGTTTTATTGCCGTTACAGCCTACAACATGAATGTAATCGGACTTATCCAGAGTATCGATTAAAGTCTGCTGTATAGCCTGATATGTATCAACGGGAAGTGTGTTAACTGTAATTATTTCTTTTAGGATTTCATCGTAATTTCCGATTGCGGGAACGGGCCATGCAATAATCGTAAAAGATCTCTCTTCTCGCTTTATGTACTCGTTAGTAATCTCGGCACTCTTTCTTCTAAAGTCCGTGATAAGCTCCTGCTTCTTAGCACCGTATCTTGCGGCATGTATGCATTCTGAAGGCACAAAGGAATCTTCGCCGAAAATCTCCATGCATGCAGGGCCTGCCCATTCTTCGGCTTCTTGCTTTAATTCCTCGTATGCAGCCTTAATGCCTTCGATTCTTCTTGTAACAAGATGACCGTCTAATACGAGTGACATATCTTCCTTGTGATCTTCATCAAACTGAGGATTTGCAAGTCCGCCGTAATAACCGGGCTTAAAGATGCCTGTTCTCGAAAAGATGTCATACCCTGCTCTGTAGATAACGCTCTCAAGCCCCATGGTCCTGAACTGCTTTATTGCTTCGGCAGCAACTCTCTCAAAGCCTAATCTGTAACGAAGATTGACTGTCTTTTTCTTTGATAAATCTTTCTTTGAAACAACAAATCCTTTTTTGAAACCTTCGGTATATGTTCTGCTCATTGTCTCGACTGTTTTATCATCAAGAGCAGCTATGGCTTTAAATGTTTCTTCTTCGCTCTTACCGACATATTCGCCGAAAGCATAAAGAGTTCTTAAATCCGATAAATCATAGTTCTCAATGATTTTATTTGCATAAGCATTATCAATTGTAAGCTGCTTGTTGATTCTCTTTAAGGATTCGTCTTCGGTATAGTCAAATACATAGTAGTAAAGGATTTCGCGAAGCTCTTCTTCTTTTATGGGCGCGCCTTCAGCTAAAAGAACATTTCCGTACACTTCAAGAAGCAGTTCCATACGGATAACCAGTTCTTCGATATCGCACTCGAACACATAGGGAATCATACCGAAGATTTCGGCGTAAACAGCCGATAAAATGCTGCCTGCCTCGCCTAAGGTTTCATACGCATAATCCGGATTAAGGTATGATTTTTTATAATTCTCTTCGTAGATTTCTCCGTAAAGAAAATCGTTTCTCTCCCTTAATTCTTCAAGCGATTTGCTGCCTATCGGACCGTTAACTTTAATATCCTCGTAGATATCAAGAAGACCCTTCACATGTTTAGAAACAGAAACGAAAAAAGGACCATATATACCCAGTCCTTCCGCTTCCGTAATAATTTCTTCAATTCTTTCTTTTGATAATTCGTATCTTTCTGTCATATTCTTCCTTTAACCAATCATACCGAGTCCGTACACATACATAAGATAAACAATGTTTATCGCTGCTATTCCGAG
>JAFYHV010000075.1 GCA_017538995.1 Lachnospiraceae bacterium | reverse complement strand
TTTCAGATAAGCGGTCTGGGTTTGGGTCTTGCGCGACGGAAATCCACGAACCGTGTCAGGTCGGGAACGAAGCAGCACTAAGAGGAATCTTCCGGGTGCCGCAAGGGTGCCTGGGTCCGGCCGCTTTTCTGAGATATATGCCTCAAGCTTGCATTGAGGGTATTTTTGTACAGGAAAGGGTTTACATGAAAGAAAACTACAACAACGAAGTAATGTATTATACGTTCCCCGATTTTGAACAGTTTGATTTTCTTATTCATGCGTTTTCTTCGAGAGAAGGGGGAGTCAGCGAAGGATATTATTCTTCGATGAATCTCGGAATCAAAACTGACGATTCAAAAGAAAACATCCGCAAAAACTACGAGCTTTTCACGGATGCTGTCGGAATTAAACTTGAAGATGTTGTAATTGGCAATTTAAACCACGGAAGCAATGTCCGCGTGGCAACAAGAAACGATGCGGGCTGCGGTATTTTAAAACCGTTTAATTATTTGAACGTGGATGCACTTGTAACCAACGAGCCTAATCTCGCAATCACCGTTACCTGCGCTGACTGTGTTCCCGTTTTCTTTGTAGACCCCGTAAAAAAAGCAATCGGCATTGCGCATTCGGGCTGGAAAGGAACTGCTCAGGAAATCTCCGCAAGAGTAGTTGAAAAGATGGTCGAAGAATACGGATGCAAACCCGAAGATATCTATGCGGGAGTAGGTCCCTGCATAGGAATGTGCTGCTATGAAGTAAGTCGTGATGTTTTCGAAGAATTTATTGAATTCGATTATCTGGACGATGCCTGGTATTATGAAAAAGACGATGATAAATTTGATCTGGATTTAAGCAGAATTATTTTCGGAACGCTCGCATATTCGGGAATTTTACCAGAGCATATCAGCATTTCCGGACTCTGTACATGCTGCAACAACGATGTTCTGTTCTCGCACCGCGCGCAGAAAGGCAAACGCGGCACGATGGCAGGAATGATAATGTTAAAAGAATAATTGTTTTTATTCGATGATTGAGGAATGAAGTTTGCGGTATTCTCTCGGAGAACAGCCGATAGACTCTAAAAATACTTTGTTAAAGGTTGTCGTTGACTGAAAACCTGCCATATAGGCGCATTCCGTGATGGATAAAGAATCATCGGCTAAAAGCGCAATGGCATTATGAAGTCTGATTCGGGCAAGATACTGAGGGAAGGAAGTCTGAAGATATTCCTTAAAAAGCTTTGAGAAATAGTAAGGACTGAGCCCGACTTTCTTTGCCACCTCCGCCTGAGATATTTCTTCAGAACTGTGCTCGGCGATGTAATTGCACGCGGAACGCACATAGTTCCAGGATGCGGCGGAATAGTTCGAAGGCCCGATCTGCTCGCGCTGTTCTTTTAAGACATATTCTCCGACAGCCAAAAGAACTTTGTATATTAATATTTTGCATTTCGTCTCGCTAAAAGACGGTTTTTTGTCATAAATGTCCTGTATCTCTTCAATTAAGTCTCTAATAATCTGAGCCGTTTCGGGCTCTTTTTTTGCGCTTATTACATGGCAGGCGGTCATAAATTTGGAAGCCGAAACAATATCGAGATTGTTATCGATGATATCTGAGGAAAACTGCACGAAAACAGTGCCTCCCTTTTCGGAAGAAAGTATTTCGTGAAGCTCTCTGGGCCATATAAGAAGTATGTCGCCCGCAGAAAGAGTATATTCCCAATCCTTTATTCTGTATTTGCAGTTATCTTTTAAAATAACCGTAAATTCGGCATCATTGTGCCAGTGAGGCGGAAAGTATTCGGGTGAGTTTTTTGAAACAACGTGAACGCCCTGAACAGACGCATATTTTATGATTTCTTTTTCCATTCGTTTCCTCTTTTATGATTTCTCCTAAAATCAATAATAGCAAAAAATGGGCAAAATACAATAAATATCTGCTATTTTTGTGACCGTGACCGTTTTATGATTAACATGTCACCTATAAAACTGTTAACCGGGGGGTTACGGTTTTGGAAAAAGAAAAACAGATAAAACAGGAGATGGATATGAAGGCTTTATTTATTGGCGGAACAGGCACAATCAGTGCCGCAATAGTCAGAAAACTTGCTGCAGATCCTTCGTGGGAGGTCTGGCTTATTAACCGCGGAAACAGAAGCGAAGCAATTCCCGAAAACGTTCATCTTATCAAGGCGGATATGTCCGATGAAGAAGACGTTCGTAAAAAAATCGATGGAATGTACTTTGATGTGGTAAGCGAATTTATCGGTTTTACGGTTGAGCAGGTCGAAAGGGATTACAGACTTTTTAAGGATAAAACGAATCAGTATATATACATAAGTTCTGCTTCGGCTTATAATAAGCCTGCAGCCGATTACAGAATCACGGAAGGTACGACACTTGCAAACCCTCACTGGGAATACTCAAGAAACAAAATTGCTTCTGAAGAATTTCTTATGAAGAAGTATCGCGAGGAAGGTTTCCCGGTTACTATTGTAAGACCGAGCCATACCTATGATGAGAGAAATGTACCCCTGGGCGTTCACGGCAAAAAAGGTTTTTATCAGGTTATAAAGAGAATGCAGGAGGGCAAGCCCGTTATCATTCAGGGAGACGGAACATCTCTCTGGACCCTGACATTCAATGCTGATTTTGCAGTCGGATTTATCGGCCTTATGGGCAACCGCCATGCTATCGGCGAAGCATTCCAGATTACAGGCGACGAAACTCTTACCTGGAATCAGATTTATGCTACAATAGCCGAAGCACTCGGTGTAAAATTAAATGCATATCATGTTTCTTCGGAATATTTAAGTGCAGTAGGGGATAAATACGGCTTTGATTTTGAAGGCAGCCTGATAGGCGATAAAGCTGTGTCGGTTGTATTTGATAACAGCAAATTAAAAAGAATTGTACCCGAAATGAGAACGAACATTAGCTTTAACAAGGGTGTGAGAATTGCACTTGATTATGTTTTGTCTCATCCGGAATGCCAGGTGGAGGATCCTGAATTTGATGCCTGGTGCGACAAAGTAATAGACGCTTTAGAGCAGTCTAAGAAAGTAATCTAGTTTAAAATGAGTAAAGAAAAGAAGAGTCCTGTAATAAATGAAAAAACGCCGCTTCTTGTAATAGCGGGACCGATGTTCTTTGAACTGTTTCTCGGAGTAATGGTTAATAATGTCGACACTCTGATGTTAAGCCATTACGACGAATATGCGGTTGGTGCAGTCGGAAATGCGAACCAGATAATGTTTATGATTATCATTCTCTTTAACATTATCGCTACCGCAACATCGGTTGTTGTTGCACAGTACCTCGGAGCAAAACAGTACGACAAGATGAATATGATTTATTCGCTTGCAGTAGTGTTTAATGCGACTTTCGGCGTAATACTCAGTATCGGAATCGTACTGGCAAATCCGCTTTTTATGATGCTCCTAAAAGTATCGCCCGAGATGAAGCCCTACGCAATGACTTACATCTACATCGTGGGTGGCGGCGGATTCTTAATGGCCATTTACAACGTAATGATACAGATTCTTCGTTGTAACGGATATCCGAAAGTCGGTATGTATATTTCCATCGCAATCAATGTAATCAATATCGGTGGAAACTATCTTTTCTTGTATGGACCATTGAAAGGTTTGAATATGGGGGTTGCGGGGGTTGCAATTTCCACATTTGTTGCCAGAACGATAGCGGTTATTGCCGCAATTGCTTTCTTTTATGTAGCTAAAATCGGAAAGATTTCCATTCGCTACATAAGGCCTTTCCCGTTTGATCTTTTATGGAAGATGATTAAAATCGGTCTTCCTTCGGCGGGTGAAAATCTTTCGTATACAATGTATCAGATGTGCCTTCTTTCGTTTGTAAACGGAATGGGCAACGATTCGGTAAATGCGAGAGTATACTGCAATTCGCTGATTTCATTTGCAATTATTTTCTCAAACGCTTCGGCGATGGCAACGCAGATTATTACGGGTCACTTAGTTGGCGCAGGCAGAGAAGATCTGGCATATAAAAGAGTATTTAAAACTCTCCTTGTTTCAATGCCGATAACGATTGCATTGGCGACAATTAACTGGGCATTAAGTCCGTTTACATTAAGAATCTTCACACAGAACAAAACGGTTATCGCTCTGGGCAGTATGATACTGTTAGTGGATATTTTCCTTGAAATCGGCCGATGCCTTAACATGACTTTCATATGCTCGCTGAAGGCAGCAGGCGCATACATATTCCCGCTTATAGTCGGTCTTATAACCATGTGGGGACTCGGTTTAACCTTCGGATACGGCCTTGGCGTTCTCGCCGGAATCGGCGTCGCAGGTGTCTACATGGGGACCGCCACAGACGAATGTATCCGAGGAATCATAGTAATGTACTACTGGTATAAAAAGAAATGGGTCGGAAAAGCGATTGTTGATAAGAAGGCTGATTGATTGCCAAACGAAAGGGGCTTTACGAAGCCTCTTTTTTTATGGTATTTATTTCCATTTTTCAGAGATTTTTTCAAGACGGACAAAGTCCAAAGATCGGTGAGTAAGATTGTGTTTTTTTTCGGGGTGATTCACCACCAAATCATATACTTTTTTTGCACGATTTTCGATTATGTCAGTATGAGATCTGCACCAACTTATTTGTTTATGCAATAGATGTTTGTGATTTTTGATTTCTTGAGAATCATTATTATGAATAACTAGATCGATTTCGTTTATTACTTTATCAGTGACGGGAATCATATTATTGATACTTAGAACCCCTATAAGCTTTGGATTATTCTTTTTTTTATTATCATATATTTTTATTAAATCCAATTGACTCTTTTTTTCTTTAAATTTTTCTTTTGGGGAAGTAAGAGGAATGCAATATTTTTTCTTGTTTAATAGAATTATAATGCCTACGAACGGACGATTTTGCTTTCCTAACTGTGGAGAGACAGATAAGACTTTATCATCCGCATTTGATAAATCGCGGATGTACTTTAGATTGATATAATATAAATTTAGTTTTTTCATTTACTCCTTTCTAAAGAATAATTAACGGGCTGCGTCATATGATGCAGCCCGTGTTTCCTTTTTTGCCGGTAGGGTTCCCGCCTGATAAAGATCCCATTTGTTTTATATGGTAGGGTTCCCATCTGATAAAGATCCCATTTGTTTTATATGGTAGGGCTCCCATCTTTTAAAGTTCCCATTTCGCTTGGCAAGGCAACCAATTACATCCATTGGATGGTAAAAAAATTATAGGATTGTATTAAATGATTAGTCAACAGAAAAATATAATAAAAAAAAGTTTGTGAAATATAACGAAAACCGAGAAAAATCGACCTTCAAAAACACCTTCAAACGCTTTGTTTATCGGCGTTTTCTACTTGTCAAAAGACCCCTAAAATCGGAAGTAAATATGAGTCATTTAACTAAATTTTGTGCCCCTTTTTTCTTAAGTTTGTCTAATACAATATCTTTATATATTTTTTTATAATATAAATTAAGTTTATGTGTTTAACAATTCATAGATTCAAGTTATAGCAGAAAACGGAGGTTTTATAATGTTAAGAAAAGTCATGACTGAAAACGGCGAAGTTCGCGGTTTGGCGGGAAACAATACGAGAATTACGGTTTTTAAAGGAATTCCTTTTGCAGCACCGCCCGTGGGAGATTTAAGATGGAAAGCTCCCCAACCGGCTAAGAATTGGGAAGGAGTGCTTGACGCATACAAGTTCGGTCCCATTTCAATGCAGGATGTACCGGGGCTTTCGGACGATATTTATGTTCGTGACTGGCATGTTGATCCCGAAATAGATATGGATGAAGACTGCCTTTACCTTAACGTTTGGACTAACGCAAAGAGCGCAGACGAAAAACTTCCTGTACTTATATGGTTCTTCGGCGGCGGTTTCCAGTGGGGATATCCGCCTGAAATGGAATTCAACGGTGAAAACATTGCAAAAAGAGGCGTTGTTTTCGTATCTGTTAACTATCGTCTCGGCGCGTTCGGTTTCCTTGCACATGAAGAACTTTCCAAAGAAAGCCCTGATGCACCTACAAACTTCGGTCTTCTTGACCAGCAGGCAGGTATCAAATGGGTTAAAAGAAATATCGCTGCATTCGGCGGCGACCCTGACAATATAACAATTATGGGTCAGTCTGCAGGCGGCGGAAGTGTATTTTCACATCTTACAGGCTCTTCACAGGGACTTTTCCAGAAGGCCGTAATCATGAGCGGAATCATCGGATTCCCTTACTTCAATGACTTTATAATTGTTCCCCGTGATTTTGAAGCAGTTCAGAAAAAGGGCGACGAATTCATCAAATCCCTCGGCGTTAATACTATCGAAGAAGCAAGAAAACTTGATGCTTCGTTTGTTCGTGACAAAGCAAGCGAGTTCAGAAACAAGAACAATTTCTTCTTCTGTCCTTCGATTGACGGATGCTTCTTAAAAGAGAATCAGACCAAGGCATTCCTTGAGGGAAGACATGCTCATGTGCCTATGATGTCAGGTAATACAAGCGATGAATTTAAGAGCTTTATCGTGGCTGAAAACGATGAAGATTTCGAAAAGAAAGCAAGAGAAATCTTTGGTGACAAGGCAGACGAATTCCTTTCATTCAAGGAAGCTCACGTTAAAAACGGCAATCAGTATGCTTTTGCAAACGGCATTGAATGTGCGGTTAAAGGCGTATTTGAACATAACGACAAGGATTGTTACTACTATCTTTTCAATCCCGACATTCCCGGCTGGGACAACCCCGGCACATTCCATTCGGTAGACCTCTGGTTCTTCTTTGAGACCTTAGGACTCTGCTGGAGACCTTTTGTCGGAAGACATTTCGATCTTGCAAGACAGATATGCAACTATCTTACAAACTTTGTTAAAACAGGCGATCCTAACGGAAACGATGCAGACGGAACACCTATGCCTACATGGGTTCCTTACACCGCTGAGAATAAAGCAGGTATGGAATTTACTTCAAACGGTCCCGTTCCCGGAGCACGCGATTCTGAGTTCGACGAGTTTATCAAAGAATGGCTTAACAAAAAAGGCCTTGAAATGTAGTGAAAGGTTTATTTTATGAAACAGTGTTTTAACCCGTATTTACCTTCATACGAATATGTTCCCGACGGTGAACCCCATGTCTTCGGAGACAGGGTTTATGTTTACGGCTCACATGACAGATTTGGCGGACACTTCTTCTGCCAGAACGATTATGTGTGCTATTCAGCACCCGTCGATGACTTAAAAGACTGGAAATACGAGGGCGTAATCTACACCAGACTTGACGATGCGCTCAATGAAAAAAACAATATGTGTCTTTACGCACCCGATGTAACACAGGGACCCGACGGAAGATACTATCTTTACTATGCTCTTGATAAGGTATCAACGATTTCCGTAGCAGTCTGCGATACACCCGCAGGAAGATATCAGTTTTACGGATATGTTCATTACGAGGACGGCACTAAGCTCGGTGACAAGGGCGAAGAGCATCAGTTCGATCCCGCAGTTATTACTGAAGGCGATACTACATATCTTTACACCGGCGGCGTATGCGCATTCGGCGATGCATCCGTACACGGTTCTATGTGTACCGTGCTCGACAAGGATATGCTCACCATAAAAGAAGCACCCAAATTTGTAGTTCCTTCACCCGTATGTGCGCTTGGAACAGACTTTGAAAAACATGGATTTTTCGAAGCTTCTTCAATTCGTAAATTTGACGGAAAATACTATTTTGTATACTCTTCGGAAGTAATGCATGAGCTTTGCTATGCAACCAGTGACTATCCCGACAGAGATTTCAAATACGGCGGAGTTATCGTATCAAACTGCGATATCGGTATTTCCACATACAAAAAAGCAGAAGAGCCCGCAGCGTACGGTGCTAACAACCACGGCGGTCTCTGTGAGATAAACGGCAAGAGATATATTTTCTATCACCGCCAGACCAATAACGACTGGTATGCACGTCAGGGCTGCGCGGAAGAGGTTAAATTCCTTCCTGACGGAAGCATTCCCCAGGTTGAGATCACATCCTGCGGTTTAAACGGCGGACCTCTTTCAGATACAGAGGAATATCCTTCTTACATCGTCTGCAACATGTACACCGACAAGGAAAGAATCCCTTATGTCGGCGGACATCACGTTCCCAGAGTAACTCAGGACGGAAAAGACGGAGAAGAATGTGTAGGTTATATTTATAACATCGTAGAAAACACAACTCTTGGATTTAAATATTTTGATTTTAAAGGCGTAAAAGGAATTGAGCTTGACGTTTGCGGATACGGAAAAGGCGACTTCGAGGTCCGCACAACCCCGGACGGTCCTGTTTATGCCAAATTAGGCGTTGATTTTGAAACCGTTTGGGTAACGTACAAATCAGAATGTAATATTCCCGACGGAGTTTCGGCTTTGTACCTTAAGTACACCGGCTTCGGAAATATGGGATTAAAGTCCTTCAGATTTCTTCATTAAATTTTTTATACATACCTTCGAAAAAGGACTGCTGAAAAGTGGTCCTTTTTTATTTTTTCTTCAAAAAAATAAAAAAACTGAAAATGCTTGAAAGCGCCTAAACAAAAGGATTTGTCCTACTTTTGTATGTGTACTATCACAAAAAATCTGAAAAATTTAAAATTTCTACTTTACAAACTGTCCGAAATATTTTATAATCGATTTCACCACTAAAAAAATGAGACTCCTCAAATTGGGATAAATTCTCCCCAAATTTTCCTGATTTAAAAATTGACAACTGAATATTTGAAAAAAATATTATGAAAGGAGTAAAAAACATATTTTATTGATACTATTTTTAATCGGCGCAACAGTGCTTGATTTCAGTACCGATAAAATCCCTAACTGGTATATTCTTTTAGCTTCATCGATTCTTCTTACTAATAAAATCATTCAAGACAACGGGATTGATTTATTCGGTACACTTTTCTCGATTTTATTTCCCATTTTGGTTTTGTTTCCGATTTTCGCACTCGGATTCTTCGGTGCAGCGGATGTAAAACTCTTTGGAATGCTCGGAATTTGTTTTTCTTTCAAAGAGGTAATGCTAGTTTTTATAATTTCACTTTTTGCAGGTCTTGTTACAGGAATCATAAAATCCGTTAAAAACAAGTCTTTTGGAGAAAGATTCAAATATTTATTCAACTTTTCAAGAAACCTGCTGAGAAAAGTTTTAATGAAAGAAGAAGGTATTTTTGACGAATCATACATGGATACTCTCGACAAAGAAATGTTAAAAAAGGGAAAGATCCATTATTCATTACCAATTCTTCTGGGAGTTACAGTAATAACGATATGTTAGGAGGCTTTGTATGAAGAAAAAAGTACTCGGATTATACGACTCTAACATTACATACATGGAAAAACTCTACAAGTATTTAGAGGATGACAAGAAAATTGGATTTTCACTTTGTGCTTTTACGAGCGAAGAAAAACTGACAGACTTTTTAGAGAAGGAAAAGATTGATTATTTAATCGCCTCGGAAGACAAAGACAAGAAAATAAAAGGGGTTGGCAAAACAATTTATATTTATGAAGATGCACAGAATGATGGCATTTTCAGATACAGTCCGGGAGACGAAGTGGTCGACAGACTGATAGATATTATCGGAGCGGGAGAAATTGAAAATTGCAACCCGGCAGCGAGCAAAACGAAGTATATAGGTGTATTTTCACCTGTCGCAAGATCAATGAAAACATCGTTTTGTACGGTACTTGGACAAATGCTTGCAAAAAAATACAGAGTGCTGTATTTGAATTTCGAAAGTTTTTCGGGAATGTCGGTAAGCGAACAATTTGGAAGACGGGGAGATCTTTCAGATGTTCTTTATTACTTTAAAAACATTCGACAGGAATTCATATCGAAATTTAAAAACAGTATCGTCAGTTACAATGGATTGGATATGATAAAACCTGCATATTATTATCTGGATTTGTCATATATTACACCGGATATATGGGATGAATTCCTTTCGGAATTGTCAGACATGAAAGAGTACGACTATATCATCATGGATTTATCGGACTATCTTCAGGGACTATTCGATTCTTTTCTTTCCAAATGTTCCATAGTTTACACCATGACGGCAAACGATTCTCGGGCGCAAAGTAAGATCTTTCATTATGAGCAGATTCTGAATGAATACAACCATGATGATATCCTAAAGAAAACTAAAAAATGTGTAATACCGACAATTAAAAATCTTCCGGGTGAAATTGACAGGCTGCTGTATACGGAACTGACGGATTATGTAAGAAAGGAAACTGCTTCGGAGTTTAAATGGTAAAAGACGGAGGTAAAAATGATAGATGAGAAGGAGACTGAAAGGCTTATTGCCATTGTTCGAAGTGAGATAGATCTTTCATCAGATCCTGACGAAGAGGAAGTAAAAGTACTCATAGCACAAACCGTATATAGGGAAACATTTGAAAATAATTATTCTTATAAAGACAGAGACAATCTGGTAAAAATTATATTCGATTCCATCAGGAAACTGGATGTTCTGCAGGAACTCATAGAAGATGAAGATATATCGGAAATAATGGTAAACGGATATGAAAGAATATTTGTCGAAAAAAGAGGAAGTATTTTCGAGTGGCCCAAAAAATTTGCATCAAAAGAAAAACTTGATGATGTAATACAGCAAATAGTATCCTCCTGCAACAGGGCCGTAAATGAAAGCGAGCCCATTGTAGATGCCAGGCTGCCGGACGGAGAGAGAGTGAATATCGTGCTTTCTCCGCCGGCGGTTATAGGCCCAATAATGACTATCAGACGTTTTCCAAAAGAAGTATTCACGATGGAAAAACTTGTAGATAACGGAAGCATTACAGAGGAAGCTGCCGAGTTTTTAAAATCTGCAGTCAGAGCGGGATATAACTGTTTTGTATCTGGCGGAACGTCGAGTGGAAAAACAACTCTTTTAAATGTTTTGTCGGAGTTTATCCCCGAAGGGGAAAGGGTGATAACGATAGAAGATTCTGCAGAACTTCAGATTAATTCGGTTGAAAATCTGGTAAGACTGGAAACCCGAAATTCTAATTCTTCGGGTTGTGAGGCTATTACGATTAAAGATTTGATAAAAACCGCTTTAAGAATGAGACCTGACTGGGTAATTGTAGGTGAGGTCAGAGGCGCTGAAGTGGCAGACATGCTTCAGGCTATGAATACAGGACATTTCAGTATGTCGACAGGACATGCCAACAGCTCAAAAGACATGATTACAAGACTTGAAGCAATGTATCTTCAGAATGCGGAAATACCGCTTGAATCAATAAGGAGACAGATTGCTTCGGGGATAGATATTATGATTCATCTTGAAAGGGAAGCAAACGGATTAAGAAGAGTTACGGAAATTAGTGAGGTAACCTCGGAAGAAGACAAAAGTATTGTTTTAAGAAAATTGTTTGATACGGAAATGATTGGATCAAAGTATGTATTAAAAAAGGTTGGAGACCTTAAAGATACTTATAAAATGGAAAAAAGAAATGAGATATGACAAATACAAACTGAGTTTAAAGGAAATAATTATCTGTGTTTTGATCTGGGCAGCAGCATCTGCCCTACTATCTTATTTTTTTTACAGATCTTTAATTGCAGGTGTCATAATTTTCATTTTCTTTCCGGTGTTTCTGATTTTTGTAAAAAAATATCTTCTGGAACAACGGAAGTGGAAAATGACTCTCGAGTTTAAGGAAATGATACGAATAATAGCCGTGAATCTTCAGGCTGGCAGTTCTGCAGAAAATGCCTTTAGGAGTGCTTATCGGGAAATAAGATATATGTTTGGCGAAAAATCTTTTATGACAAGGGAATGCGAATTCATTGTCAGGGGACTTGAGAATAACCTCGTTTTGGAAAATCTTGTAGCATCGTTTGGGGAACGGAGCTGTATCGAAGAGATAAGGGATTTTTCCGAGGTTTTCTCTGTCGCCAAACGAAGCGGCGGAAATCTAAAGGAAATTATATCTGATACTACGGATGTGATTGACACAAAGATAGAGATGAAAAGAGAATTCAGGACCTTAATATCTTCCAAGAGATTTGAGCACAGACTTATGTGTATTATTCCATTCGTAATTATTGGTTATATAGGTGCAACAAGCCCGGGGTATTTTGACATGCTTTATGGGAATATGCGCGGAATTGTGATTATGACCATCTGCCTTTTTGTATATTTGGGAGCTTTCTTATGGGGAGAAAAAATAGCGGATATAAAAGCATAAACAAAAAGAATCTGAAAACAGCAGGAATTATTGTTCTTCTCGGAAGTATTTTAGTAATTCTTCTTCTGTATAAAAACAGAGGGGAATCATCCGATGCGGATGTTCTTATAAGAGAAGAATATGGTAAAAAGCAGAATATTAAGCTTGTGGCAGAGAGCGAATATGGTAAAGAAGATATTGAAATAGAATTGCTTTCGAGAACTTATTCGGAGAAAGAAATCGAGGATATGAAGGAGAAATTTCTGGAGGAACTAAAACTATCGGTTTTGTCGGGAAACAGCTCTTTTGAAGAAATATACGATAATCTTGTATTTCCGGAAACTATAGAGGGATATCCGTTTGCAATAGGTTACAGGGTTAGACCAAGAGGAATAGTGGATTCATCGGGAGCGATAATAAACGACATAGATGAAGAAACCCCAATAGAATTGGAAATAACTTATTCGCTGGAAGATTTTGAAGAAAAAGAAACGATAGAAGGAATTATATTACCGCAAACTAAGAGTGAGGAAGAAGAATTTACGAAGAAATTAAAAAAATATCTTGATAGTGAAAATGAAAACAACCGTACCAGCAAAACCGTAATTCTTCCGACACAAATAAACGGTGTTAATATTAAATGGAGTAAAAAGAAAAGTTCCAAAGTCCCGGCCATTATTGTTTTAACAGTAGTTTGTGCCGGGTTTGTTCTTTTTAAGGACAGATTATTATC
Source organism: Lachnospiraceae bacterium (assembly GCA_017538995.1). GTDB lineage: Bacteria > Bacillota > Clostridia > Lachnospirales > Lachnospiraceae > UBA3766. The sequence goes on along the minus strand of JAFYHV010000075.1, from coordinate 45,593 downwards.
CGGAGAAAACGAGAAAAAGAGAAGAGAAAAAATAATTCTGGAATATCCGGATTTTGCCGTCAAATATGCATTATTAAACGAAGCGGGTCTTACACACAGGCAGATTGTTGACAGACTGGCTTCCGAATTTGAAAAGAAGAAAAACAGTCCAATTTATGAAGAGATATATAAAGTCAGTTTGGATGTAAAAGGCGGATTGCCTTTAACAGAGGCTTTGGAAAGCATGTCGAAAAACTGCGGGGTAAGGGAGATTACTTTTTTTGTCGGATTGATAAACAGAAATATAAAAAAAGGCGGCAGGGAAATATCTGTCGAATTAAGAAAAGCGGCGGATGAGAGCAGCAGTGAAAAAAGAGAGAAGATACGAAGAAAAGCCGAAACTGCCGGAACAAGACTTTTATTACCGATGGTTTTTCTTTTAATTATAGTATTTGCTTTGATAATGATTCCGGCATTCGATAGTTTTTCGTTCTAAAAAAACAGAAAGGAGGAAAAACAATGAAATCTGCGCTTGGACTTATAAAGAGATTTGCACTTGATGAGACCGGTTTAAGTACGGTCGAAGTAATTCTGATTTTAGTTGTGCTGGTAACACTGGTAATTATTTTCAGAGAAGAGATGATTGAGATTGTTGAAAATGTTTTTGAAGCGATTACAAATAAAATCAAAAAAATTACATAGTAAAAACGGAGAAATATCAATATATCTCAGCCTTGTATTTACGCTGATAATATCGTTACTTTTAACGGTTATTTCAGCTTCGAGAGGAGCGGCTCTTCAGGTTGTATATGAATGTGCCGTGGAGAGTGCGCTACTCTCGGTTTTTGGAGAATATAATCAAGAACTGCTCGACAGATACGATGTTTTATTTATTGATTTATCTTATCTTTCGAACACTCCCGATCCTCAAAATCTTGAGATAAGGCTGAACGAGTATTTTGAAGATAACTTTCATCCTGAAAACGGAACATCTTTATTGTTTTATTCCGATTTTCTGAATGTGACGGACACGAATGTTTCTTTGACTGAATATGAGCTTGCAACTGACAGGTTTGGAGAACCTTTTAAAAAGCAGGTCGTTGAATATATGTCCAATCTGGTCGGTGTAAACGATGTTAAAGAACTGACAAATCTGGTAAGCGTATGGGATTCATACAGCCTTGATTCGGATAAGTTTTCCGAAATGCAGGAAAGTGTCTCAGAAAGTTTTGTTTCATCTGAAGAAGACAGCTGGCAGCAGACAGTTATAAAAGATGAAATCAGAGCTTTTATTCATGTTGACGAAAACGGGATTATTCTGATGGGAATAGATTATTTTAAGCTTTCGCTTGAGCAGATATCAGTATCGGATACTCTTCTTTTCCGCAATAAAGAACAGGGTATAGGAGATATGCACGAGTTCGATTTTGATCAAACCGAGAACGTATATTTTGTCGAATACATAATGAGTAAAATGGGCAATTATTTTGACCAGAGAGAAGAAACAAAACTCAAATATGAAGCGGAATATATAGTTTTTGGTCAGGGGTCGGACATGATGAATATGCAGAGTATGGTTCAGAATCTGTTTTGCCTGAGAGCATTGGAAGATTATATATCACTAAATCTGGCAACCGATAAGGTTGAAAAAATCAAACCCATAGGCGAAGCACTTGAGCCTCTCATTAAGGTTCCAGAACCTGTAACAACACAGGCAATCCTGCTCGGCTGGGCTGCTGCGGAAGGAGTAACTGATGTAAGAGAATTAATACATGGAGAGAGAGTTCCTTTAATCAAAACTTCGGATCAGATTAATGTAAGCATAGAAGGACTGATAAAACTTATCGGCGAAAACGTTGAAATAGAGGATAAAACGGAAGCTCCTGTCAGTGAAAGCGGCATACCAAATATAACCGTGGGATATTCGGATTATTTAAGAGTGTTCCTGTATTTTCTTCCGTCTATGTTTAAAGTATATCGGACAATGGATATGATTGAGCAGGATTTGAGAATATCGGGCAACGGAAATGAGTTTTTCAGATTTGATGCCTGTACAGATAAAGTAAAAGCTGTTTTTACGGTTGAAACCGGATTTGACTTTCGGTTTGTTGGAGAAAAAAAGTATTCATATTTCTGAGAATAAAAGAAATTTGGGAGGGATGACGGATGAAAAAAGCAAAAGGCAGTCTGACGCTCGAAGCAGCGATTGTTTTACCTGTTTTTTTGAGTCTTATTATTTCTCTGATTTCTGTTTTGGAAATGATGAATCTTTATGCGAGGGTAGAATTCGCCTTACATGAAACGGCCAGAGAAATGGCACTTATGATGTATCCGGCTGTTTATGCGAAAACTGTCGGAGAGGAATTCTTTGACGAGGAATTCGACTGGGAACTGCCTGATGAAAGCATCTTAAACCCTGTTGTATCAGAAACACTTGCCAGAGCATTGTTTACAGAAAACTTCGGATATAAAAATCTCAACAATTCGCTTATAAATAACGGCGAAGCCGGAATCTTCTTTTTCCGAAGTGACATAGTGAACGAAAAAGGCGATATAGACCTTATTGTAACCTATAAGGTTGAGCCGCTTTTTAATATGTTCGGTCTGAGTAAAATGACTTTTTCAAACAGAGTGAAAATGCATTCGTGGACCGGATATGTCAGAGAAGAATATGAAGAGGATGAATATGTTTATATTACGGATAACGCAAGTGTTTATCATACAAGGCGTGATTGTACTCATCTTTGTCTGACCATTAACTCAGTCAGGATTTCTAATCTGGATAAATACAGGAATAAAGACGGAAAAATATATAAGGTATGTAAAAAATGCGGAAATGAAGAGAATGAAACGGGCTATGTTTACATCACTCCGTATGGGGAAGTATACCATACCAGTCTTTCATGCAGCGGATTAAAAAGAACCATATATAAAGTCACGCTGTCCGAAGTTTCAGGCCTAAACGAATGCGAAAGATGCAGAAACTATAAAGAAGGGGAAATAAAAGAAAAGGAAGAGGATGGATCAGATTAAAAATCTCCGATTCGCTTTTGTACTTATTGTACTGGTAATTGAAGCGGTTACGGATTTTAAGAAAAAAGAAGTGAATATTATTTTCCCCGTTCTTCTTGCGGCAGCAGCCACGGTCATGTTCTTTTTTACGAAAGATATCTCTTTAATAAACGCCATAATCGGAACCGGCGAGGGATTATTGCTGATTCTGATTTCTCTTTTGACAAAAGGTGAGATCGGTATGGGGGACGGAATTCTTCTTGCGGCATGCGGACTTATGCTGGGCGGGAGAGATAACCTTATAATGTTCTTTTTTGCGTGCTTAAGCAGTGCGGTTGTTTCGGCTTTGATAATGCTCATAAAAAAAGCAGATAAAAAAACGAAGATTCCGTTTGTTCCTTTTATGATTCCGGGGTTTTTAATTATGGTGTTGTTGTCGCTTGGCTAAAAGAAAGCAGGGATAAGTGTGGGGAAAAACATATATAAAAACGGAAGTTTTACAATTGAATGTGCACTGATAATGCCGGTGATTCTTTTATGCATTGTTTCCGTAATGTGGCTGATGATTTACATGTATGACGAGAATGTCATATACAGATCTCTGGTCCATGCGGTTCTGGCTGCAGATTATCATGAGTCTGATTCAAACAGTGAACTAAAGAATGAGATTGAAGAAAGAGTTTACGAGGATTTGAAAGGACAGCTTGTCGGAGTAGGTGATGCGGAAGTTTTTGTAAAAGTAGGAAAGAACAATGTTACTGCAAGTGTTGAAGCGAAACTTGCGATGTCACAGAATCTTCCGGGATTGTCAGGACTCGGAGAAATAAAAACAGAAGTCAAAGAAAAAAGAATGTCCGGAGCGGATATTATTCTGGACGTAAGAAGAATTAAGGCTGTTTATGATATTGCAAATAAAATCGTCGGGAGTGAAACAGAAAATGAAAAACCCGAAATGGAGGAAGAATGAAAGCGGAATGTATAAGAGATTTAAACAGAAAATATCTGGTGATGACGGACGAATCGGACGGTTATCAGACAGAAATGCTTATAAGAAACAGGGCAGAAGGTTTTATTCCGGTTAAGAAGATTGCCTGGGATAATGAAATCAGGCTGCACTACGATATAACGGGTAAGCAGTCACTGGATAAAGGCTTTGTAAAAAGAAAGATTTCATATGAAGAACTTTCGGAACTTTTGTATTCAATAAGCAGCCAGGTCAAAGAATGCAGAAGGTTATTTCTGGATGTGTCGGGAATAGTGCTTTCGCCGGAATACATTTACATGGATCTAAGCAATGACAGGTTTTACTGGATTTTCTACCCGTGCAACAGGGATCCGCATGAGGTCATGGAACTGGCGGAATATCTTCTGGAGCATATAGACAACAGTAATCATGCAGCAGTGAGAACCGTGTATGAACTGTATCGAAGAGCAAAGGAAGGCAGCATTGATGCAGAGAATCTATATGAAATCCTGAAAGCTGAAAAAGAAGAAGAGGAAATAATCAATACAGAAGTCAGTGAAAGTCCTCAAACTGATAAAAAGGATATTATCAGAGAAAAAGAAATGCGAAAAAGCAAACTCGAAAGAAAGATTGACAGCCTGTTCGATATTATGAAATCCAAAATTGCGGAAAGCAGAAAAACAGAAAAAGATTTTAAATACGAAAATTATGAAGCTGATTTAAATGAAGAAGAGAATGATACCTGTGATTCGGAATTTGGAACGGTACTCATTTCACTTCCCGAAGGAAATTCGAGGAAACTCATCAGCAGAGACAATTCAATTCCTGATGCCAAATTGGAGTTTTTCCCTTGTGTTTTGGGATCCAGACAGGACTGTGTGGATATTCTTTTAAATGACCGGAGTGTTTCCAGGATGCACGCGCAGATAGACGAGGCTCAGGGGAAACTTTTCTTATATGATTTAAATTCGACCAACGGAACTTTTGTAAATGGTCAGCGCATTATTGCGGAAGAACGTGAAATAATGGAAGGAGATGAAATTCAGATAGGGAATGTCAGGTTTGTGCTGGCATAATTGATAATAAACTAAAAACCCTGTTGTATATTTAAATTTGCTTGCTTATAAAAATAGACGATATTATAATGATTATGCCGAGTAGTAAAGTAAAAAGGGCATAGAAAAATACTTAATCAGGAGAGAACAAATGAAAGACGACTGCATCTTTTGCAAGCTTGCAAACGGAGTATTTCCCACAAATTCTATATACGAGGACGAGGATTTTAACGTAATTCTCGATGTAGGTCCCGCTACCAAGGGTCATGCACTTATTTTACCGAAGGAGCACTATGCAAATCTTTATGAGCTTCCCGAAGAAAAGGCTGCAAAGGTTATGATTCTTGCGAAGAAACTTGCAACCAAGATGACCGACAGGCTTGGTGCTGACGGATTTAACTTGGTTCAGAACAACGGAACCTGCGCAGGACAGACTGTTTTTCATTTCCATTTTCATCTGATTCCCAGATATGAAAACGACGGTCAGAATATGCTTTGGAATCCGACCTCGCCTTCAGCTGAAGAACTCGCAGAAATAAAAGATATTCTTACAAAATAATTTTTGACAATATCGGAGGTCTTTATGGCTGAAACAACCGAAAAAGTTACAGAGAGCGTAGTTTCTCCCGAAGAAAGCGTGAACGCACTCAGAATTAAATATCTTAAAGCAGATCTGGTATGGAAGATTGTTTCCCTGCTTGTTTTCATTGCGACAGGAGCTTATGTTGTTCTTGTTTTTAAAAAAATCATCAACCTTAATCTCTGGGGCAACTCAGTGGTTGTACTTATTCTTTTAATAGCAATCTTTGTCTGTGTTTATATGCTTCCCCACTTCCTTAAGATGGGCTCGAAGCACAAAGCGTATTCGTCGAAATACAAAGAAGCGTTCTTAAAGCCCACACTTGAAGAAGCTTTTTCGAAAGGCGAATACAACGAAACCGACAAGATTTCCACAAGAGATTTAACCAGAAATTCGATGATAAAAAAAGCCAAGAGTGCAGTTGCAAACGACTGTATCAGCGGCGTTTACAAGAAGATCCCGTTCTTAAGATACGATCTTGCTCTTCGTTACGGCAAGAAAAAAGCCGGTTCGGACTGCGTTATGATAGTGGCTCAGTACAAAAATCATCTTAAATCAGAAGTTCAGATAATCGGAAACGATTTTAAAATCGGCGGAATGGATTACGAACAGCCTGAATCTTTCTGCAAGATTCTAAGCTCACATGAGAAATTTGATTCAAAGTTCTCCGTATATGCAAAGAATCAGGACGACGGACAGAAGTTCTTAAAAGAATCGCTTGCGGCCAAGATTGTAAAGTTCAAAGCCGGCGGACCGATTGCTCTTTTCTTTGACAATGACGAAGTAAGTTTAATCATCAGAAGAAACAAGGACGCCATGGAAGCGCCAGTATACAAAAAGGTTACAAAGAGTGCTGCCGTAAAAGAAGCGAACGAAGAAGTTGAAATCATAAAAGAGTGGATTGATATTCTCGAAGATTTATAAATAAAAAGCAAAAGAAAAACACGACCGAGGTCGTGTTTTTTTATTTCTATTATTTCTTTTACGGGCGATTAATAACTGCATCTTCAATCAGAGCAATAATCTTGTCGATTGCATTTATCTGATTGCTTGCTTCCATAGCAGTTACATATTTTTCCTTGTTTTCGTCCAGCTCTTTTACCTTGTTAACCAGTGAAATCTCATCGAGATCTTCTTCCTGAAGCACCAGTGAAAAGCCCTGGGACTCGAAGGAGTTTGCGTTTAAAATCTGGTCTCCTCTGCTGGCTGCTTTTGAAAGAGGAATGAGAAGATTAGGTTTTCTTAAGGATAAGAGTTCGCAGATGGCGTTTGCGCCGGCACGTGAAATTACGAGGTCGCTTAAAGCCATTACATCTTTTAATTCACTCTTTAAATATTCGTACTGCTTGTAGCCTTCTGTGGTTAAAAGCAGGTTGTCGATTCTTCCGTTACCGCAGAGATGAACCACCTGGTAGTTTTTAAGAAGTTCGGGAAGTGCTTTTCTGACAGCTTTGTTGATGGCAACAGAGCCTGTACTTCCGCCGATTACCATGATGACGGGCTTCTCTTTGTTAAAGCCGCACATTTCTCTTGCAGCTTCTGCGTTTCCCTCGAAAAGCTCCGCTCTAACGGGTGAGCCGGTAAGCTCAGCCTTATTTGCGGGAAGTTTTTCAACTGTCTCGGGGAAATTACAGCAGACCTTTAATGCCTTGGGAATACAAAGCTTGTTGGCAAGGCCCGGAGTTAAATCCGATTCGTGGATAATGCAGGGAATCTTTAAGCTTGCAGCTGCACGAACAATGGGAACAGCCACATATCCGCCCTTTGAAAATACCACGTCGGGCTTTATTTCTTTTAGGTATTTTTTTGCTTCGTGATAACCTTTGATAACCTTGAAGGGATCCGTCAGATTCTTCGGATCGAGGTATCTTCTTAATTTTCCTACGGGAACTCCGTAGTAGGGAATGTCAAAATCCGCAATCAGCTTCTTTTCGATTCCGTCGAGCGAACCCATGTATGTTACGTCATATCCGAGCTCTTTTAATTTGGGAAGCAGTGCGAGATTGGGAGTAACATGACCGGCCGTACCGCCGCCGGTAAGTACTATTTTTTTCATATTTAAAACCTCTGAAACGATTATTTCTTTCCGATTTTCAAGTATTATCAATGTGCTGCGGGGAAAGTCTTTTTATCAAAAAGTAATTATAGCAAAAAGATTTTTGCTTTTCCATAGATACTTGAATAAAGGCGGTCTTTAAAGTATAATCCGTTAAGACGAGATAAGTTTTACGATTCATAAAAGAATATTTTAAATACATGATCTACGGAGGAACAAATTATGGCAGAGTGGAAAAACCTCGACACACTTGAGGCTTTTAAAGAGCTTCAGACTAAGGAAAAGGTCAGCGTAAAAGAAGTCATGAGCGGCGAAAACGGCGCTAAAAGAGTTAAGACTTACAGCGTACCCATGGCAGCAGGCCTTTCATATAATTATGCGGCAAAGGCAGTTAACGACGATATTCTTGACTGCTTTGAGAAACTTGCTAAGGAAGCTGAGCTTACAGAGAAGTTCGAAGAGCTTTTCAACGGTGCAGTTATCAATACAGGTGAAAAGAGACTCGTTCTTCATCATCTTACACGTTCACAGCTTGGCAACGATGTTGTTAAGGACGGCGTAAACAAGAGAGAATTCTATCTTGCACAGCAGAAGAAAATCGAAGAATTTGCAAACGACGTTCATGCGGGCAAGATTACAAACGCTGCAGGTGAGAAATTCACCACAGTTGTTCAGATTGGTATCGGTGGCTCCGATTTAGGCCCCCGTGCAATCTATATCGCCCTTGAAAACTGGGCAAAGAAAACCGGCAACTTCAATATGGAAGCCAAGTTCATCAGTAACGTTGACCCCGATGACGCAGCAGGCGTACTCGCAGGAATCGATGTTGCTCATTCACTTTTCGTACTTGTTTCCAAGTCCGGTACAACACTTGAGACATTAACAAACGAATCATTCGTAAAAGATGCGCTTGCAAAGGCAGGCCTCGATGCTTCAAAGCACATGGTAGCAGTTACCAGCGAGACTTCACCCCTTGCTTCAAACGCAGGATACCTCAGAGCATTCTTTATGGATGACTTTATCGGCGGACGTTTCTCATCATGCTCTGCAGTAGGCGGCGCAGTTTTATCACTTGCATTCACACCCGATGTATTTGCACGTTTCTTAAACGGTGCGGCTGAGGAAGATAAGCTTGCTACAAATAAGAGCATCAAGGAAAACCCTGCAATGCTCGATGCTTTAATCGGTGTTTATGAAAGAAATGTTTTAGGATTCCCTTCAACAGCGCTTCTTCCTTACTCACAGGCATTAAGCCGTTTCCCTGCACACCTTCAGCAGGCTGATATGGAATCAAACGGAAAGTCCGTTAACAGATTCGGCGAGTTCGTAAGCTATCCCACAGGTCCCGTTCTTTTCGGCGAGCCCGGTACAAACGGACAGCATTCGTTCTATCAGCTCTTACATCAGGGAACAGATATCATTCCTTTACAGTTCATCGGATTTAACGACAGCCAGTTAGGCGTTGACGTAGATATCCAGGGCAGCACCAGCCAGAAAAAACTCTGCGCTAACGTTGCAGCTCAGATTATCGCATTCGCATGCGGCAAAGATGACGAGAACAACAACAAGAAGTTCGCAGGCAACCGTCCTTCGAGCATCATCATCGGCAAGCAGCTTACACCCGAATCAATGGGCGCACTCCTTTCACACTTCGAAAACAAGATTATGTTCCAGGGCTTCTTATGGAATGTAAACAGCTTCGATCAGGAAGGCGTTCAGCTCGGCAAAGTCCTTGCAAAGAAGGTTCTTGCGCATGATACAGACGGCGCATTAAAAGAATTCAGCGACCTTTTTGAAATTTAAAAACTTCTCATAAAAGATACAAGCCGGATACCCAATGGTGTCCGGCTTATTTTTTATCTATAATGTTTTTCTTTTACGAGCCGATATATAGTTATAAGGTTTAAGATTTTTTAAGGAGTTTAGCATTGATCGATCCGTTATCAATACAAAAAACATTTCTTCTTTTTGAAGCAAGCTTCTGCTTATTTGTTTCACTTTTTACCGCACTGCTTGTAATTAACGACAAAAAGAATTACAAAAACCAAATAGTCATGGGGGGCAATTTCTTTGCCGCAATACTTCTTTTCAGCGATTTTCTGACATATGTTTATGACGGAGTACCCGGAAAGACAGCGTTTGTAATGATCAGAGTGGCGAATTTCGTGCTTTTCCTGACCACGTTTCTGATTGTAATTACAATCACCATGTATGTAGCCGTTCAGCTTTTCGGAACCGCAGGATTAAAGGCAAAGATTCCCGGGCAGAAAAGATTCCGCACGGTTTACTGGATTGCGGTCTTCTGCATGATAGTGCTAGGCGTTTCGCAGTTTACGGACCTTCTTTACTATTTTGACGAAAACAATGCATATCACAGAAATCCCTTCTTCTTTGTGACGATGGGACTTGTCGGAATATGCCTTCTTTTAAACATTTCCGTTTTAATTGAAAATCGTAAAAGAGTCGATCTGGTGACTTTTTTGTCGATGCTCGCATATATCCTTATTCCGGGCATTGCAACCATCATTCAGAGTATCTTTTATGGTTATTCCTTTGTAAATATTTCAATCGGATTTGTGCTCATCATAATGTTTATCGAAAACAGCTACTCGCAGAGCCAGGAGGTTTTAAGGATTTCCAAGCTCGAAGTCAGAACCGGACTTTTAAACGAGCACGGCTGTATAGGCGAGCTGATGGCACTTCGCGAAAAAGGTAAAATCTGCAACTACTGCGCGGTATATTTTGATATATCGAAGTTTTCCTATTTCAACAGAAAATACGGAATGATTGCGGGCGATATGATTCTTAAGAATTACTCCGCCAAATTACGCGAAATGCTCAAACCGGACGAATTTTTGGCAAGAGAGGGAAGCGACCATTTTATCGCGGTTATAAAGAAAGAAAATCTCGAGGAATTACTTGACTTCCTAAAAGAAACGGAAGTAAGTATTACATACGGCATAGGGGAAGAAAAAAGCGTTGTTGTTAAAGTGTCTTCGGTTGCCGGCGTATTCGAAATAAATGAAGAATACATGAAAGCCGAGGACATTTTATCAAACGCTTACACGGCTCTTTTATATGCCAAAACTGTCAGCAAAAAGAGCGTTGACTACATGAGCGACGAATTGAAAGAAAAGCTCGAAAACGAGAGAAAACTGAAAGGTACTCTTTTCGAAGCGCTCGAAAAGGAAGAATTTCAGGTTTATTATCAGCCTAAAATTGATATAAACAAAAATACTCTCTGCGGTGGCGAAGCGCTTGTCAGATGGCTGCACGATGATAACGTCATTCCGCCCGAAGAGTTTATTCCCGTTATGGAAAAGAATGATTCCGTCTGTGCTCTGGACTTTTATGTTTTAAGACATGTGTGTGAGGATATAAAAGAGTGGCAGAAGGAAGGGCTTGAAATTCCTACGATTTCGGTCAATCTTTCCAGAAGAAATCTTTCGAATGACAATCTTGCAAAAGATATTGATAATATTGTGAAAGCTTACGGAATTTCGAAAGATCTGATTGAAATCGAAATAACCGAAACAAACGATGAATTCCCGACCAGGGTATTAAGAGAATTTGTAAGTGCTCTTCATGAACTCGGTTACAAAGTGGCCGTGGATGATTTCGGCTGTGGTGCCGCATCGTTATCTCTTTTAAGAGAGACCGATTTTGATACTTTAAAGATTGACAAGGGCTTTATTCACAGTGCGTTTGACAAAAACCTTACAATCCTTACGCATATCGTAAATCTTGCCAAAGCAATCGATATGAAAATCGTGGCGGAAGGCGTGGAGACAGAGAAGCAGAAAGAGATACTTTCAGACCTCGGAGTAAGTATCGTTCAGGGATACTTCTACGACAGACCGCTTCCGAAGGATGAAATGGTCAGCAGAATGACCAACAGAATGTATAATTAATACTTCACGACGCTGACTTCTTTTCCTACAAGCGCGGCGGATTTTTTATCATCATAAGTAACTAAAAGACGGCATTCGTCATCGATTCCGGTGACGAGTGCATATTCTTTTTTAGAGGGAGTTTTATCGCTTTTTATCTGAACATATTTTCCGATCAGATTTGAGTGTTTTCTGTATCCGTCAAGGAAAGTTTTCCTGTCGATTTCGGATAAGAAGCGGTAGAAATGTTTTATGAAATTAACGCAGAGCAGGTTTTTAAGATTATCGGTGTTTGCACCGTTTTTAATCAGAAAACCGGCCCTTTTTTTAATGTCCGAAGGCAGTTCTTCACTGAAAGGATAAATGTTTATTCCGACTCCGACCACGACGTATTCGGGGAATTCTTCCTCGAGAGAACCGAAGGTTTCGGTCAGAATACCGGCGATTTTTTTATCACCGTAAAAGATATCGTTCACCCATTTTACGGAGACATCGATTTCGAGTGTGTCATATACCGATAAAACCATGGATTCGGCAGCAATGCAGGTAATGTAAGTGGCCTTAGAAAAAGGGAGTTCGGGATGAATTAAAAGACTGAAATATAAACCTGTGTCTTTAGGTGAAAAGAAAACCCTGCCCTTCCTGCCGCGTCCGTTAGTCTGGGAATTGGCAATAACCAGAAGATCGCCTTCCTCGCCGGCATGCTCCCTTGCGATGTCGTTGGTCGAAGTGACTTCCTCGTAAGAGAAGAGCTTAAGCGAAAGATTTTCAGGCAATGACTTCCTGATAAAATCGACATTTATTCCGTCATAATCACATACGAGACGATACCCTTTGTTTGTTACGGACTCGATTGTATATCCGCTTTCACGAAGGGCTTTTATTGCTTTCCAGATACCGGCTCTGGTTAAAAAGAGAGTGTCTGCAATTTCCTGACCTGATATATATGTGTTTGCGTTCTGCTTAAGGATATTTAAAACTTTTTCTTTGGTTGAGAGTTCTTTTTTCATATTTTTCTGTCAATTGTAAACTTTTTTGATATTGGGGTTGACGATACAATGACTGTATTGTAAACTCCGTTCTTGAAATTGTAAACCCACAAGGACTAAATAACATGAATCATAAAACGAAAATAAAAACAATTACAATCACCAAGGTTGCTCTTTCGACAGCAATAATATGTATATTAGGACCGCTTTCGATAGTTCTTCCGATAAGCCCTGTTCCGATATCACTCGGAATCCTCGGAATATTCTTTGCTGTGTATGTTAACGGATGGCTCTGGGGTACGGTCAGCTGTCTTTTATATCTTCTTTTAGGATTTGTCGGAGTTCCCGTATTTACGGGCTTTACTGCAGGTGTCGGCAAACTTCTCGGGCCCACGGGCGGATACATGATCGGATATATATTCCTTTCGTTAATTGCCGGATTTTTCATTTCGAAATTCGAAAAAAAGATTCCGCTTCACATACTCGGAATGGTGCTTGGAACACTTTGCTGCTATGCGCTCGGTACCGCATGGCTTGCGATATCGCTTAAGATGAGTTTTGCGGCGGCGCTTATGGCAGGCGTGGTTCCGTTCATCCTTGCGGATGCGGTTAAAATGGCCATATCGATAGCGGTCGGAATACCTGTTCGAAACGCAATCGGAAAAATGAGTTCGGATACATAAAGATACCCTTTAGGGGGTATCTTTTTTTATGATGTTTTTAGCCCTTTTTAAGTGACATTTAAAGGCGAAACGTGGTATAATAAGAAGTCGGATTTTGCGACTAAACAGAAAATGAAAAATTAATTGGAGGGGTTATATGACACCGTTTGAAAAATACGGCAAATTGCATGTTGAGGGGAAAAATCTTGTCGACGCAAACGGCAATACCGTGCAGCTTAAAGGAATCAGTACTCACAACTTAAACGAGTATCCTCAGTATGTAAACGAGGAGGCTTTTAAGCAGTTTCGCGATGAGTACAAAGTCAGCATTATGCGTCTGGCTATGTATTCCGGTTTTGCGGACAATCATGAGGGCTATGCGGACTCAAACGATGAGCACAGAGCAGAGCTTGAAAAGATCATTTTAGACGGGGCGGAATTATGCAAGAAGCTCGGTCTTTACTGCATGATCGACTGGCATATCCTTTTAGACTACGATCCGAATATGCATACGGATATGGCCATCAGATTTTTCAAAAACATCTGTCCGAAGCTTACCGCATACGACAATGTGATTTACGAAATCTGCAACGAGCCCAACATGAACCTTGAAACCAAGGAAGAGGTTACCTGGGACGACATCAAGCGTTATGCAAATCAGGTAATTCCTATCATAAAAGAAATAGACGATTCAAAGATAATCATAGTCGGTACCACAATCTGGTCACAGGGCGTGGACGAGGCAGCGGATGCACCTCTCGATTATGAGAACATAATGTATACTTTGCATTTTTATGCAGACACACATCGCGACAAACTCCGCGACAAATTTACATACGCAAGAAGCAAGAACCTTCCCGTATTCGTTACCGAATTCGGTGTAGGCAGAGCGGATGGCGACGGAGATATCAACGAAGAACAGTCAGAAATATGGATTAACCTTCTTAACGAAGAAAAGGTAAGCCACATAATCTGGAACCTTTCCAACAAGGATGAAACATCTTCGATCATCGCAGCAAAATGCGAGAAGACTTACGGCTTCACGGATGAAGATTTATCACCCTGCGGACTTATGATGAAAGAGATAATGGCGAAGTAATAAACGAGGTTTTGGCATGTCATATCTGGCACTGTATCGTAAGTTCAGACCACAGACTTTTGATGAGGTCAGAGGTCAGGACGCGATAGTAACCACACTGAAAAATCAAATAATACAGAACCGAATCGGCCATGCGTATCTTTTCTGCGGTACCAGAGGAACAGGTAAAACCACAATTGCGAAGATTATGGCGAGAGCGGTCAACTGCGAACATCCCGTGGACGGAAATCCCTGCGGAGAATGTGAAATCTGTAAGGCTATTGCAAACGGAACCGCTCTTAACATGATTGAGATGGATGCGGCCTCAAACAGAGGTATCGATAAAATCCGTGAACTTATCAATGAAGTTGATTACAAACCGGTCATCGGAAAATATAAGGTTTACATTATCGACGAGGCGCACAATCTTACAAACGAAGCATTCAATGCTCTGTTAAAGACGATAGAAGAACCGCCCGAACACGTAATCTTCATTCTGGCCACAACGGAAGCGCATCAGATTATTCCGACAATCATGTCACGATGCCAGAGATATGATTTTAAGAGGATTCCTCTTGAAACAATCGCAGGCAGAATGCGAGAGCTGACGGACAAAGAGAATGTTTCCGCGACGGATGAAGCATTAAGATATGTTGCCAAGGCGGCAGACGGTTCGATGCGTGACGGCTTGTCACTCCTCGACCAGTGCATAGCCTTTTATCCGAAGGAAGAGCTAACGCTTGATAAAGTTTTGGTAGCTCTCGGAGCGGTAAAGACCGACATCTATTCAAAGGTTTTCAACCATGTTATAGCTGAAAATGTGACGGCGGTTATCAGAGACCTTGAGGAAGTGGTAGTCGCAGGTACGGAAATCAGCAGATTTGTTGCAGATTTTACGTGGTATTTAAGAAACCTGATGATCATAAAAAGTTCCGATGCCCCGGCAGAGATACTGGATGTGACGAGCGAGAGTTTTGCCGAAATGAAGGCAGACAGCGAAAAGGCGGAACTTCAGACGATAATGCGTTTTATAAGAATTCTTTCAGAACTGACGGGTACGCTTAAGACGACTACTCAGGCGAGAGTTATGACAGAGATGACGCTTATCAAACTCTGCACACCTCAGATGGATAAAAAGCCTGATGCCCTTATGGACAGAATCAGAAGCATCGAAAAGAAACTCGAAACGGGCGCATTTGTGGTTGCGGGAACTTCAAACGAAGGCAGCAGTACACCTTCACTGCCACAGAAAAAAAAGATTGAACTTCCTGCTGCTATCCCTGCAGACATTCAGCAGATAGCTGATGAATGGAGTTCGATTACGGATAATGCACAGGCTCTCGTAAAGGGCTTCATGGAAAAAATAAAATGCTCTATGGATGCTTCGAAGCCGGAAATTCTTATTCTGGTATGCTCTACAACAATGAGTTACGAAGGCTTAAAAGATCCGGAGAGAGCAAAGGTATTACAGGGATTATTAAACGAGCGCGTCAGAAAAGAAGTTTCCTATGAACTGGTGCTTGACGAAAACGGTTCGAAATACGATTCGATACCGAATTCAAAGAAGCCCAATATGGATATAGACGAATCGGACGACGATTTTCCCAAAGAAGATTTTTAATACGATTTAACTTAGGAGGAATAAAGAAATGGCAAAAAGAGGCGGATACCCCGGCGGAATGATGCCCGGTAACATGAACAACCTGATGAAGCAGGCACAGAGAATGCAGCGTCAGATGGAAGAAAACCAGAAGGCTATGGAAACCAGGGAATTCACTGCGACTGCAGGCGGTAATGCAATCAGCATCACAATGACCGGCAAGAGAGAAGTGAAGAAAGTAACCATCGATCCCGATGTTCTTGATCCCGAGGATGTAGAGGATCTTGAGGACTTAATCATGGCCTGCATGAACGATATTTTAACTCAGATTGAAGATGCCAACAACGAAGCGGTTAACTCAATGACCGGCGGTATGAATTTCGGCGGACTCAACTTCTAAAAGATGGAAATAAACAGCGGATACATAAACAAATTAATTGAAGAACTCGAGAGACTTCCTGGAATCGGCAACAAATCGGCTCAGCGTATGGCGTATTATATTGTCAGCCTTCCGAACGAACGTGTGGATAAACTGACGGCAGCCATTGACAATGCGAAAAAGCACACGCATTACTGCAAGGAATGCCTTACAATGACCGATTCGGAACTCTGCGCAGTCTGCGCGGACAAGCAGAGAGACCATAAAACAATCATGGTGGTCGAGAATCCCAGGGACCTTGCGGCATACGAGAAAACAGGCAAGTACAGAGGCGTTTACCATGTGCTTCACGGCGCGATTTCTCCGATGCTCGGCATTGGACCAGCAGATATCAGATTAAAAGAATTAATCACCAGACTGCAGGACGATGTTGAGGAAGTTATCATTGCAACAAATGCTTCGCTTGAGGGCGAAACCACGGCGATGTATATCAGCAAGCTCATAAAACCGACAGGCATCAAAGTAACAAGAATAGCTTCGGGTGTTCCCGTCGGCGGCGATATCGAGTATATTGACGAAGTCACTCTTCTTCGTGCGCTCGAAGGCAGAGTGGAATTATAAAAGAAAAAAATTATCTCAGGAGGGTAAAAATGGGCGTTACAGTTAAAGAAATCGGAAAAGGACCTAACGGTGAGGATTTATTCAAATACACTATGAAAAATGAGAACGGAACAGAGCTTTCCGTTATCAATTTCGGATGTATTATCACAGATTTTCTTTTTGCGGGAAAAGACGGAAAAGTAAGAGACGTAATCCTTGGTTACGAAGATGTTAAGGATTACTTTACAGATGACAAGTGCTTCGGCGCTGTTGTAGGACCCGTTGCAAACAGAACTGCAGATGCAAGTTTTGAAATCGACGGCACAGAGTACAAGCTCGAAGTAAACGATAACGGAAGAAACAATCTTCATACAGCAAGACTCGGCTCTTTGCAGAAGAGAGTATGGAACGCAGAAACAGGTGAATCAAGCGTAACTTTTACGATTGATAAGAAAGACATGGATCTGGGACTTCCCGGAAATCTTAAGGCAAAGGTTGTTTACACACTTACCGAAGAAGATGAAATCAAGATTGATTATGATGTAACCACAGATAAAAAGACCATCATCAATATGACCAATCATACATATTTCAATCTCAACGGACATGATTCAGGAAGCATTTTAAACGAGTCCATAGTTTTCAATGCAGACAGCTTCCTTCCCGTTGACAACGAAAGCATTCCTTCAGGCGAAATCAAAAAGGTTGCAGGAACACCCATGGATTTCACCGAAGCTAAGAAGATAGGCGAAATGCTTGATATGAATTACGAGCAGCTTAAATTCACAAACGGATTTGACCACAACTACTGCATCAATGACTGGGACGGCAGTTTAAAGGTTGCCGCAACAGTATTTGACGATGAGTCCGGAATCGTAATGGAAACATTAACAGATCTTCCCGGCGTACAGCTTTATATCGGCAACTACGTTGGCGGTGAAAAGGGAAAGAATGGCGCGGTATATGCACAGCGTCAGGGACTCTGCCTCGAGAGCCAGTATTATCCCAACAGTGCAAAAGAGCCTAATTTTGTAAGACCTTTATTTGATGAAAACAAGGGCTTCAAATCAACTACAATTTACAGATTCAGCACAATTGCTGATTAATTGACAGGTAACGATGAAAAAAGAGAACGGAAACATTAAACAATTTAAAAAGAGCGATACGAAAAAGAACGACGCTAAAAAAGGCCAGACAAAGAAGGATAATCTGTTTGCCGATTTTAACAAAAAGCGTGCGGGACATCAGGTTAGCAAAATGATGTGGGTTTTCATCATCGTTTTGGCTTTGTTCTTAATTGCCGCAGCAGGTTTTGTTGTAGCGAAAGTGTTTTTCATTAATAAGGAATACACGAGCGTAAGCGAAGTTTCTTCAACTGAGTTCTTTATTTCCACGGGCTCGAAAGTCGAGAGATTCGGCAACAATTTCATCGTTTACAATTCTGACGGTATTAAATGCGTTAACTACAAGGGTGAGCAGATCTGGAACGAAGCTTTTCAGATGCAGAAACCCCTGGTTGATGTTTCAAACGGTATCGTTGCGGTGGCCGATTATAACGGCGGCAGCATTTTCCTGATGGATGAGAAAAACGTCCTCGGAAAAATAGATACAGGAATGCCTATTCGTAAGTTCAAAGCCGCAGGCAGCGGTTATGTCATGGCGGTTTTGGACGGCGATGACAATACACCAATCTACGTTTACAATACGGCCGGTGAGGAAATGATTTTCTTTAACACGACCATGAAAGGATACGGATATCCGCTTGAAATAGCCATTTCCAACAACGGTGTTCTTGGCGCGGTTTCGTATCTTAATGTAGACAAGGGATCGTTTTACACATCAGTCGGATTTTACAATTTCGGCGAAGTCGGACAGAATTCGCAGGACAGCCTGATGTCGAGTTATATTTATCAGAGCGCGCTTGTTCCGGAAATCAGATTTGCGGGCAACAGCAAAGCAGTTGCAGTAGCCGACAACAGACTTATGTTCTACAGCGGAGATCAGAAGCCCCAGAGTTCGGGCGAGATTCTTTTATCAGAAAAGATTCTGTCGGTTTATGAGGACGACAAGTATGTGGCACTTTTCACCGACAGCGATACCAGTGACCACAAATACAAAGCCGAGATTTATGATTACGATGCAAAATTAAAAGACAAAATGTATTTTGACATCGATTTTTCAGATGTTTTCTTTGATGACAACCGAACCGTTTTGTATAACGGCGAAGAAGTATTAATTCACATGATCGGCGGAAAAGACAAGTTTGTCGGAAGCTTTGAAGATCCGATTTTAGCTCTTATTCCGACATCTTCACCCAAGAGATTCATCCAGGTTACGCCTGACGAAATAAAGACTATCGAGTTCAATTAATATGGAAAACAAAGAAAAAGGAATCCTTCCTCCCAAAGGGACGGACGGTCGTTACAAAGACATAATGCATCTTCATATCCAGGGCCTGGTGCTGGTTCTGGTTTTGATTATTGCGCTCGCTTCTTCGTTTTCCATTCTCGGAAGAACTATTCTTTCCATGATGATGGACTCGTTCGGCAATTCGGTTAATCCCGAAGATCTGACGATGGTACTCGATGTTTACGGCTTCGGTAACATGGCTGCAAACGGAATAAAAATATTCAGCGCCGTAACAAGTGCGCTCGGTGTAATAAGCTATGTTGCGGCTTTTGTATCGCTTGCGGCTGCCATATTTATCATTGTCCGTATGAAAGAGAGAATCTCTGAAATCGTCGACGATCCCGCACCGTATGAAAATCCCATCCGCGTTAAAAAAGCACCTTTCGTGTGGCTCGGCTTTTTACTCGGTGCATACGGCGGACATCTTTTTTTATTAAAAAAGAAGAAGGCGTGGATATTCCTTCTTCTCGGTGTTCTCGGAATGGAAATCATTCCTCTTTTCCTTTATACATCAGGCATCAGCTTCGCAGATGCTTTTATGGCCTGCTTTATCGAAAAAGATGAAGACGGTTATATTGAAATGGAAGATTATCCTTACTGGCTTTAATCTTTCTTTTCTTCTTCTGTTTCAGTTTCTTTCTTTTCACCTGCCATAAATCTTATAATCGAATCACTCATCAGGTAGATTCCGTCGAAGTTCGGGTGAACTTCGTCTAAAAGATACGTTTCGTAGTTTTCTTCATTTATTTCAATAAGTTCAAGTGAATCAAGCCATTCAGTGTTAAGTTTTTCAGATATGAATTTGCCCATATCCCTGTAGGTCTGAAGCGGTGCTCCGACATCCGACATTATGCGTTCTCCGGCCTCAAAGTAATTGGTGTAAATCGGAGAAAGAATGATAATCTTTGCGGCAGGATAGGATGACTTAAGTTTTATGATTCCGTCGGTCATTGCGGCTTCGTACGAATCGTAGTCATAATCGCCGTAAGGAGATCCGGTATTGACATGAGCGGGAACGCCCATAAAATAGTCGTTTACTCCGTAATTAACTATAAAGTAAAGTTCTTTGTTTTCATCGTGTTCATTTTCGAAACGTTTAAGCTCGCTTAAAAAGTCCTCGTCTTCAATTCCCGATAAGGAACCGCTTCCTAAGAAAGCATCGACAAGCTTGTTAAAATCGGCAATGGCACTTGTTCCGCCTATACCGAGATTGAATGCATCGGCGTTAGAAAGGCTTGCAGATTCACCCGGAATCGAGAGAGGTCCGTGATAATTGCCCATAATACTGTCGCCGAAGAAAATGATTTCTTTTCCCGACAAATCAGGGTATTTAAAATCTTCTTTTATGATATCCAAAAGAATTTCGCTTTCGTCAGCGAATGAATTTTTATCCACCGAATACTTTAAATTACATGTAGTTAATATAAGAAGGTTTATTGCCACGGACGAATCGGGAACTCCGTTTTCGTAATTGTCCGGACTTTCGATGAGCCATTTGTTGTTTCCGGGCCAGTACATGCGAAGGTTGTCATTATGAGTCAGCGTCTTGATGCAGTCTTCATATTTTTCGAAACATTTTTTGGTTTCGTCCTCGCTTAAGCTTTTCCAGTAAGCTACTGAAGGATAGGATAGAATCGCATAGAAAGAAACATCCGAATACTTTTCGATCATTTTGTTTAAGTATTCGAACTCGGCTTTTCCGTCACCTTCCGAGAAGGTTACGGGATCTATTTCAAAGAATGCATATTTCAAGCCGTCCTTTGCGACAGCCGCATCAAGCAGCACGTTTGTATCTTCATATTCAATATCCGAAGGAGTTATAAAAATGGGCGTGGTTCCGAAGAATGTAGGGAACTTGCCTGCGTCTTCAATTGATGAGCCAAGGAAACTGTAATAAAAACTGTCAAATTTCTCGGAGGCAAGACGTACCATATTGTTCTGGAAAATACGGTCATCAAAGTAATCGAAGTTTTTATAGGAATAAACCGTATACTTTGCATCGCTGTAAATGTTTTCGCCAAATCTTAATGCCAGTGAAGAAGAATATTTTTTTACGGTTTCATTATCATAAATCATGTAAAAAGGCCTCGACTCTCTCGATACTTTTTCGTAAGGAGTGGGAAGAGTATCTTCTTTTATTTCTACACTTGTCAGATCTTCAGGCGATATAACCGGCGCAATTTCAACCTTCTCGTTACCTACCACGGACACTTCATTTATGATTGTATCTGTGCAGTAAGAAAGTTTTATGTTGTTTGAATCAAGGAAATCTATCAGCGGTTTGTAATCGTTAGTGATGTCTACCGCTTCTTTTTTTGCGGAAAGATTTACGGTTAAAAGTCCGGAATTGTCAAACGAATACTGCTTTTTCATATCATGCATATAGACTCCGATTATAATAACCGGAATAACCGCAAGAAGTGAAATAACAACCTTAAAAGGAACGGGTACCTTAAATCTGATGCCGTGAACTATAAGACCGATACAGATAAGTACAGGAATAAAAACAGTAAGAATGTAATTTACGTCATAAACCGCTTTAAGGCCGATGATTGCAAGAGGGATTGCGGGAATCGACGCAATTATATATGTATAGAATTTCTTTGAGTGAAGGGAAGTTACAAAGAAAATATATGCAGCAGAAAAAATAGCATACACGGCGGTAACGGATTTCAAAAGAGCGTCCTGCCATGTTGCGTAATCATTTAAATAATATGTAAGAAAATATCTGGTGGATAAAGGAATAAAAGGTTTTGTGGAAATCCAGCCGTCCGCGAAGGTATGGGAATCGTGCGCAATCAGATATTTTACGAATGCGAGTTCATCAACGAAATCCTTTGTGAGAACGGGTGAAAAATTGATTCTGAAAACCAGGTATGGAATAAAAAGTGCGGCAATCGGGAATAAATAAAAAAGAAGAATAAAAAAGGGATTAATGCCCTTCTTTGAGTCTTTTTTTCCGCGCTTTCTTTTGGAAGACGAGGACTTTCTTCTTATATTATATGTGTCTGACCTTTTTTCCATATGTATATAATATCTTTTTTCCTATTTCTTTTCAATAATGCATTTGACTTCTGATTGACACTTTAGAGCAAATGATGATAAACTTTATAGGTATTATTCTTTTAGATACGAATATAAAACTGAAAGGGGATATATTAAATGGATAACAATAATTTTGAAAACGTAACCAATGCTGCAGAAGAAGCAGTTGCACAGGCAGCAGAACCTGTAGTTGAAGCAGCAGAAACAGTTGCACAGGCAGCAGAACCCGTAGTTGAAGCAGCTACAACAGCAGCCGGCGCAGAAGCAGGCTCAATGCCCGTTTACACAGATTACAGTTCATATGACAATGGCGAAAAGAAAGGTATCAACGTTCTCGGCCTTGTTGCTATGATTCTTGGTATTCTTTCCATAGTTTTATTAATCTGCGGATGTTGCCTCTCAGCAGGAAGCGTTGTAACAGCTATCTTTAAGTACTTATTGATTTTCATAAGAATCGGAATGGCAATTGCTGCAATCATTCTCGGTGCAGTAGGAATGAAGAAGAGACCGGATCAGAAGGGTATGGCTATTGCAGGTCTTATTCTCGGTATTGGCGGAGTTTTACTCGGACTTTTAAGCCTCATTTTTGCTATCATCGGTTCGGTAGCAGGTGCTGCGATTAGCGGTGTTTCCAATTCAGCAGGTTTCCAGCAGTATCTTGAGGAATTACAGGATTCGCTTGAAAATTACAACTATTAATATCCGATAAAGCGGATTATTGAACATTAGCGGAAATTCTTCATTTATATAATGAAGAATTTCTGTTTATAAAGGAGAAAAAATGGATAACAATCCTCAAAATGTTAATTACAATTATTACGGATCGGTAAATAATTACCAGCAGGAACCTAAAAAGAAAAATGTCTGCGGAATACTGTCATTTATTTTCGGACTCTTGTCGCTTGTAATCATAATAATATCCTGTTGCGGTGTTACAATCGCTGTGATTCCGTATATCGGATGGATTATCGGATTCATCATGCAGTTTGGTAATTTCCTGATAATCCCGTCTGCTCTTGCGGGTGTGATTCTGGGTATTGTAGGTGTTACAAGAAAGGATCGTCCAAAAGGACTGGCAATCGCGGGACTTATTATAAGCGGCCTGGTTCTTTTAATATATATTATAATGGTAATACTTGTTATTGTTACGATTATCCTTGCGGCACTGGGAGTAGCAACAACCGGAATATTTGCAGTTATTGCGGAATACTTAAATCAGATACAGAATTATACTTATTAATATAAGTTCAGATTATATTAAAAGGTAAAAGGGGTTTCGGTTCTAAAACCGAAACTCTTTTTACGCTTAAGGATCACACACTATATATAGAAGCTTTACGACTAAAAGTTGTGGCCGGACTGCGTGTGTAGAAATTTCTTAAAAATTTTTGTAAAAAATGCTTGAAATCAAATAAATATTTTGATAATATAGCATTTGCTGTGACATTGATAGCAATGAAGTGTAAGGTTGCCGCTTATAAAGCGGGTTTTTACACGGAGCGAATGTCAAGTCGAGATACTGACGACAAGTCACTGTACAAACATTATAGTCTGCTTTAAGCAGAAACGACGTGTGGTCGTTTATTTTTTAGAAATAGGCACGACACACACGGGAGAGTGTACAGTCGCCGCTTGTTGTACTTGAATCTTAAAGTACAAAATATGAGAGGAGACTTTTTTTATGGCAAATCAAGTAATGAGAATCACACTTAAGGCTTACGAGCATCAGACAGTTGATGCATCAGCAGCAAAGATTATCGACACTTGTAAGAAAAATGGAGCAAAGGTTAGCGGACCCGTTCCCCTTCCTACTAAGAAGGAAATCATCACAATCATCCGCGCCGTACACAAGTACAAAGACTCCAGAGAGCAGTTTGAACAGAGAACTCATAAGAGACTTATCGATGTTCATGAGCCCAACCAGAAAGTTATAGACGCCATGCAGAAGTTAGAGATGCCTGCAGGTGTTTATATCAATATCAAAATGATCTAATAAGTTATAACCCAAACTTGTTAAATCAATCGTTACATTATTAATAAGAAAAAACAAATGACTTCTACAGACTAGTATGCATCCTATATGGATACCGCTGTAGTGGAATCAAAAGGAGGTCAAAAATGAAAAAGGCTATTTTAGCTACAAAAGTCGGAATGACTCAGATCTTCGCTGAAGACGGCACACTCATTCCGGTAACAGTTCTCCAGGCAGGTCCTTGCGTAGTTACTCAGGTAAAGACCATCGAGAACGACGGATACGAAGCAGTTCAGGTAGGTTTCGTAGACAAGAAAGACAAGATTATCAATAAGGACGCTAAAGGCAAGAAGGAAATCATCCATGCTAACGGCACAACAAAGGCTATGCAGGGTCATTTCAAGAAAGCCGGCACAACAAGCAAGCGTTTTGTCAGAGAGTTTAAGTTCGAGAATGCTTCCGAATACGCTCTTGCTCAGGAAATCAAAGCAGACATCTTCGCTGAAGGCGACAAGATCGACGCAACAGCAATTACCAAAGGTAAAGGTTTCCAGGGTGCTATCAAGAGACTCGGTCAGCACAGAGGACCCATGAAGCACGGTTCAAAGTTCCATCGTCATCAGGGTTCAAACGGCGCATGTTCTTCACCCAGCCGTGTATTTAAGGGCAAAGGTATGCCCGGTCAGATGGGTGGCAAGAAGGCTACAGTAAGAAATCTTGAAGTTGTCAGAGTTGACGCTGAGAAGAACTTACTTTTAATCAAGGGCGCTGTACCCGGACCCAAGAAAGCCATGGTTACTATTAAAGAAACAACCAAGGCTGAAGCTTAATCGGACGAAAGGAGGAACACACAGATGGCTCAGGTATCTGTTTACAATATGGAAGGCAAGGAAGTCGGAAAGATGGATTTGCTCGATGATATTTTCGGTATCGAAGTAAATGAACATTTAGTACACATGGCTGTAGTTCAGCACCTTGCAAATATGCGCCAGGGAACACAGAAAGCCAAAACACGTTCGGAGGTATCCGGCGGTGGTGCAAAGCCCTGGAGACAGAAAGGAACCGGTCACGCTAGACAGGGTTCAACAAGATCTCCTCAGTGGAGACACGGCGGCGTAGTATTCGCACCCGTACCCAGAGATTACTCATTCAAACTTAATAAGAAGGAAAAGAGAATTGCTCTTAAGTCCGCTCTTACTAATAAGGTAACCGAAGGAAAGCTCATGGTTATCGACGAAATCAAGTTTGATGAAATCAAGACAAAGAAGTTCGCAGAGTTCTTAAACAACATCAAAGCTGAGAAGGCTTTAGTTGTTATCAAAGAGAACGACGCTAATACGATTTTATCCGCAAGAAACATCGCTGATGCAAATACAACTGTAGCAGACAACATCAATGTTTATGACATTATGAATGCTAAGACACTTGTACTTGCCAAGGATGCGGTAGAAAAGATTCAGGAGGTATACGCATAATGGCAGATCTTAAATATTATGACGTTATTTTAAAGCCGGTTGTTACTGAAAAGAGTATGTCCGGTATGGGCGACAAGAAGTATACCTTCTTAGTAAATCCCGATGCTACCAAGAATCAGATTAAAGATGCTGTTGAGAAAATGTTTCCCGGCACAGAGGTAGCAAGTGTAAACACAATGAATTGCAACGGCAAAAACAAGAGACGTGGCAATGTATACGGCAAGACTGCTGAAACAAAGAAAGCTATCGTTAAGCTTACAGAAGGCAGCAAGGATATCGAGATCTTCTCAGGTATCTAATAGCCGAATCTATATGCAATGAAGCATGATAATAAATAACAGTAAAGGAGAACAAAGAAATGGGAATTAAGACATACAATCCCTATACACCCTCCAGAAGAAATATGACTGGCTCTGACTTCTCTGAAATTACCAAGAAGACACCCGAGAAATCACTTTGTGTCGCAATGGAGAAGACAGCAGGACGTAACAATCAGGGTAAGATAACAGTTAGACATCATGGCGGCGGAGCCAAGAAGAAATACAGAATCGTAGACTTCAAGAGAAATAAAGACGGTATTCCCGCTAAAGTAATCGGTATCGAATACGATCCCAACAGAACAGCAAACATCGCTCTTATCTGCTACGCAGACGGCGAGAAAGCTTATATAATCGCACCCGAAGGCTTAAAGGACGGCATGAAAGTTATGAACGGTCCCGACGCCGAAGTCCGCATTGGTAACTGTTTACCTTTGGACAAGATTCCTGTAGGTACTCAGGTACACAACATCGAGCTTTTACCCGGTAAAGGCGGTCAGATGGTAAGAAGTGCAGGAAACAGTGCACAGCTCATGGCTAAGGAAGGTAAGTACGCAACACTTCGTCTTCCTTCAGGCGAAATGAGAATGGTACCTATCATGTGCAGAGCAACAGTAGGTATCGTAGGTAACGTAGATCACAACCTTATCAATATCGGTAAGGCAGGACGTAAACGTCACATGGGCATCCGCCCTACAGTACGTGGTTCTGTAATGAACCCCAACGACCATCCTCATGGTGGTGGTGAAGGTAAGTGTAGTATCGGTCGTCCCGGTCCTTGCACACCTTGGGGCAAACCGGCTTTGGGCTTAAAGACAAGAAAGAAAAACAAGCAGTCTAACAAGCTCATCGTAAGAAGAAGAGACGGACGCGCATTAAAGTAAGCGCATATTGATAAGGAGGAAAATAATGGCAAGATCATTAAAAAAAGGACCCTTTGCTGATGCAAGCCTTTTAAAGAAGGTTGACGCAATGAACGCAGCGGGTAATAAACAAGTAATCAAGACCTGGTCACGTCGTTCCACAATCTTTCCCTCATTCGTAGGACATACATTTGCGGTTCATGACGGTAGAAAGCATGTTCCCGTATATGTAACGGAAGATATGGTTGGCCACAAGCTCGGTGAGTTCGTAGCTACAAGAACATACAGAGGCCACGGTAAAGACGAAAAGAAATCTAAATCTAAGTAAGGAAGGAGGTTTTAATCCATGGAAGAAACAAAGAGCAGATCACAATACAAGAGAGAGCGTAATAAAGAGAACAGGGAGACAAGACCTTCGGCAAAGTTATCTTACGCAAGAGTATCGGTACAGAAGGCTTGCTTCGTACTTGACGCCATCAGAGGCAAAGATGTTAATACGGCTTTGGCTATTCTGGAGTACAATCCCAGATATGCATCAAGCATTATCAAAAAGCTTTTACTTAGTGCTATCGCCAATGCCGAGAACAACAACGGCATGAATCCCGAAAAGCTTTACATTGAAGAATGTTATGCAAATAAGGGACCCACAATGAAGAGAATCAGACCCAGAGCACAGGGCAGAGCTTACAGAATCGAAAAGAGAATGAGCCACATTACCATCGTGCTCAATGAAAGATAGGAGGAACAGTATGGGACAGAAAGTTAATCCTCATGGTATAAGAGTAGGCGTTATCAAGGACTGGGGTTCTATGTGGTACGCAGATGCTGATTTCGCTGATTGCCTTGTTGAAGATTACAACATCAGAAAATATTTAAAGAAGAAACTCTATACATCCGGTATCAGCAAAATCGATATCGAAAGAGCTTCAAATAAAGTTAAAGTTACCGTTTATACTTCTAAGCCCGGTCTTGTTATCGGTAAAGGCGGCGCTGATATCGAAAACACAAAGAAAGAGTTAAAGAAACTCACAGGCAAGAATGTAAACGTTGACATCAAAGAGATTAAGAGACCCGAGAAGGAGTCACAGCTTGTTGCTGAAAACATCGCTAAGCAGCTCGAAGACCGTGTTGCTTACAGAAGAGCAATGAAGCAGGCTATGACAAGAACCATGAAATCGGGAGTTTACGGTATCAAAGTTCAGCTTTCCGGCCGTTTAGGCGGTGCTGATATGGCTCGTACTGAGACAATTAGTGATGGTACTATTCCTCTTCAGACATTACGTGCCGATATCGATTACGGTTTCGCTGAGGCAGATACAACCTACGGCAAAGTTGGCGTTAAGGTTTGGATCTACAAGGGCGAAGTTCTCCCCGTAAAAGAAAATAAAGAAGGGAGTGCAAAATAATGTTATTACCTAAGAGAGTTAAACATCGTAAGCAGTTCCGTGGAAGTATGAAGGGTAAAGCTCTTTCGGGCAACCAGATTACTTACGGTGAATATGGTATTGTGGCAACAGAGCCCTGCTGGATCAAGTCAAACCAGATCGAAGCAGCCCGTATTGCCATGACACGTTACATTAAGCGTGGCGGACAGGTTTGGATTAAGATTTTCCCTGACAAGCCCGTTACAGCAAAACCTGCTGAAACTCGTATGGGTTCAGGTAAAGGTACTTTGGAATACTGGGTAGCAGTTGTTAAGCCCGGCAGAGTAATGTTTGAAATCTCCGGTGTATCCGAAGAGGTTGCTAAAGAAGCTCTCCGTCTTGCAACTCACAAGCTCCCTTGTAAATGTAAAATTGTTTCTAAAGCAGACTTGGAAGGAGGGGCTAATTAATGAAGACAACTACATATGTAAATGATTTAATGAAAAAGACCCCCGCAGACTTAGAGCAGGCTTTAGTTGATGCCAAGAAGGAACTTTTCAATTTGAGATTCCAGAATGCGACAAATCAGCTTGACAACACGGCAAGAATCAGAGAGGTTCGTAAGAACATCGCTCGTATTCAGACCGTACTTACAGTTAAGAAGAACGAAGTAAACGCATAGGAAACAGATTGAGAAAGGAGATAAGCTGTGGAAAGAAATTTAAGAAAAGTGCGTATAGGTAAGGTTGTCAGCAACAAAATGGATAAAACCATCGTTGTAGCTGTAGAAAACCATGTAAAGCACCCTCTTTACGGCAAGATCGTTAAGAGAACATATAAGCTTAAGGCACATGATGAGAACAATGTGTGCCAGATTGGTGACAAAGTAAAGGTTGCAGAGACAAGACCCCTGTCAAAGGACAAGAGATGGAGACTTGTTGAGGTTGTAGAAAAGGTTAAATAAGGAGATAAGAGCATGGTTCAACAGGAAACTAGATTGAAAGTTGCCGACAATACAGGTGCTAAGGAACTCCTTTGCATTCGCGTAGTAGGCGGCTCAACAAGAAGATATGCCAACATTGGCGACGTCATCATTGCCAGCGTTAAGGATGCTACTCCCGGCGGCGTTGTAAAGAAAGGTGATGTTGTTAAGGCCGTTGTTGTTCGTACCGTAAAAGGTGCAAGACGTAAAGACGGTTCTTACATTAGATTTGACGAAAATGCTGCAGTTATCATAAAAGACGACAAGACTCCCAGAGGAACTCGTATTTTTGGACCTGTAGCCAGAGAGCTTCGTGAGAAACAGTACATGAAGATTGTTTCCCTTGCTCCCGAAGTATTATAAGGAGGTGCCCGACTATGATGAAGATTAAGAAGGGTGATACAGTTAAAGTTATCGCCGGTAGCTCAAAGGGCAAAGAAGCTAAGGTTTTAAGTGTAGATATTGACAAGAAGAAAGTAGTTGTTGAAGGCGTTAACGTTATTACAAAGCATTCAAAACCCTCAGCAGGAAATCCCAACGGCGGTATCATCACAAAGGAAGCCCCCATTGACATCTCAAACGTAATGCTTGTAGAAGGCGGCAAGGCAACCAGAGTCGGCTTCAAAGTTACAAAGGATGAAAACGGCAAAGTGGTTAAGAAGGAACGTTTCGCGAAGAAGACCGGAAACGTAATTAAATAATAATTAATGAAAGGAGGTCTAGATTCGTGAGTAGACTTAAAGATCAGTATAAGAATGAAATTATAGATGCAATGCAGAAGAAATTCGGCTACAAGAACATCATGGAAGTTCCCAAGCTTGACAAGATCGTAATCAACATGGGTGTAGGCGAAGCGAAAGAAAACGCTAAGGCACTCGAGTCTGCTGTCAGAGATTTGGAAATCATTTCCGGACAGAAGGCAGTTCTTACAAAGGCTAAGAATTCGATCGCTAACTTCAAGATCAGAGAAGGTCAGAACATCGGTTGCAAGGTTACCCTTCGTGGTGACAAGATGTATGAGTTCCTTGATCGTCTCGTAAATCTTGCATTGCCCCGTGTACGTGACTTCAGAGGTGTAAATCCTAATGCTTTTGACGGCAGAGGAAATTATGCTCTTGGTATTAAAGAGCAGCTCATCTTCCCTGAAATCGAGTATGATAAGGTAGATAAAGTAAGAGGTATGGATGTTATCTTCGTAACAACAGCTAAAACTGACGAAGAAGCAAGAGAGTTATTAAGACTCTTCAACATGCCCTTCGCTAAATAGTATCGTTGTCTTTTATTTAAGGAGGTATATTTCATGGCTAAAACAGCAATGAAGATTAAGCAATCACGCCAGCAGAAATTCGGTGTAAGAGAATACAACCGTTGCAGAATCTGCGGACGTCCTCATGCATACTTGAGAAAATACGGTATCTGCCGTATCTGCTTCAGAGAGTTGGCATACAAGGGCGAAATTCCCGGCGTTAAGAAAGCAAGCTGGTAAGATAAAAATATATAAGGAGGCACAACAATGACAATGAGCGATCCTATTGCAGATATGCTTACAAGAATCCGTAACGCAAACTCTGCAAAACATGATACGGTAGAAGTTTCCTCTTCAAAGATGAAATTGGCGATTGCTAAGATTTTATTAGATGAAGGATACATCAGATCCTACGAATTAGTTGATGATGGCAATTTCAAGAATATAAAGATTACTTTAAAATACGGTGCAGACAAAAACGACAAAGTTATCTCCGGTATTAAGAGAATCTCCAAACCCGGTCTTCGCGTTTACGCAAGCAAGGATGAGTTACCCAGAGTACTCGGTGGTTTGGGCGTAGCTATCATTTCAACAAACCAGGGCGTTATCACAGATAAGGAAGCCAGAAAATTACAGGTTGGCGGCGAAGTATTAGCATTTGTATGGTAGTCGCATTGAAAATATTTAAGGAGGTACGGGCATGTCACGTATAGGAAGAATGCCAATCGCAATACCTGCAGGCGTTACTGTAGATGTTGCAGAAAATAATAAAGTGACTGTAAAAGGTCCCAAGGGTGAATTAACAAGAGTTTTACCCTCTGAGATGGAAATCAAGGTTGAAGGTGCTGAAGTTTTAGTATCAAGACCTAACGATTTAAAGAAAATGAAATCCCTTCACGGATTAACAAGAACACTTATCAACAACATGGTTGTAGGTGTTACTGAAGGTTATGTTAAGAAACTTGAAGTTAACGGTGTAGGTTACAAGGCTGCCAAGGCAGGCAAGAAGCTTACATTGTCTCTCGGATATTCACATCCGGTTGAAATGGAAGATCCCGAAGGTATCGAGACATCGGTTGAGCAGGCAGGTAGTGCCACTGTAATCCTTGTTAAAGGTATCGATAAAGAAAAAGTCGGACAATTCGCCGCAGAGATCAGGGATAAGAGAAGACCTGAGCCTTACAAGGGCAAGGGTATCAAGTATGCTGACGAAGTAATCAGACGTAAAGTCGGTAAGACCGGTAAGAAATAAGAGATAAGGAGAGTATAAAAATGGTTAGTAAGACATCCAGACAGGAAGTACGTGCTGAGAAGCACAGAAGAATTCGTAGCCGTTTAAGCGGAACTGCTGACAGACCCCGTTTGGCAGTATTCAGAAGCAATGATCATATGTATGCTCAAATTATCGACGATACGGTTGGAAATACTATTGTAGCAGCTTCTACACTTGATAAGGATATCAAGGCAGAGCTTACAAAGACCAACAACGTTGAAGCAGCAGCATATTTAGGAACAGTAATTGCTAAGAAAGCATTAGACAAAGGTATTAAAGAAGTTGTCTTTGATCGTGGCGGTTATATATATCAAGGTAAAGTCGCAGCTCTCGCTGAAGCAGCAAGAGAAGCCGGCTTGGAATTTTAGGAAGGGGAGGATTTGCAATGGTACGCAATATTATTAACCCTGCTGAGTTAGGTGAATTATTTAGTGATACAATCGCTATTAAAAGAGTCAGCAAGACTACAAAGGGTGGTCGTGTAATGAGCATCGCAGCACTTGTAGTTGTTGGTGATAAGAACGGTCATGTAGGTGTTGGCACAGGTAAGGCCAAAGAAAACGGCGAAGCAATCCGTAAGGCAACTGATGATGCTAAGAAGCATCTCGTATCAATTTGTCTTGATGAGAACGCATCCGTAACACATGATTATATCGGCAAATACTCTTCGGCTAGCATTCTTTTAAAGAGAGCTCCCGAAGGTACTGGTATCATTGCCGGAGGTCCCGCACGTAAGGTGTGTGAACTCGCAGGCATCAGAAACATCCGTACAAAGTCATTGGGTTCAAACAATAAAACAAATGTAGCACTTGCAACTATCGAAGGCTTAAGCAAACTTAAGAGTCCCGAAGATGTTGCCAGAAATCGTGGTAAGTCGGTAGAAGGCATTCGTGCTTAAACCGCGGTTATGAAAGGAGACCAAAATGGCAGACAAAATGTTAAAAATTACATTAGTTAAGTCCCCTATAGGTGCTGTTCCCAAACACAGAAAGACCGTAGAAGCAATGGGTTTAAGAAAGCTTAACAAGACTGTTCTTTTACCTGACAATGCAGCAACTAGAGGACAGATTCAGCAGATCGGATACCTTCTTAAGGTTGAAGAGGCATAGAAAGGAGAGTCGCAATGGAATTATCTAATTTAAGACCTGCGGAAGGCTCAAAGCACAGTGATAATTTTAGAAGAGGACGCGGCCACGGTTCAGGAAACGGCAAGACTGCCGGCAAGGGACACAAAGGACAGAAAGCTCGTTCAGGTGCACCCAGAATCGGTTTCGAAGGTGGTCAGATGCCTTTATACAGACGTATTCCCAAGAGAGGATTTACGAACAGAAATACAAAGGAGATCATTTCAATCAATGTATCGGCACTCGAGAGATTCGAAGACGGTACTGTTGTAACAGTTGAAAAGCTTCTTGAAGAAGGTGTAATCAGCAAAGCAGCAGACGGTGTAAAGATTCTCGGAAACGGTGAAATTTCCAAGAAATTAACGGTACAGGTAAACGCTTTCAGCGAAACAGCTAAAGCAAAGATTGAAGCAGCAGGCGGCAGCGCAGAGGTGATCTAGTGTTTAAAACATTTATCAACGCTTTTAAGGTAAAAGATATCAGAAAAAAACTGTTATTTACCCTTTTAATGCTTGTTATAGTGCGTCTCGGATGCCAGATAGCTTCTCCCGGTATCAACCAGGAGTTCGTTAAGCAGATGATGGAAAGCCTCTTCGGCACAGACGGAAACGGCGGTCTCGGAATCCTCGGTGCATTCACCGGCGGTTCATTCGAAAGAATGTCAATCTTCGCACTTAACATTACTCCGTACATCACTTCATCCATTATTATGCAGCTTATGACAATAGCTATTCCCAAGTTGGAAGAAATGCAGAACGAGGGTGAAGACGGACGTAAAAAGATCGCTGCCATCACAAGATATGTGACGGTTGGACTTGCATTAATCGAATCAGGTGCCATGGCAATCGGATTCGGTTCACAGGGGTTACTTACAGAGTACAACGCATTAAACGTAATTACCGTAATTGCAGCAATGACAGCAGGTTCCGCATTCCTTATGTGGGCAGGTGAAAGAATTACAGAACATGGTGTAGGAAACGGTATATCCATTATCCTTATCATTAACATCATTTCATCCTTCCCTTCGGATGCAAAGACACTGTTCGAACAGTTCATCAAGAACAAATCAATTGCAATCGGTGTACTTAATGCAGTAATTATTCTTGCCGTAGTAATTGTACTTATCTTAATGGTTATTTTCTTAAGTGACGGTACAAGAAAGATACCTCTTCAGTATGCGAAGAAGGTTCAGGGCAATAAGATGATGGGCGGCAACACAAGTTCAATTCCCATCAAAATAAATACGGCCGGAGTTATCCCCGTAATCTTTGCTTCATCAATTATGCAGACCCCGATTATCATTTCCAATATGGTCGGATTCAACGGATCCGCCAAAGCCGAGACAGGCTTCTGGGGATGGGGCTATATCTGGGGCGAGCTCTTAAAATTCATGAATGCGAGATACTGGTTTAACAAGAACGACATGATCTATACAATCGGAATAATCGCTTATGTATTCTTAGTAATATTCTTTGCTTACTTCTATACATCGATTACTTTCAATCCTATGGAGATTGCCAACAACTTAAAGAAAGCCGGCGGATTCGTACCGGGTATCAGACCCGGCAAACCTACAAGCGATTATCTTAACACAGTACTCAACTATGTTATCTTCATCGGTGCCGTAGGACTTACAATCGTAGCGGTTTATCCCTACATCTTCTCAGGTCTCTTCGGAGCCAGCGTAAGTTTCGGCGGAACGAGTATCATCATCGTTGTCGGTGTTATCATCGAGACGGTTAAGCAGGTTGAGTCACAGATGCTTGTTCGTAATTACAAAGGATTTTTAAACGACTAAAAATATAAGGACGAGGACACTCCATACCGGAGTGTCTTATCGTGCCTTAAAGCGAAAAGGAAAATTAAGATGAAAATTGTTATGCTTGGCGCACCCGGTGCGGGCAAAGGAACTCAGGCAAAAATGATTGCCGAGAAATACACCATCCCTCATATTTCCACAGGAGATATCTTCAGGGCAAATATTAAGGAAGGAACACCGCTCGGACTTGAAGCTAAGTCTTATATGGATCAGGGAAAGCTCGTTCCCGATGAACTCACAGTTAAGATTCTTCTTGACAGAGTATCAAAGGACGACTGCAAGAACGGATACGTTCTCGACGGATTCCCCAGAACAATCCCTCAGGCAAATGTTTTAAAAGAAGCGCTTGCAAAGCAGAACGATAAAATCGATTTCGCTATCAATGTTGACGTTCCCGATGAAAACATCGTAAGAAGAATGTCGGGAAGAAGAGCATGTGTTACATGCGGCGCAACATATCACATCGAACATGTTCCTCCCAAGACAGAGGGAATTTGTGATAAGTGTGGCAGCGCTCTTATTTTAAGAGATGACGATAAGCCCGATACAGTTTTAAACAGATTAAAGGTTTATCACGATCAGACACAGCCTTTGATTGACTTCTATAATAATGAAGGCATCTTAAAAGAAGTCGACGGAACAATTGATGTAAAAGATGTATTTGAGAGTATCACAAAGATTCTCGGATAAGAGGCAGAAAAAATGGCAGTTTCGGTAAAATCCGAAAGAGAAATCGAGCTGATGCGCGAGTCCGGAAGGATTCTCGGAGAGGTTCACGAAAAACTTAAAGAATTCATTCGTCCCGGAATATCAACACTTGAAATTGATATCGAGGGAGAAAAACTGATAAGAAGCTACGACTGCATTCCGAACTTCCTTCACTACAACGGATTTCCCGGATCGATATGCGTATCGATTAACGAAGAAGTTGTTCACGGAATCCCCAAGAAAAGCCGTAAGCTTAAAGAAGGCGATATAGTAAGCCTTGACTGCGGACTTATTTATAAAGGATATCATTCCGATGCGGCAAGAACTTATCCCGTCGGAGATGTGGATCCCGAAGTCTTAAAGCTCATAAAAGAAACAGAAAAATGCTTTTTCGAAGGCATCAAGTTCGCGAAGGAAGGAAATCATTTACATGATATTTCAAATGCCATCGCGGATTACGCCGAAAAGTGCGGATACGGAATAGTTACCGCGCTCGTAGGACACGGAATCGGAACTTCGCTTCATGAAGATCCGTCAATTCCAAACTACCACATGAACAACCGAGGCATAAAACTTGTAGCAGGTATGACACTTGCCATCGAGCCCATGATAAACCTCGGAAGAGGTGATGTAGATTTCTTAGACGACGGCTGGACATGCGTTACAAGTGACAGACTTCCGTCATCACACTATGAGAACACGATTCTCATTACAAAGGGTGAGCCTGAAATACTCACATTACCCAAACGATAAAATATGAAAGGATAGTAGCGATTAGTCGCCGGGTACAAGAATTGTCAAAGTTAGATGTTATTGAAATCGAAGGTGTTGTTACGGAGAAACTTCCCGGAACCCAGTTCAGGGTTGAACTCGAAAACGGCCACGAGGTTATTGCTCACATCAGCGGTAAGCTCAGACAGAATTACATAAGAATTTATCCCGGGGATAAAGTTACTTTAGAAATGTCTCCTTATGATCTGTCCAAGGGACGTATTATATGGAGAGAAAAATAAATCCTTAGCGGAAAAAATATTTCTTGCATACTTAATTTCCGCGTGTTACAATGGTAAACGGACTTTTTTGAGAGGAGGGCTTTATCGTGAAAGTAAGATCATCGGTGAAACCAATTTGCGAAAAATGCAAAGTTATCAAAAGAAAAGGGAGAATCATGATAATCTGTGAGAATCCCAAGCACAAACAGAGACAAGGATAATAGATATTCTTGTTCTATTTGTCGTTAAGCGGCTGCGGTCGATATTATTCCGTCAAATAATGTCGGCTAAAAATAAATGTGAGGAAGACTTTATGTCTGTCCGTGCATTTACTTTTTGATACCGAGAAGCAAGATCAAAGTATCGGAAAACCGGTTTATGCCGGTCGGGTAGAAATACCCCTATCATTTAGTAACTGTTAATCCGAATTCGCCATTTACCGCCGGATAGTCCGGGGCGCGAATTCAAAAGAAAATGGAGGAAAAAGAAACATGGCTCGTATTGCTGGTGTTGACCTTCCGAGAGATAAGCGTGTTGAGATCGGTCTCACATACATCTACGGAATCGGCAGAGTAAGTTCAAACAAAATTCTTGAAGAAGCAAAGGTGGATCCTAACACACGTGTAAGAGATCTTACCGATGACGAAGTTAAGGCAATCAGTGAAATCATCGCTGAATCCTACATGGTAGAAGGTGATTTAAAGAGAGAAGTTGCACTTAACATTAAGAGACTTCAGGAAATCGGATGCTACAGAGGTATCCGTCACAGAAAAGGTCTTCCCGTTCGTGGTCAGAAGACTAAAACAAACGCTAGAACCAGAAAAGGTCCCAAGAAGACCGTTGCTAACAAGAAGAAATAATAAGGTAACATTAGTCGCTTTCATTTTATATGGAAGAAAAATGATTTATAAGAAAGTAGGTTAGTTTTTATGGCAAACAAGGCAGTAGCTAAAAAAGGCGCTAAGAAGCGTGTCAAGAAAAACGTTGAACATGGACAGGCACATATCCAGGCATCTTTCAATAATACAATCGTTACCATCACAGACGCTGAAGGTAATGCATTAAGCTGGGCAAGTGCTGGTGGTCTTGGTTTTAGAGGTTCAAAGAAATCTACTCCGTATGCAGCTCAGATGGCTTCAGAGACAGCTACAAAGGCAGCTCTCGTTCACGGATTAAAGACAGTAGATGTATTTGTAAAAGGACCCGGAACAGGACGTGAAGCAGCTATCAGAGCTTTAGCAGCTTGTGGCTTACAGGTTACAACAATCACAGACGTTACACCCGTTCCCCATAACGGATGCCGTCCTCCCAAGCGTAGAAGAGTTTGATGGACTATTCGTTGTGATTATTGGATTGGTATAATTTAGGAGGAAACAAAAAAATGGCAGTAGATAGAACGCCTGTGTTAAAAAGATGCAGACATCTTGGTATCGAGCCCATGGTTTTGGGTTATGACAAGAAGTCTAACAGAAAGTTTTTACATGAAGGAAGAGGTAAAAAATCTGAGTACGCCAACCAGTTAAGAGAGAAGCAGAAAGCTAAATTCATCTACGGTGTACTTGAGAAACCTTTCAGAAATTACTATGAGAAGGCTGACCGTATGAAGGGTATGACAGGTGAAAACCTTATGATCCTTCTTGAGTCCAGACTTGATAATGTTATATTCCGTGCAGGATTTGCAAGAACACGTCGTGAAGCACGTCAGATGGTAGATCACAAGTTTTTCCTTGTAAACGGAAAATCTGTTAATATACCTTCATATCTTATTAAAGCCGGCGACGTAATCGAAGTAAAAGAAAAATGTCGTTCAACACAGAGAATTAAAGATGTATTCGAAGTAACGGACGGAAGACTTACACCCAACTGGATGGAAGCAAACCATGAAGCTTTCAAGGTAGAGGTTAAGTCACTTCCCACCAGAGAGGAAATTGACGTTCCCGTAGACGAGATGCTTATCGTCGAATTGTATTCGAAATAATAGCATAGCATGATAAGGAGGGTAGTAAATGTTAGCATTTGATTTTGACAACCCCAACATCGAGGTAGTTGAGATTTCAGAGGATAATAAGTACGGAAGATTCGTTGTAGAGCCCCTTGAGAGAGGCTACGGAATTACACTTGGCAACTCGCTTAGACGTATCATGCTTGCTTCATTACCCGGAGCAGCTGTAAGCAAGGTTAAAATCGACGGTGTACAGCATGAATTTTCATCCATTAAGGGTGTTAAGGAAGACGTTACCGAGATTATCATGAACATTAAGAACCTTGCAATCAAGGACAGTTCCGATAATGACGAGCCCAAGAAAGCTTACATTGATTTCACGGGCGAAGGCGTAGTTCGCGCATCAGATATTCATTTCGGTGATGATGTTCAGGTAATGAATCCCGACCAGGTAATTGCCACCATCAGCGGCAAGAACAACGGTTTATACATCGACCTTACAATTACCAAGGGCAGAGGCTACGTAAGTTCAGACAAGAACAAAGACGAGAGCACACCCATCGGAACAATTGCAATTGACTCAATCTACACACCCGTAGAAAGAGTAAACGTAACAGTTGAAAACACACGTGTCGGCCAGATGACAGACTATGACAAGCTTACACTTGATGTTTACACAAACGGAACACTCGGTCCTGACGATGCAGTAAGTCTTGCAGCAAAGGTTCTTTCCGAGCACTTAAAGCTCTTCATCAACCTTTCCGAGAACGCAAGAAATGCAGAAGTTATGGTTGAGAAAGAGGAAGACAACAAGGGCAAAGTGCTTGAAATGAGCATCGAAGAACTTGAACTTTCCGTTCGTTCATTCAACTGTCTGAAGAGAGCCAACATCAATACTGTTGAGGAACTTGTAAACAAGACATCCGACGAAATGATGAAGGTTCGTAACTTAGGACGTAAGTCCCTTGACGAAGTTCTTCAGAAATTAAAAGAACTTGATCTTCACTTAAAAGACAGCGAAGACTAAGATAAAAAAATGCGGTAAGTCTGAAAAGCACGCAATGAAACTCTGAAATGGAAAAGGTTCAGGACAAGTAAGACCAAAGGCGTTGACCGGGACCCCAGGTTTGGAAAAGGAGAAAAAAATGGCAAAGTACAGAAAATTAAGCAGAACAAGTGCACAGAGAAAAGCACTTCTTCGTAACCAGGTAACAGCACTTTTATACTACGGCAGAATCGAAACAACCGAAGCTAAGGCTAAGGAAATTCGTAAAATCGCTGAAAGCCTCATCGCTTTAGGTATAAAAGAAAAAGACAACTATGAACTCGTTAAGGTTCAGGGTAAAGTAGCTCGTAAAGACAAAGACGGCAAGAGAGTAAAAGAAGTTGTAGACGGCAAGAAAGTTACTGTTTATGACGAAGTAGAAAAAGAAATCAAGAAGGATAACCCTTCAAGATTACATGCTCGTCGTCAGATGTTAAAGGTTCTTCAGCCTGTAGTAAGCGTTCCCAAGGATAACGCAGGCAAGAAGAAAGCTACAAAGAAAGTTGACATGGTTGCTAAAATCTTCGATGAACTTGCAGTTAAGTATGCTGACCGTAAGGGTGGCTACACAAGAATTATCAAAGTTGGTCCTCGTAAGGGCGATGCAGCTATGATGGTTATCATCGAATTAGTATAATTTTTACAATATTTTAAGAACTTTAGGACTTCCTATTCACGATAAAATAAGTTATAATCGTGAATAGGGAGTTTTTTTCTTCTTAAAAATTTTTATTTCATATCATATATCATGAAAAGGGGAGGATAAATTAGTATGAATTTTGAAGAACTCGTGGAATATGCGAAACAGAATAAATGTTCCGATATTCATATCACCGTAGGAACAAACCTCGCAATCCGTAGATACGGTACACTTGAGATTTTGGAGCCTTCACCCACAGCAGAAGAATCAAGAAATATGATTTTCTCATTCCTTGATCAGGAGCAGGTTGAAAGAGTTTCAAGAGGCGAAGATCTCGATGTTGGTTGTATGCTTTGGGACGGCACTCGTATCAGAGCGAACATCTATCATCAGAGAAATAACCTTGCAGCAAGTATCCGTCTTTTAAATCAGTATATCCCTACATTTGAGGAACTTGGTCTTCCTCCTGTTGTAAGAGATCTTGCTGAAATGCCCAGAGGTCTTGTTCTTGTTACAGGTCCTACAGGTTCAGGTAAATCAACTACACTTGCTTCAATGGTTGATTACATCAATAAAACAACATCAAGACATATCATGACAATCGAGGATCCTATCGAGTACGTATATCCTCATAACAAAGCTATGATTCACCAGAGAGAAGTTGGTAAGGACGTTACTTCATTCGCAACAGCTCTTCGTTCAGCTCTTCGTGAAGACCCCGATATCATCCTCGTAGGTGAAATGCGTGACTTCGAAACAATTTCCGCTGCTATTACAGCTGCTGAAACAGGTCACCTCGTATTATCAACACTTCATACCACATCTGCAGCTCAGACAGTAGAACGTGTTATCGACGCTACTCCTCTTGAAGGACAGGATCAGATCAGAACTCAGTTCTCGAACGTTATCCGTGGTGTCATCACACAGTGCCTCCTTCCTGCAGCTGACGGAAACGGACGTTGTGTTGCTACAGAAATCATGGTTGCAAACGCAGCTATCGGTAACCTCATTCGTGAGAAGAAGACAATTCAGATTCCTTCTTCAATCCAGGGTGGTCGTGCACAGGGCATGCATCTTCTTAACGACGATCTTGCTTCACTCGTACATCGTGAGAAGATCACCAAGGAAGAAGCTATGAAGGTTTCCAACGATCCTGCTTCACTTGACAAGATGTGCTAATTTTTCAGGCAGACAATGAATGAATTAAAAGAAAATTCAAAATTTGGATTAAACAGGGGCAATCTTAAAATGATTGCCCTGTTTTGTATGACTTTGGACCATTTCGCAGGAATTGTTTTAACTGCGTGGCTTCATACTTTAACTAAGGGAAGCTTTGCATATATATGCGATATGGGGCTGATATTCTTTTTAAGACTTATCGGCAGACTGGCTTTTCCGTTATTCTGCTTTTTTATCGTGGAAGGCCTGATACACACAAGAAATATATACAGATATGCGTTCAGACTTTTTCTTCTTGCGTTAATATCCGAAATACCCTTTGATCTTTCTCATTCAAACACTCTTTTAGAGTTTACAGATCAGAATGTGTTCTGGACATTGCTTCTCGGACTTGTTGCCATATACTGCATCGATGGCATTTACAGTAAATTTAAATTAAAAAAAGCAGTAAGGTATCTGTTTGTTTTCATAATTGCTTTACTTGCAGGTTTTGTTGCTTTTACGATAAAATCCGACTACGGGGCTTTCGGTATTTCAACTATTGTTATCATTTATCTGGTGGAAAAAGAAGAAATCTTCTTTACACCGGTAATTAACGCAATGGCAATATTTTTCTATTACTTTGTTTTAGCGAATGCTGATGAAATCGATTTTGCCGAATACGCCGAATTCTCAAAAATAGTTATTGTGGTTTACCTCGTATTTGTGCTGGTTGTTTCGTCAGTTGTTCTGTGTCTGACAATATTTATTAAAAACAAAAATGCACGAAAAATGTTTGCGGCCTGTGCCACGTTAACCGCCATGAGCCCTGACGAACTGGCTGCTATGGCAAATGTTTTTCTGATGAATTATTATAACGGTGAAAAGGGTAAAAAAATCGGCTGGCTTTTCTACCTTTACTATCCCTTACATCTGGCGGTTCTTGCAGGAATCTGCAAACTGCTTAAGTTTTATTAAAAAGGAAACAGATTTTGAGTATCATCAAAGCAGAAGAAGTTACATTTGAATATGTGCGTCGCGATGAGAACGGAAACGTCGAAGGAAAGAACCGTGCGATAGACAAAATTTCGCTTGATGTAAAAGAGGGCGATTTTATTTCTATTCTCGGTGCTAACGGTTCCGGCAAATCGACTTTTGCCAAGCATTTAAATTCGATTCTTTTACCGACCGAAGGAACTGTATGGATTGACGGAATGGATTCGAAGGACGACGATAAACTCTTTACCATCAGACAGACTGCGGGAATGGTTTTCCAGAATCCCGACAACCAGATAATAGGTCAGGTGGTTGAGGAAGACGTTGCTTTCGGACCAGAGAACATGGGCATTCCGACTGAGCAGATTCGAGAAAGAGTCGATGAAGCGTTAAAGACCTTAGGAATGATGGAGTTTGCAAAAAAATCTCCCAACAGGCTTTCCGGAGGCCAGAAACAGAGAGTGTCGATTGCGGGCGTGCTTGCAATGCATCCTAAATGCATAGTTCTTGACGAGCCTACCGCAATGCTTGATCCCGCAGGCAGAAAAGAAGTAATCAGGGCGCTTCGCGCATTAAACGAAGTTGAGAAAATTACGATTATCCTTATCACGCACTATATGGAAGAAACCATTTATTCGGATAAGATTTTCGTTATGAATAAAGGAAAAATTATGATGGAAGGTTCACCGCGTGAGATATTTACGCACGTGGAAGAACTTGAAGAATACAAGCTTGAAGTGCCAAAGATTACGCTTCTTGCACATGAACTTAGGAAAAAGGGAGTGGACATTCCCGAGTGCATTTTATCCGATAAGGAACTTGCTGATGCACTTAAAAAATTAGTTTGAATCTTTTAGGAAAAAGAAATGCCAATTACCGCAGACCACCTCACATACATTTACGGTGGAAACAAAAATTTAATAACAACGGCGGTCGATGATATTTCGGTAACCATCGATGACGGGCAGTTTATAGGACTTATAGGGCATACTGGTTCGGGCAAAACCACGTTCTTACAGCTTCTTTCAGGACTCATAAAACCCGAATCAGGAACGGTTTTGATTGACGGCGAGGATATCTTTGCCAGGAAATTTGACCTTCATTCGAT
The DNA here is from genome assembly GCA_017538995.1 of Lachnospiraceae bacterium. GTDB lineage: Bacteria > Bacillota > Clostridia > Lachnospirales > Lachnospiraceae > UBA3766. The sequence continues at coordinate 2,271 of JAFYHV010000075.1, read as the reverse complement.
TCGAGGCAAGGTCGGAATAGTTTTCCAGTATCCCGAGCATCAGCTTTTCGAAGAGACCGTTTTTAAGGATGTCTGCTACGGCCCCAAAAATATGGGACTCGAAAAAGAAGAGATCGAAAGACGTGCCAAAGAGGCATTAAGTTTAGTCGGAATAAGCGAGGAAGTTTACACACAGTCTCCGTTTGAATTATCCGGCGGACAGAAACGAAGAGTTGCGATTGCAGGCGTTTTATCAATGAATCCGAAGATTATGATACTCGATGAGCCGACGGCAGGACTTGATCCCGCAGGCCGCAAGGAGATTTTAGGATTAGTCGAGAAACTCTGCAGAGAGCAGAAGATGACCATCATTCTTGTTTCTCACAGCATGGATGACGTGGCTGAATATGCGGACAGAATCCTTGTGATTAACGACGGAAAACTTGCGCTTGATGCGACTCCGAGAGAAGTTTTTAACCACAAAGAAGAACTCGAAAGCTATGGTCTCTCGCTTCCGCAGGTGACCAAAGCGATGGTAAGACTAAAAGAAAGCGGCATACCGGTTAACACGGATGCAATAACCGTTGATGAAGCGCTTACCGAGATTTTAAAGGTATTGAAAAAATAAATGTTTAAAGATGTAACCCTGGGACAGTATTATCAGGCGGATTCCGTCATTCACAGACTTGATCCGAGAGTCAAGCTGGCGGGAACCTTCCTGTACATGATTTCCCTCTTTGTTTTCAATAACATATTCTGCTATATCGTATCGGCGATTCTTTTACTGGCAGTAATTATCCTTTGCAAAATTCCCATCGGATATATGCTTAAAGGAATGCGCGCCGTAATTTTTATCATGGTATTTGCGGTAGTGTTTAACGTGCTTTTTACCGAAGGTGAAATCATCTGGCAGTTCTGGATATTCCATGTTTCCCTAAAAGGCATAAAGATGGCATTGCTGATGGTGATAAGACTCTCGCTTCTTATCATATCGGCCTCGATTATGACACTTACAACCACTCCGAACAGACTGACGGACGGCCTTGAAATGATGTTTCGGCCTCTTAAAATATTCAAGGTTCCGGTTCACGAGTTCGCAATGATGATGTCGATAGCGCTTAGATTTATTCCGATTCTGTCCGAGGAAGCGGATAAAATCGTAAAAGCACAGACCGCCAGAGGCGCGAAATTTGATTCAAAAAAACTTACGGACAGAGTAAAAAGTCTGATTCCTTTAATCGTTCCGCTTTTCATCTCCGCATTCAGACGTGCGGCGGATTTAGCCCTTGCCATGGAAGCGAGAGGATATCACGGCGGCGACGGCAGAACTAAGTTTTATCCTTTGACATATGCGGCAAGGGATTATATTTCCTACACCGTACTGCTTATGTATATCGGAGCAATCGTAGCTTTGGGAATCACATTCTCAAGACTTACGGCGTTTCTTTTACAGTTTTTTGCGAATACGAATTTCGGAAATGTTTTGTCCTGGCTCTTTTAATCTTTTAGGAGAAATAAATGAAACGAATTTTTCTTCGCGTGGCTTACGACGGAACGGATTTTGTCGGCTGGCAGATCCAGAATGAAGGCCGCACGGTAGAGGGAGAATTGAATAAAGCGATAAACGCCCTCACAGGCGAGACGATTGAAGTTATCGGAGCAAGCAGAACCGATTCGGGCGTGCATGCCAAAGGCAATGTGGCGGTTTTTGATACCGAATCCACGGTTCCCGCAGACAGATTTATGTATGCGTTAAACTCCCTTCTTCCCGAGGATATTTCGGTTGTCGAATCAAAGGAAGCTGCCCCTGATTTTCATCCGAGACACTGCTCTAGCATAAAAACCTACGAGTACAGAATCTTTGTTTCGCGTATCAACGATCCTCTTAAAAGAAGATATGCTTACAGATTTCCTACAGAGCTTAATGTCGAGAGAATGGACGAGGCTGCAAAGTATTTAATCGGCGAGCATGATTTTAAGAGCTTCTGCTGCGTGCGTACGCAGGCGGAAACCACGGTCAGAAAGATTTACTCGGCGGATGTATTTCACGACGGAGACGACATCGTAATTCGTGTCAGCGGTGCGGGATTTTTATACAACATGGTCAGAATCATTGCAGGAAGCCTCATGGAAGTAGGCTCGGGCAAAAAGGACCCCATACACATAAAAGAAGTGCTCGAAGGCACGGACAGAACGCTTGCAGGACCGACAGCGGAACCGCAGGGCCTTACGCTTGTTAATATCGAGTTTGCCTGCGAACAGTAAAAATGTTTGTTAGTAAGCCCGAAAAAT
>JAFYHV010000074.1 GCA_017538995.1 Lachnospiraceae bacterium | reverse complement strand
GAGGTGAAGTTTCTCCTTCCTTAACGTAGATGTCTTTGAAAGGAATCTTTTCGCCTTTTTTAAGCTTTGATAAGAATTCGAGTGTTTCTTCGGAGCATTTTACATCTTCGTTTTCTTCGTTTTTCTTATCTCCCTTATCTGTATCTTCTGTTGCTTCTTTATCTGCACCGGCTGAATCTTTGGCATCTTCTGCCTTCTCTTCTTTTTTCTTGATAAAAGAAAATGTGGTTGACGCAAGGAAGCCTTCTTCTTTTAAAACCTTAAAAGATGAGAAAAACTTTTCACCGTTTCTTTCCGTAACAAGGCTTACCTTCTCATAAACCGCAGGAGGAAGGAAAATACCCAGGAATCTTCGGCAGATAATTTCATAAATATGAAGACCTGTCTTATCAAGAGTTTTTAAATTATCAAAGCCCTGACCTGTGGGAATTATCGCATAGTGATCGGTTATCTGCTTGTCATTCGTATATTTGGTGTATCCAATCTTTTTATAACTTCCGGACTCAAATATACCGTTAACAATTTCATTATACAGAGGATGAACCTTTAGACCGTTTAAGTTCTTGTAAATCTCTTTAGAAACCGCTGTTGAAAGAACTCTGGCATCGGTTCTTGGATATGTGACAAGCTTTTTCTCGTATAAATCCTGCACATATTTAAGTGTCTGGTCGGGATTTATCTTAAAATACTTGGAACAGTCATTCTGTAAATCCGCAAGGTTGTATAAAAGAGGCGGATTTCTCTTCTCCGTCTTCTTCTCTATAGAGAAAACATTAAAGAATTCATCGTCTCCGGCTTTAACTTCTTCAATTAATTTAAGAGCATCCTCTTCTTTCTTAAAACCGTTTTCTTTGTATAAAAGAGGTGATTCGAAATATTTACTTCCTTCAACCGCTCTGAATTCACCGTCATATACGGTTCCGCCAAGATCAAGAGATGCCAGAACTCTGTAGAACGGAGTTTTTACGAAATCTCTTATCTCTCGTTCTCTTGTAACAACCATTCCGAGTACGCAGGTCATAACACGACCTACACTTATAACGCATTTATCGGCTTTAAGGAAATTCTTCATGCCGAAACCGTATTTAAGCGTCATTGCACGCGAAAAATTGATACCCATAAGGTAATCTTCTTTTGCACGAAGATATGCCGCAGCCGAAAGATTGTCATATTCGCTTAAATCCTTTGCTTCACGAATTCCTCTCTGGATTTCTTCTTCAGTCTGCGAATCAATCCAGACACGTCGTCTTTCTTTGCCTTTAACATGTGCTTCCTGTTCTACGAGACGGTAAATATATTCACCTTCCCTTCCGGAGTCGGTGCAGACATAGATTCTGTCTACGTCATCACGTGTTAAAAGTTTCTTAACTGTATTAAACTGTTTGGAAACCGAAGAAATAACCTGATATTTATAAGATTCGGGAATAAAAGGAATTGTATCAAAAGACCATTTCTTTAAGGCTGCATCGTATTCTTCAGGATAACTCATATTTACAAGATGACCTACACACCATGTAACAATTGAATTATCACTTTCAAGATAACCGTCGCCTGATTTAAAACTTTCTTTTAAAGCCTTGGCAAATTCCTTGGCTACAGACGGTTTTTCGGCAATATATACTGCTTTTGCCATAAAACTCCTTTATAAAAAATGAATAATGTTCATTGGAAAATTACAGATTGCGAATGTCGACATATGTAACTTCTCTGTCCCAGATCATTTCGCTTAAATCTTCATCGAAACCGTTCTTGGAGAAAAGATAAATATAATCAGCTTTGATTTTAGCTTCTTTAAGACAGTAATCAAACCATTCGAATTCCGAATAATTCATCGGATCTGAACCAAGGGCGCAGTATGCGGCCAGAATATTTCTGTGTTCGTCTTTGCCGATGAAATGAATTGTGCCGGCCTTTCCGACCCATTCGCCCGATTTTGTAACCTTGATAGGCAGGCCGTGTTTCTTGTTAAGCAATGTAAGATATTCCTTGCAGATTAAAGGCAATGCTTCTTTTAGGAAGTCGGGAATATTATCGTTAATAAAAGTATCATAAAATCTCTCGGGAGTCATAAGTTCAAGATATGACTCATGAGGATAAATAAACTTATACCAGAAATTAACAATAGGATTTGAAATTCTGTAAACGCCCTTCATTGTATTTTCGTTGCCGGGCGTGTCGAAACTTGAAACCTTCTCAACCGTATCAAGACTCATAAGATTCTTTAAATAAACGCTTATTTTGGCTCTTGAAAATCCTGTATGAAGATAAATATCGTTTAATTTATTATGGCCGTTTGCAAGACAGTAAAGAATTGTACCGTATACATTAACTTCTCTTAAATACTCTAAAACAACATCATTGCCTGCTCTTCTGAATACGGAATCGGATTTAAGGAATGTCTTAATGATATTGTCTTTTAATGAATTGTTAATATCAAAGTAATTGTAAAAAGCAATATTACCTCCTAAAAGCGCATAGAAATCCATGCATTTTGAAGTATCCTGAGTATTGTAAAACATAACAAGATCAATAAAGGATACAGGCTGAACCTTTAAAAATCCATTGATAGAAAGCGCATTTTTGCCGATTTTGGATACAAATGTATTCTCAACATATCTTGTATCGTGAGAAACAAGAAGGCATAAAAGTTTTTCACTGTGCTGTTTTACAAAGGAAAATAATGTTTCGATAAACAAATCGTCCGCTTTAAAACAGTTTTCGAAATCATCGATTACCAAAACAAACTTATCTGATTTGTATTTATTGGAAACGGTTTCAAGAATAACATCAAAAGAAGGGAATTCATCGCTGAATTCAAAACCTTTAAGAGTAAGGTCTCCCGAGATAAGGAAACTTATCTGTTTGGAAGAAGCTTTGGGGCATTTAATGTAAACATATTTTTTGTCTTTGACAAATTCATGCCATACGGACGAGGTTCCGACACCTGCACGACCGTATAAAGTGACTAAAGAACCGTCGGAAGAATTAAATATCTTATTTAAATACTCGATTTCACTGCTTCGACCGATAATCATCAATACACCCCATAATATAAACTTTACTGTCCGGAATGCACATGGCACTCCGGACAATTTACTTAAATCAATTATTTAGCGCTAATATAGCCCTGAGCCTTAAGAAGTTCTGCGCAAAGGATTGCACCGCCTGCAGCACCTCTTACAGTATTGTGTGAAAGACCAACGAACTTCCAATCATAAATGCTGTCTTCTCTGATTCTTCCGACACTAATACCCATACCTCTTTCGTAGTCAACATCAAGTGCTACCTGAGGTCTGTTGTCTTCTTCGAGATACTGAATGAACTGCTTGGGAGCCGAAGGAAGTTCAAGTTCCTGAGGAAGTCCCTTGAAGTCCCAAAGCTTCTGGATAAGCTGTTCTTTCGTAGGCTGCTTTTTAAACTTAACAAATACGCTGGCAGTATGTCCGTTTAAAACAGGCACTCTGATACACTGGCTTGTAATCTTAATGTTGTCTGCGGGAACGATTTCACCGTTTTCAACCTTACCCCAGATTCTGAGAGGCTCTTTTTCGGACTTTTCTTCTTCACCGCCGATGTAAGGAATGATATTTTCTACCATCTCGGGCCAGTCTTTGAATGTTTTGCCTGCACCGGAAATAGCCTGGTACGTACTAACGATTACTTCGTAGGGCTCAAACTCTTTCCAAGCCGTAAGAACAGGTGCATATGACTGAATTGAGCAGTTAGGCTTAACAGCGATAAAACCTCTTGTTGTACCTAATCTCTTCTTCTGATCGTCAATAACCTTCATATGCTCGGGATTGATTTCGGGAACTACCATAGGTACGTCCTTCGTCCATCTGTGAGCCGAGTTATTGGAAACAACAGGTGTTTCAGCCTTAGCATATGCTTCTTCGATTGCTCTGATTTCATCCTTTGTCATATCAACAGCGGAGAAACAGAAATCAACCTGCTTTGAAATCTCTTCTACTTCGTTTACATCGTAAACAATCATATCTTTAACGGCTTCAGGCATAGGCGTTGTCATTTTCCATCTGTCGCCTACAGCTTCTTCATATCTTTTACCCTTTGATCTGGGTGAAGCTGCAATTAAAACTACTTCGAACCAGGGATGGTTTTCAAGAAGAGAAATAAATCTCTGGCCTACCATACCCGTACCGCCTAAAATACCAACACGTAATTTGTCACTCATTTTTAATTCCTCCGTAACGAATTTCTTATTCGTTTATTTATTTAATTCTTTATAATGTTCTATTGCTTTTTTGATTTCTCCGGGTGCACCTTTGGTCATTCTTCTTTCGACACAGGTCTTTAAAGAAATCGCATCGTATACATCCTCGTCAAAAAGTTCTGAAAGTTCCTTTAATTCCGCAACGCTTAAATCTTCAATCGCACATTTTTTATCTAAGCATAAAAGAACCAGTCTTCCGATAACAGAATGTGCATCTCTGAAAGGCATTCCCTTTTTTACGAGGTAGTCTGCAGCATCGGTTGCGTTAGTATAACCTTTCATAGCACTGTCTGCAAGCACATCGTTGTTAAACTTAAGTGTATAAAGCATTTTCGTAAAAATACTGATGCACTTGGTGACTGTATCCATTGCGTCAAAAGCAACTTCTTTATCTTCCTGCATATCTTTATTATACGCAAGAGGAAGTCCCTTCATTGTGGTAAGCAAGGAAATAAGAGCACCGTAAGTTCGGCCAGTCTTACCTCTTACAAGTTCAGCCACATCGGGATTTTTCTTCTGAGGCATTATCGAAGAACCTGTTGAATAAGCATCATCAATTTCCACGAATCTGTATTCATTGGAGTTCCAGATGATAATTTCTTCGGAAAATCTTGATAAATGCATCATAATAATGCTTATTGCACTAAGAGTCTCAATTAAGTAATCACGGTCGGAAACCGAATCCATGCTGTTAAATGTAGCTGTTTCGAAATAAAGCTTTTCAGCCACAAAATCTCTGTCGAGATCATAAGTGGTTCCGCATAAAGCGCCGGCCCCTAAAGGTGATAAATTGAGTCTCTTTCTTATATCTTTTAATCTGTCTTTGTCTCTTAAGAACATTTCAACATATGCTCCGAGATAATGAGCCAGATTTGTAGGCTGTGCTTTCTGAAGATGTGTAAATGCAGGCATATATGTTTCAGTGTTCTCATCCATTTTTTCGATGATTACATCTGTTAAATCTTTCAAAAGAGCACTGATTTCATCGATTCTTTCTCTTGTATAAAGTTTCATATCAAGCGCAACCTGATCGTTACGGCTTCTGCCTGTATGCAGCTTTTTACCGGTATCGCCGATTCTTTTAATAAGTTCGGCTTCAACAAAAGAATGAATATCTTCAGCTTTAGAATCGAATGTTAAAGTACCTGCTTCAATATCGTCTAAAATAGATTTAAGGCCTTTAGTGATGTCTGCGGCTTCTTCTTCAGAGATAATGCCCTGTTTTCCAAGCATTGCGGCATGAGCTAAAGAACCTGTAATATCAACTTTATACAGCTTCTTGTCAAAAGAAAGTGATTCGTTAAAATCAAACATTTCTTTATCGTTATCTTTTGT
>JAFYHV010000073.1 GCA_017538995.1 Lachnospiraceae bacterium | reverse complement strand
TTTACAATATGGCTCGTAAAAAAATCAAACGATATCGGAGATTCAAAAGGCAAGTTCCATGATTTCTCAGAATATCTTGATGTAATCTGTGATGATGACGATTTAAGACAGGTTTATTAAAAATATAAAAGGACGGAAAATTATCCGTCCTTTTTTGATATATCTTTTATGATCACTTAAGACATACGTAGTATAGAACCATTGCAAAATGCGGTATGCTTCCAAGGAATACGAACAGATGCCAGATAAAGTGTGCGAACTTTAAATCTTTCTTTCTGTAGAAGTAAGTTCCGATTGTGTAAATAATTCCTCCTAAAACTACCAGTACAAGTCCGAAGGGAGGAATGGTTTTAATCATCGAATATAAGAAGATGATTGCCGACCAGCCCATGATTATATATAAAATCTGAGAAATCTTATCAAACTTTCTGACTGATATTGCATTTAAGGTTACACCAAGTACGCAGCATGCTACGTTGATTCCCCATACGGTCCAGCCTGCCCAGCCTCTGATGATTGAAAGGCAGATAGGAGTGTAGGTACCTGTTATCAGTATGAATATCATGCAGTGATCGAGTTTCCTGAAAACTCTTTTGGCATTGTAGTTGGTAAGTGAATGATAAAGGCATGATGTAAGATATAAAAGAATCAGACTCGCGCCGAATATCGAAACACCTGTTATTGCCATTGCACCTTTATGTCTAACGGACGCTTCGACTATCATTATTACAGTACCGAATATAAAAAGGGCAGCGGCTATTCCATGAGATATTGCATTGCTTATTTCTTCTTTTAAACTTTGTGATTTGAAAACTTCTAAATCGCTCATAATCGCCACCTCCTAAATCTTAAATTCACAAGATGTAGTTTACAATACTACATTAACACGTCGGTCAAACCTTGTCAAGAGGTTCTAGTGCAGTTTTCGTTTTGTTTCTGAACAAAAACTGAAATTGTTGTATAATAATCTTGTTATAATAATTATACGTTCACACAGGTTTTCTTTATATGTGTATGTATGAGGATTATTACGTGCTAAAGCATAATATTGAGTGAAATAAACATACGATATCGGGGTTATTAATGATTAAAAGTATTGATGTACAAAGAATTGAATTTGACAAACCTGCTGATAACTGGAATGAAGCACTTCCGGTAGGAAACGGAAGACTCGGCGGAATGGTTTTCGGTAATGTTCATACCGAAAGAATTCAGCTTAATGAGGATTCAGTCTGGTACGGCGGTTTCAAAGACAGAAACAATCCTTCCGCTTTTGATAAGCTTGAAGAAATCAGAAAGCTGATTTTTGAAGGAAGGATAAAAGAAGCAGAAGATTTATGTGCCCTGGCTTTATCAGGGTTGCCTGAAGAGCAGAGCCATTATGAGCCTCTGGGGAATCTTTTCATAGAGTTTGATCAGGACAACTATGAGTATTTGGAATATAAAAGAGAACTGGATATTCAGAATGCGTGTGTTTCTGTTTCGTATAAAATCGGAGATGTAAATTATAAAAGAGAAGTCTTTTCTTCGTATCCTGCAGGCTGCATGGTGATAAAGCTTTCTTCGGATAAAAAGGGCATGCTTTCTTTTAGGGTCAATATCGGAAGAGGATATGCTCCGTGGGAAAATGTGCCATACAAAGAGCAGGTTGTCAGAAAGCAGAATTATAATAAATTTGTAGATGATATTAACTTTGCGGATACACATCTTCAGGTTATGAATGCTACGGCTGGCGGCAAAGATCCGATACTTGTTTCGTGTGCGGTTAAAACGATTGTTACAGGCGGAACAGCAGAAGATATAGGTAATACCCTTGTAGTTAAGAATGCCGATGAGGCGGTTATTATACTTGCTGCAGAAACATCTTTCAGAGTGTGCAAAGATTATGGCTCATCAGAAGTAATTAAATCAGGCCTTGTTAAGAAGGCTGCTCTTTCAGATATTGAGAAGAACAGTAATAAGGCCTGGGATGAACTGCTTAATGAGCATGTAGAAGATTACAGAAACTTATATGACAGAGTAAAACTTGAAATTGAAGGAGACGAAGATAGTGTAAGATTCTTTAATTTCGGTCGTTACCTGCTTATAGCTTCTTCAAGGCCGGGTTCACTTCCTGCCAATTTACAGGGAATATGGAATGAAGATTATTTCCCGATGTGGGGTAGCAGATTTACGATTAATATCAATACTGAAATGAATTACTGGCCGGCGAATATCTGCAATTTGTCCGAATGCGAGAAACCGCTATTTGATCTTCTTGAAAGAGTAAGAGTAAACGGAAAAGTAACTGCCCAAAAGATGTACGGTTGTGACGGATTTGTAGCACATCACAATACCGATATATGGGGTGATACTGCACCACAGGATGTCTGTATTTCTTCAAGCTACTGGGTGCTTGGGGGAGCATGGCTGTCATTACATATCTGGGAACATTATCTTTTTAATCAGGATAAAGATTTTTTAAATAAATATTATCCAATAATGCGTGATGCGGCGGTTTTTATAATGGATTTCCTCTGTGAGGATAATGAAAACCTTGTATTGTGTCCGACACTTTCACCTGAGAATACATACATTCTTTCAAACGGTGAAAAGGGTGTTATCTGCAAGGGCGCAACCATGGATAACGAAATTATAAGAGAACTTCTTAACGCCTGCATTGAGGCAGAGAATATACTCGGCATAGAATCGGCTTCTTCAAAGGCTTTAAAAACGCTTGAAAGAATCCCCGGACTTAAGATTAGTAAGAACGGCACCATAATGGAATGGAATGAGGATTACAAGGAAGCGGAGCCCGGACACAGACACATATCACAGCTCTTTGCTCTTTATCCCGCATGGCAGATAAACGATAAAACTCCGGAACTGTTTGAAGCAGCAAGGAAGACGATTGAGAGAAGACTTTCTTTCGGCGGCGGACATTCAGGCTGGAGCAGAGCGTGGATAATCAATATGTATGCAAGACTCGGAATGGGTAATGAAGCACTTGATAATCTGCATACGCTGATTGAAAAACAGACATTACCAAATCTTTTTGACAATCATCCTCCTTTCCAGATAGACGGTAATTTCGGAGCTGCCGCAGGCATTGCAGAAATGCTTGTGCAGAGTATAAACAAAGAAGTTAAACTCCTTCCCGCGTTACCGGATAAATGGAAGAAAGGAAGAGTTGAAGGCCTTAAATTAAGAGGCGGTAAAACACTAAAACTGCTTGAGTGGGAAAACGGTAATATAGTAAAATCAATAATTGAGTAATGTGTAAATATTTGGGGAGGATAATTCTTTTATGAATAATGAAGCTTCATCCGGTATTCCGGAAATAGTGAAAAAACTGCAGATTTTTGCGCTGATTGAAGGTATATTGTGGGTAATAATCGGATTGCTTACATTCGTCATTTTTATATTAGACGGCATGACTATGATAGGACAATTAATCGCGAAAGATTTTGTAGAGGATGAAATAGATATATTATCCAAAGCAGTAATCATGTTTCTTTTCATTGGTTTTGTCAGTGTAGTTTTGGGGATAAGTATTATTGTAAAAGCGTTTAAGCTGAAAAATGATTATATTGGCATACTGGATAAATATTCATTTTCGCAAAAAGATGTATTCAGATTTATTTTGTGCGGATGTATTATTTTAGGAACATTTGTGTTTACTATTACCAGATTTTTTAATATCCCTTCGGTTGCCGTTATTGTTCTCATACCGATAACTTTTATAATAAATATCCTTAAGACTGTATATGTGAACAAAAATGCAGACGAATATCTGGCTTTAGAAAGAATGTGCAAAGAAACAGAAATTAAAGCTAAATCAGAGGTTAAATCGGATTTTGAAATTAAATCGGAAATAAAAGAAGAAAAACAGATGCCTTCTTTTACCGAAGAGAAGAAAGTGGAAAATTCCGAGACTACTTCAAGGAATAAAATAATCTGTCCGGTATGCGGAAAAGAACAGATTAAGAACGCATTCGGATGCATATATTGTCATAATAAGTGGGAATAAAATGAACGATATCGTAAAAATAATAAACGAACAGACAAATATACTTTTTATTAATATGTATAAGCAGATAAACAGAGCGGATTTGTCTTGCATGATTGATAATGTGAATAACTCCAGATTTTTGTTTCATATGATTCATTCCATGGATAAGTATTTTATCAATCCTTTTGATTATGATTACTCGGAAGTTTTCAATCTCATAGGCATAGATGAAAAATACAGTATAATTTCGGAATCGCGTGAAGGATATATTGCTGCTGAGGGTTATGTGATCCCCAGAGAAAAACTTGTTCGGTATATGGATTACGTAAAAGATAAAATCGATAAGTATCTTTTAGGATTAAGCGATGAAGATTTATCAAAAAAGCCTGATAATTGCGAGTATACACGCCTCCAGATGATTCTGGCACAATACAGGCATTCGATGTTCCACTGCGGAATGTCCGAAATTGCAACTTACGAAAATACGGATGAATGGCTTAAATATGTCGGACTTAAATATATTCCTTAATGAAAGAGGCAGCATTATGGATTCTTATAAATGTACAATAGCGGACCTTGCGTATTATGAAAAAGAGAAACAAATCGAGGTTAATGTTGAAATTAATGACGATTACATTGAGATGAGTTGTGAAATAGACGGTGTTAGATTCTCTGAAAAGGGTGAATATTATTTTGACACATTTCAGGTATTCAGAGACAGCCTCTTGGAATTTGGATACGGCATTAAATGTAACGGTTCAAAGTTAAATGCGTTACAGTCAGGAATGCAGGGATATAGTGATAAAATATATCTCGTTGAAATCAGCAGACAGGCACTAAATAAAGATGTTTCCAACATATGGGATTATGCGGATATAAAAGAGTTTCCGACAACAAACGAGCAAACAGCATTTGCGAATAAATGGTATAAGAGTCTGGAAGAGAAAAATGGCTAAAAGAATTAAATTTTTTGCAACTAAAAAAGATATGATATCTGTTCTTTCAAAATTGGAGGAACAGATTTCGTTTGATATTGACTATATTCAGTGCGGTAAAACGGATCATAAAAGATATAGAATGGCAAAGGATATTCCCGGACTCGGTACTCTTAAAGAAAAGCATGGTGAAATAAGTTTCTTAATTATGCGAAAAGATGATGAGATAAATACAAATCAGCAGGGACAGGTTTACCAGGGGGAAAATGTCTGTTCTCTTGAATTTGATCCGTCAGGAATCAGTGAAGATGAAACAGGATTGATTCATGGTATGTTTGCGATAATGTAAGAAAACGAAATATCGTCAGAATTATTTAAAATCGTAAAAAAGATAATGAATGCGGAGTGCAAACACATACAAGGCTGGTATATCGGAAAAGAAGCAGAGGAACTTTACGGAAAACTCAGATTCATAAGCATAGGTTTGAATGAACCTGAAATTTATGATTTTAAAATGGTTTAAGTATATAGCAGAAAAAATATTAAGGGAAGATGGAAGAGAAACGTGAAAGAAAAAGTTAACGGAAAAAAGAAAGGCACCATAGGAAAGGTATTACTGATAATCCTTGCGTTCATTGTGGTTTGCATTGCTGCAAAAATATGCATAACAGAAGTTTACGCGCATAAAATCCCGCATCGTTTTGCATCGGCTAAAGAAGGCAGAGAACTGATGCTGTCTAATGAAGAATACTATGCAAATATTACTCAGAAAGATATCGAAATAAGGCTGGGTAAAAGCGGTGCTACATTAGATGATTTGCTTGAAGCTTCTACAGCCGAGGTTAAGAGCTTCACTATTTTTGATAAATGCATAGTTGACCGCCGCCTTGCAAAAATGGCCAAGAAATTAAAACGTAACGGTTATGAACTTCCTGAATTGGAAAAGATAGTATTTATAAAAACCAATATGACTACGGAACCCATCGCTGCTAGCGGATATACTCACGGGACACAGATTTATCTTAGTTCAATAAATATATTATTCAGCGTAATTCCGAGTTCGGGTAAATTTTTTGATATGCTGTTATGGCATGAACTTTTCCACTGCCTAACAAGGAACAATCCTGAATTCAGATCCGAAATGTACTCACTTGTTAATTTCACTGCGACCGGAAAAGATTTTGAACTGCCGCCCTGCGTAAAAGAAATTTATTTAAGCAATCCCGATGTAGAACACCACGATTCATATGCAACTTTCACGATTGACGGTCAGGAAACAGATTGTTTTGTAATCTGGATTTATTCGGACGAACTTGGAGAGGATACACCGGCGCTTATTCCAACAGACGGGACGGACATTTATTATCTACCGGATAAGGTCTCAAACTTTTATGATGTGTTCGGAAGAAATACCGATTATTTAATCGATCCGGAAGAGTGCATGGCTGATAACTTTAAGTACGCCATGTATTACGGAATTGAGGGAGAGAACGGACAGGGTTATCCCAATCCTGAAATAATTCAGGGAATTATAGATGCTGTGAAAAAGAAATAACTGTAAAGTATAAAAAAGCTTCAGCCTGCGTAAGACTGAAGCTTTTTGTTTTATTTATTTTGTAATTCCCGAATAATCGTTATCCACATTTATTACGCAGAAATAACCTTTGTGTTTTGCGTGGACTTTATTCTGTATTTCTTCTACAAGTTCTTTTTCACTCATTTTGAATTTATGAGGAATCACGACGTCGAAGATTAGATTGGAATGTGATTCGCCGTGTACCATTCTGAAATCGTGTAAAGTGAGCCTCTCATCTATTTCTTTTATGATTTCTGTTGCAAGAACCTTTGCCTCGTAAAGTGTTTCATCATTTGTATCCACGGGATCCATGTGAATCGAAACTTCGCAGTTAAGCTTGGTCTTGATTTCGTTTTCAATATCGTCGATGCATTCGTGAAGATAAAGGATATCTTTGTCGCAGGGAACTTCTGCATGGAGGGAAACGAAAATTCTGGTAGGACCGTAGTCGTGAACTATCATGTCGTGGATTCCGATGACCGATTCGTTGGAACGAACGATAGTTTCGATTTCTTTTACGAATTCGGGATCTGGTGTCTGGCCTAAAAGAGGAGAGATTGTTTCTCTTAATGTCTTATAGCCTGCATAAGCGATGAAGAGTCCGACTGCAATACCTGCGTATGCATCAATCTTAATTTTGAATACCGCATAAAGAATGTAGCAGATTAAAACCACTGTTGTTGCAACGGTATCGCTGATTGAATCGATGGCGGTTGCTTTCATGGCTGTGGAACCGATCTTTTTGCCGTAAATCATATTGTAGGCAAACATATAAAGCTTGATTACAATCGAAAGTGAAAGAAATACAAAGGTAAGAGCGCTTACCATGACTTCTTCGGGATGAATGATTTTGCCGATACTTGATTTAACTAATTCGAATGCAACGATTAGGATAATAAGCGAAACGATTAGACCGGAAATATATTCGATACGTCCGTGTCCGAAAGGATGCTCATTGTCGGGCTTCTGACCTGAGAGCTTAAATCCTAAAAGAGTTATAATGCTGCTTCCCGCATCGGATAAGTTATTAAATGCATCCGCAGTAACTGAAATAGCTGATGTTATAATTCCGACGCTGAATTTGGTCGCAAAAAGGAAGAGGTTAAGAATAATACCTACGGTTCCTGTCAGAATACCGTATCTGCGGCGGACGTTCTCATCGTTAAAATCGTTTTTGTTTTTTATAAAAATAGAAGATAAAAGTGCAATCATTTTAAAATTCCCCGAAAATGCGACAATACGGATATATTGTATTGCCATAAATTTTAATACCATAATAATTGTATAAGGTATAAAAGACATTATAATATTCTCAGCGTATAAATTCCATATTTATAGAAGAGAGAATTATTTGAGGTTAAAATTTTCTTGACGAACGGGATTTTTTTGGTATAATTCAATTTGTGCGATTACTCAAACAGACCGTGCACATATATTTGGTCTTGGAGGAGGGTTGAGAAGTGTCAAGAGTTGAAGTTAAAGAAAATGAATCATTAGACAGCGCGCTTAGACGTTTTAAAAGAAACTGTGCCAAGGCCGGTATTCAGCAGGAAATTCGTAAAAGAGAACATTACGAAAAGCCCAGCGTAAAGCGTAAGAAAAAATCTGAAGCTGCTAGAAAACGTAAATACAATTAATTAATACAGACTGCCGTGAGAAAATCACGGCAGTTTTTTTGCCCTTGGGCACATTTTGTGTTATAATATCCGTCGTTGGAGTAAAGTAAAAATCTGAAGGTATTCAATATTGAAATATGTTCTTGGGGCAATAATTGCCTGCCTTGTAATTCTTTTCATAATTAATATCGTTGATTTAAACCGTTACGTTGTCAGAAGCGTGGCGATTTATGACAATAAGGTAAAGAAGAAACTTAAAGTCTGCTTTGTTTCGGATTTGCATAATTATTCGTGTACTCCGAAGTTTTATGAGGACATAAAAGAATTTGCACCTGACGTTATTCTCTGCGGAGGCGATACAATTACCGCCACCAAAGGAAGAAAACAGGATCGCGCTTATTATTTCCTGAAAGAACTTTCAAAGATTGCCCCGACATATACCGCGCTTGGCAATCATGAATACAGAGCTAAGATTTATCCCGAAGTATACGGTAAATTATATGATGAGTTTGCCGAGAAGATGGAAGAGTATAAAATACCCATTCTTTCAAACAGCTCTGAGTATTTTGAGGAAAGCAATGTAAAGGTCAGCTCTGTGGATATTGACAGAAGCTTTTACAAGAGATTTAAGGTTTACCATATGGATGACGATTA
The DNA here is from genome assembly GCA_017538995.1 of Lachnospiraceae bacterium. Classification (GTDB taxonomy): domain Bacteria; phylum Bacillota; class Clostridia; order Lachnospirales; family Lachnospiraceae; genus UBA3766. The sequence goes on along the minus strand of JAFYHV010000073.1, from coordinate 11,200 downwards.
TATCGAATCTTTAGTAGGTAAACTCGAAGAAGATAAATACAACATACTTTTAGCGCACAATCCAGATTACTTTAAGCATTACAATGCTTACGGAAGTGATCTGATTTTATCGGGACATGTTCACGGCGGATTAATCCGTTTACCTCTTTTACGAGGTGTTGCGCACCCCGGTATAAGGTTCTTCCCCAAATACTCGGGCGGAGTGTATGATGATAACGGAAAATTCGTCCGTTATGCGGATTCGTATGTATCTAGCAAAAATGCGGTTATAAGACTTATAGTAAGCTGCGGCATAGGTTTCCACACGCTTCCTTTAAGACTTTTCAATCCCGGCGAACTAATCTTTATTACTATAGATTCAAAACAGTAGGAGCAGTTAATGGCTATTCCCGTAAAACTTGAAGTATTCGAGGGACCGCTCGATTTACTTTTACACTTAATAGAAAAGAATAAAGTCGACATATACGATATTCCGATTGTCGAAATTACGAAGCAGTATTTAGAATACGTAAAAGAGCTTCCCAAGGATGACCTTAACACCGTGAGCGAATTCATGGTAATGGCCGCAACGCTTCTTGACATCAAATGCAGAATGCTTCTTCCGAAAACCGAGGATGAAGAGGGAGAAGAGGAAGATCCGAGAGCAGAACTTGTTCAGAAGCTCCTCGAATACAAAATGTATAAATACATGTCCTACGAATTAAAAGACATGCAGATGGACGGCGAAAGATATTTATACAAGGATTCCTCAATTCCCGATGAGGTAAGAAATTACAAAGCTCCGATAGATTATGCGGAATTAATCGGTGAGACAACCTTAAGCAGCTTGAACGAAATCTTTAATGCCTGCATCAAGAGAGTTGAAGACAAGGTCGACCCCATCAGATCGCATTTCGGGAAGATTGAAAAGGAAGAAGTCGATATCAACCAGAAACAGGATTATATCGCGAAATATATCACTTCTCATAAAAAGTGCTCGTTCAGAAGTCTTTTGTCCGAGCAGAAAACAAAGATGGAAGTAATTGTTACGTTCTTAGTTATACTCGAACTGATTAAGACCGGAAACGTTGAAGTCAACCAGAGCCAGTCATTCGGAGATATCGATATCGAATTAAAGAAACCGATAGAGAATTTCTCTATATAATTATTGTAAACTAATTATGTAAACCTACATTTACAGGAGTAAGAAATGGACCGTCAGGAATTACAGGGTAAAATCGAAGGCATTCTTTTCGCCATGGGCGACAGCGTAGCCATAAAAGATATAGCTGAAGCGCTTGAAATCGAAGAGAGCCTCGTAAAAGAAATAATAGAAGAGATGAAAGTTTACTACGCTGCAAAAGAGCGCGGTATTCAGATTGCAATCCTTGAAGGAAACGTACAGCTTCGTACCAAGGACGAATATTATGACGACTTAATCAAGATTGCAACCGTTCCCAAGAAGAATGTTTTATCCGATTCCGTACTTGAAACACTTTCAATAGTTGCTTACAAGCAGCCTGTTACCAGAATGGATATAGAGAAGATAAGAGGCGTCAATTCCGACTTCTCCATCAACAAACTTCTTGAATTTGGCCTCATAAAAGAATTAGGCCGTCTGGATGCTCCCGGAAGACCGCTTCTTTTTGGAACCAGCGAGCAGTTTTTACGAGCTTTTAATGTTGATTCGATTGAAGACCTGCCTCAGATCAGCATTGATATGATGGAAGACTTCAGAGTTCAGGCCGAGAATGAATTAAACTACAATGTCAACAAGGTTGAAAGCGTAGAGATTTAAGTTTAACTACATATATTAAGGGGGATTTCCGTTAAGGAAGTCCCTTTTTTGTTGAAAATTGATATAAAACCCCCGAAAGAAGCGAAAAGATTATTTATTTTTGAATAATCGGAGTAGGTTTAATTTATTGAAAATATTGACAAAGTTATGATATGATATTATTTGTGTGAATTTGGGGTTTTTTAGCCCATTCACCTTAAAAAAGTAAAGATTAAATTATATATAGGAGGTAGTACTTATGAGTACCAGTTCTGCTGCAAGAGAGAGAATTAATGCTCTTCTTGATGAAAACAGCTTTGTTGAAATCGGCGCTTTGGTATCCGCGAGAGCGACTGATTTTAATCTCAAGCAAATTGATACCCCTTCAGACGGTTGTATTACCGGCTACGGCGTTATCAATGACTCTCTTGTGTATGTGTACGCTCAGGACGCTTCAGTTTTAAACGGTAGTGTCGGCGAAATGCATGCCAAGAAAATTTGCAACCTTTATGATATGGCGATGAAGATGGGTGCACCCGTCATCGGCTTAATCGATTCCTGCGGTTTAAGACTTCAGGAGGCTACAGATGCCCTTAACGCAATGGGCGAACTTTACTTAAAGCAGACACTTGCATCGGGAGTTATTCCTCAGATCACAGCTGTATTTGGAAACTGTGGCGGCGGACTTGCTATTATCCCCATGCTTACTGATTTCACATTTATGGAAAGTGAGAAAGCAAAACTCTTTGTAAACTCACCTAACACTCTTGACGGAAACTCAACTGAGAAGTGTGATACAGCATCAGCCAAATTCCAGTCAGAAGAGAGTGGTATCGTTGATTTTACAGGTACTCATGACGAAATCCTTTCAAAGATGAGAGAACTTGTTTCTTTCCTTCCCGCAAACAACGAAGAAGAAGCTGAATATGTTGAGTGCACAGACGATCTTAACAGAGCTTCAAATGCAATCGGAACATCTTTCAAGGATGCTGCACTTGCTTTTGCGGATATCGCGGATGATTACAATTTTATTGAAGTAAAATCTGCTTACGCTAAAGATATGGTATGCGGATTTATCAAATTAAACGGAAGCACAATCGGTTGCGTTGGTAACAGAAGCGCAGTATACGATGAAGAAGGAAAAGTTGCAGAAGAACTTTCAGACAAGCTTTCAGCAGAAGGCTGTGTAAAGGCTGCAGAGTTCATCAACTTCTGTGATGCATTCTCAATTCCCGTTCTTTCACTTACAAACATTACAGGCTTCAAGGCTTGCAAGTGCTCTGAGAAGAGAATTGCAAGAGCTTCAGCTAAGCTTACATATGCATTTGCTAACAGCACAGTTGCAAAGGTTAATGTTATCGCTTCCAAGGCACTTGGTTCAGCATACGTAGTTATGAACTCAAAGGCAATCGGCGCTGACGTAACATTCGCATTCGAAGGTGCTACAATCGGTGCAATCGACGCTAAGAGCGCAGCACAGATTATGTATGCCGGCGAATCAAGCGACGTAATCGCCGAGAAGACCAAAGAATACGAAGCACTTCAGAATTCATGCACTTCCGCAGCTAAGAGAGGATATGTTGATTACATCATCAATCCTGCTGATGCAAGAAAGTACATCATCGGTGCATTCGAAATGTTATACACAAAGAGAGAGGATCGTCCGGCTAAGAAGCACGGCATCATCTAATTAATGAAAGGAAATATGGCTATGAAGAAATTGAAAACATTATTCTTAGGCCTCGGACTTTCAGTGATGTTCATTTTTGCCGGATGCGGTAAAGCACCGGTAGATCCTGCGGTAGTAAGTACCATCGAAAGCAACAGAGAAACGCTCATAAAAGAAATAGCTATGAGTGATGCTAAGGCTGATCTGGTAAACATTACCGAGGATGATTATAAGATTAAAGCTGACGAATTTGAGGGCGAGAACTTAAAGTTCGCATCTCAGGATACTTATGTCGCAGCTGTTAACTCATGTATAGCAGCCGAAGACGAAGCAGGCAGCATTACCGGATATGACAGAAACATCACCGTTAGCGGAAATCCTGAAGACGGATACAAAGTAACCGAACTTTTAGGATATACCGGACGTAATGTTAATATGAACATTGCGTATGACGGAGATCTTAATATCACGGACATCACATTTTCTCCCATTTACTCAATGGGCGAGGCTATGACAAAGGCCGCTCTTAATACCTTGCTTGGTATGGGATCGGTATTCAGCGTACTTATTCTTATCATGATAATTATTTATCTTTTCGGAATCATTCCCAAGATTCAGAAAGCAAGCGCTGACAAGAAAGCTAAGAAAGCAGCAGCAAAGGCTGAAAACAAAGCTGCTGATACAAATGCAAATGTTGTGGAAACAGAGACGGAAGAACTTGTGGACGATTACGAGCTCGTTGCCGTTATTTCTGCCGCAATCGCTGCTTATGAAGGCAGTGGATCCACTGACGGATTTGTAGTCAGAAGTATCAGAAAATCACAATCGAAAAAGTGGCAGAACGCCCAGTACTAGGAGGATGTAATTATGAAAAATTATACAATTACCGTTAACGGCAATGTTTATGACGTAACAGTTGAAGAAGGTGCTTCAACAGGCGCTGTTGCAGCTCCCGTAAAGAAAGCAGCACCTAAGGCAGCTCCCGCAGCTGCAGCTCCCGCAGCAGCACCCAAGGCAAGCGGCGCAGCAGGCTCAATCAGAGTTGAAGCCGGTGCAGCAGGTAAGGTATTTAAGCTTGATACCAAGGTTGGCGATACAGTTAAGAAGGGTGACGCAGTTGTTACTATCGAAGCTATGAAGATGGAAATCCCCGTTGTAGCTCCTCAGGATGGTACAGTTGCAAGTATCGAAGTTAATGTAGGCGATGCTATTGAAGCAGGCGCACTTCTTGCAACACTTAACTAATTATCAATTCTTTGGATAGGAGATTTTACGATGGAATATATCATTAATACAGTAGATAACCTGATCCATCAGACATCATTCTTCAATCTGACGATAGGTAACTATGCAATGATAGCGGTAGCTTGTTTCTTCCTTTATCTTGCTATTCGTCATGAATTTGAACCCTTGCTTTTGGTTCCCATCGCATTCGGTATGCTTTTGGTTAATATCTATCCCGATATTATGAGACCGTTTGGCGAAGGCGGACATGGTGGTGGACTTTTATACTACTTCTACATTTTGGATGAGTGGGCAATCCTGCCTTCACTTATTTTCCTTGGCGTAGGTGCAATGACAGACTTCGGTCCGCTGATTGCAAACCCCAAGAGTTTCTTACTCGGAGCAGCTGCTCAGTTCGGTATTTTCGCAGCATACTTCGGAGCATTACTTATTAACCAGACAGGCCTTGTAGACTTTAACGATAAGGCTGCTGCAGCTATCTCAATCATCGGTGGTGCTGACGGCCCTACATCAATCTTCCTTGCAGGAAAGCTCGGACAGACAAGATTACTCGGACCTATCGCGGTTGCTGCATATTCGTACATGTCACTTGTACCTATTATTCAGCCCCCTATTATGAAGCTTTTAACAACAGAAAAAGAAAGAAAGATCAAGATGGAACAGCTTCGTCCCGTTTCCAAACTTGAAAAGATTCTTTTCCCCATCGTTGTTACAATCGTTGTTTCACTTATTCTTCCTACAACAGCTCCCCTCGTAGGTATGCTTATGTTAGGTAACCTCTTCAGAGAATCAGGTGTTGTAAGACAGCTTCAGGAAACAGCTTCAAACGCACTTATGTACATCGTAGTTATTATTCTCGGTACATCCGTAGGTGCTACAACAAGTGCAGAAGCTTTCCTTAACTTTGAAACAGTTGCAATCGTTGTACTCGGACTTGTAGCATTCTCGTTCGGTACAGCTGCCGGAGTTATCTTCGGTAAAATCATGTGTATACTCACAAAAGGTAAGGTTAATCCTCTTATCGGTTCTGCCGGCGTTTCAGCCGTGCCCATGGCTGCGAGAGTTTCTCAGAAGGTCGGAGCAGAAGCAGATCCTTCAAACTTCCTTTTGATGCATGCAATGGGACCCAACGTTGCCGGCGTTATCGGTACAGCAGTTGCTGCCGGAACATTCATGGCAATCTTTGGTGTATTTTGATTAAAGATTAAACAAAGTTTTACAGTAAGTTTTTAATGGAGGAAAATAAAATGGCAGAAAAAAAGCCTATTAAAATAACTGAAACCGTCCTTCGTGATGCACATCAGTCTTTGATTGCAACAAGAATGCCGACCGAAGAGATGCTTCCTATCATTGATAAAATGGATAAGGTTGGATATCATTCGGTAGAGTGCTGGGGCGGCGCTACATTTGATGCTTCTCTTCGTTTCCTTAAGGAAGATCCCTGGGAAAGACTTCGTAAGTTAAGAGAAGGCTTCAAGAACACAAAACTTCAGATGCTTTTCAGAGGACAGAACATTTTAGGCTATCGTCCTTACGCAGATGACGTTGTTTACAATTTCGTAGAAAAATCTATCGCTAACGGTATCGATATCATCAGAATTTTCGACTGCCTTAACGATTTAAGAAACCTTCAGGCTGCAGTAGATGCAACCAACAAGATCAAAGCTCAGGAAGGCAGAGGACATGCTCAGATAGCTCTTTCCTATACACTCGGTGATGCATATACACTTGAGTACTGGGCAAAGGTTGCTAAGGAAATCGAAGAGATGGGTGCTGACTCTATCTGTATCAAGGATATGGCAGGACTTCTTCTTCCTTACCAGGCTACAGAGCTTATCAAGGCTATGAAGAGCCAGACAAAGCTTCCTATTCAGCTTCATACTCACTACACTTCAGGTGTTGCTTCAATGACATACCTTAAGGCTGTAGAAGCAGGCGTAGACGTTATCGACTGTGCAATTTCTCCTTTTGCTCTCGGTACATCACAGCCCGCTACAGAAGTTATGGTTGAAACATTCAAGGGTACAGAATACGATACAGGATTTGATCAGGATCTTCTTGCAGAAATCGCTGATTACTTCCGTCCTTACAGAGAAGAGTGCCTTGCAAACGGCCTCATGAGCACAAAGTCTCTTGGTGTAAACATCAAGACATTACTTTACCAGGTTCCCGGCGGTATGCTTTCCAACATGATTTCTCAGTTGAAAGAGCAGAACGCAGAAGACAAGTACGAAGAAGTGCTTAAGGAAATCCCCAGAGTTCGTAAAGACCTCGGTGAGCCCCCTCTTGTTACACCTTCTTCACAGATTGTCGGAACACAGGCTGTATTCAACGTACTTATGGGCGAAAGATACAAAGTTGCTACTGACCAGACAAAAGACCTTCTTCGCGGTAAATACGGTCAGACAATTAAGCCTATGAACCAGGAAGTAATCGACAAGGTTATTCCCGGCGAAAAGAGATACACAGAGCGTTCAGCTGATGCTGCCGGCTTAACCAATGAAATGGATAAGCTCGAGGCAGAGATGAAAGAATGGAAACAGCAGGATGAGGACGTATTATCATACGCATTATTCCCTCAGGTTGCAGTTGACTTCTTCAAGTACAGAAAAGCTCAGCAGGAAAAGGTTGACCTTACTGCAGCTGATTCCAAGAACGGCGCATACCCTGTATAATATAATTTAATCTTACATATAAAAACCGGCCTTTTTATGAGGTCGGTTTTTCTTTACTTTTATGGTCGTTTTTTGTACAATTTTTATGTATGTAAAGGCGTAAAAATGAAGACGATTGTTATAGGTGCGGGACCCGCGGGAATGATGGCTGCAATAAGTGCGGCTAACTCAGGCGATAATGTGGTTCTGCTTGAAAAAAATGAAAAAATCGGCAAGAAACTTTTTATCACGGGCAAGGGCAGATGCAATGTCACGAATGCCTGCTCAAGAGATGAGTTTTTTGATAATATAGTCAGCAATCCGAAGTTTTTGTACAGTGCTTTTTCGCAGTTTAACAATGTGGATTTGATGAAACTGATTGAGGATAACGGAACACCTCTTAAAACAGAGAGAGGCAACCGGGTATTTCCCGTAAGCGACCATTCTTCGGATATCATAAAAGCACTGAATAATGCTCTAAAAAGTGCCGGCGTTGATTTAAGATTAAATACTTCGGTAAAGAGCATTATCACTGAAAGTGTTGAAAATGATGCAGAAGAGGATTTAAAGAAAAAAGGATGCAGTAAATGCGTGGTCGGCGTAAAGACCGATAACGGCGAAATTATTAAGGCTGACAAGATTGTTATCGCAACAGGCGGTATAAGTTACAAGTCCACAGGTTCAACCGGAGACGGCTTAAGATGGGCAGGAGAGGAAGGCCACAGAATTTCTACCTTAAAACCCGCGCTGGTTCCACTGGAAACATATGAAAAATGGCCTTTTGAACTGACAGGACTATCACTTAAAAATGTCACTTTATCTCTTCTCATAAAAGACAAAATTAAATACAAAGAAATGGGCGAAATGCTTTTTACCCACTTTGGAATAAGCGGTCCGCTGGTACTTACTTCAAGCTCGATTATTGCGGGAAGCGATGAAAAAGATATAAAGGTTTTAATCGATTTAAAGCCTGCTCTTTCCGACGATGAGTTTGATGCAAGACTTATAAGAGAATTAAAAGAAGGCAATAAAAAGGATTTAAAAAACATACTCGGAAACGTTTATCCGATTAAACTCGGTTTAAAGATCTGCGAGCTTTCGGGTGTGGATATTTATAAAAAGTGTAACGAGATCACCAAAGAAGAGAGAAAGAAGATTCTCGATTATACAAAGAGGCTTCCTCTTACAATTAAAGGCACAAGAGATTTTGACGAAGCCATCATTACTCACGGTGGTGTGAGTGTAAAGGATATCAATCCTAAAACCATGGAAAGCAAACTTGTGAAGAATCTTTTCTTTGCGGGAGAAGTAATCGACGTGGATGCATTTACCGGAGGATTTAATCTTCAGATTGCATTCAGTACAGGCTTTTTAGCCGGAGAAAGACAGACGGATAATTAATTATTTTAGGAGGAATTCAACATGGGATTTAATGTTGCAATCGACGGTCCTGCAGGTGCGGGCAAATCAACAATAGCCAAACTTGTGGCTAAGGAAAAAGGTTTTATTTATGTTGATACCGGAGCAATGTATCGTGCAATCGCTTTGTACTTAATTAGAAAAGGTGTGGCAATTGACGATAACGAAGGCTATGAAAAATACTGCAGCGAAGCAAATGTATCGATAGAGTACGAAAACGGCACTCAGATCGTTCTTTTAAACGGTGAGAACGTTAACGGCCTTATCAGAACCCAGGAAGTGGGCAATATGGCTTCTGCAAGCTCTACAAACGGTAAGGTAAGAGCACAGCTTCTTGAACTTCAGAGAAAGCTTGCAAGAGAAAATGATGTCGTTATGGACGGCCGTGATATCGGAACCAATATTCTTCCCAATGCCGAGTGCAAGATTTATCTTACCGCATCCAGCAGAGTTAGAGCAGAGAGAAGATATCTTGAATTAAAAGAAAAAGGTACCGACTGTGATCTTGATACAATCGAGAGAGAAATCATCGAGCGTGATGAGAGAGATATGAACCGTGAAATAGCTCCTCTTAAGCAGGCTGAGGATGCAGTATATCTTGACACCTCCGACATGACAATAGAGGAAGTTAAAGATAAAATCCTTGAAATTATAGAAAATAAAAAATGAGCCAAACGGGGACGGTTCTAAAATGGTAAAAAAGGCCAAAATAGAACCGTCCCCAAATGGCCACTTTTGGAGAGTGAAAAATGGAAGTTGTACTTGCCAAATCGGCCGGCTTTTGTTTCGGTGTAAAAAGAGCTGTCGATACGGTGTATGAAGAAATTGAAAAAGGCGGAACAATTTATACTTTCGGACCTATTATTCACAACAAGGAAGTTGTTAATGATTTCCTTGAAAAGGGAGTAAAGGAAATCAACTCACTCGAAGAGCTTGACGAACTTCCCAAGGGCTGTGTCATAATCAGGTCTCACGGTGTTGCAAAAAACATCTACGAAGGCATTGAAAAGCGCGGTTTTACGATAATTGACACGACATGTCCGTTCGTAAAAAGAATTCAGAATCTTGTAAATACTGAGTCTCAAAACAATAAAACTATTGTCATAATCGGCAACGACGGACACCCTGAAGTTGAGGGTATAAAAGGGTGGTGTGAAACACCTGCTTACGTTGTCGGAAACGAGGAAGACGCGTATGCGCTCAAAGGCTTGTTAAAAGGCGAGATTTACGTAGTTTCGCAGACTACTTTTAACATCAATAAATTTAAAGATTTAGTTGATATTTTAAAAGGAATTTGTTATGATGATAATGTTAGCGTTGTGAATACTATATGCAACGCTACGAGCGAACGTCAAAACGAGGCAGCGCAACTTGCCGAAAAAGCTGACGTTATGATTGTTATAGGGGATTCGCAAAGCTCCAATTCCCGCAAGCTTTACGAAATTAGCAAAATGCATTGTGAAAGAACCTATTTCATTCAGACACTTAAGGAGTTGCATTTGGAATTACCGGCTAATGCTAACCTGGTGGGAATTACAGCTGGGGCATCAACCCCAAAAAACATTATTGAGGAGGTTCAAAAATATGTCAGAACTTACTTTTGAACAAATGCTTGATGAATCATTCAAAACAATTCGAACAGGAGAGGTAGTTAGCGGTGAAGTTATTGATGTTAAACCCGATTACATTATTTTAAACATCGGCTACAAATCTGACGGCATTCTTTCCAAAGCAGAATACACAAATGACTTAAGCATTGATCTGACAGAAAAAGTAAAAATCGGAGACAAACTTGACGTTAAGGTACTTAAGGTCAACGACGGAGAAGGTCAGGTATCACTTACGCACAAGAGACTTGTGATGGATAAAGGATCCAAGGTTCTTGAAGATGCGTTCAATGAGAAGACAACAGTTAAGGGTGTAGTTACACAGATTCCCAACAACAAAGGTGTTATCGTTGTTGTTGATGATGTAAGAGTATTCATTCCCGCAGGTCTTCTTTCAGACGTTTATGAAAAAGATTTATCCAAGTTTATGGATAAGGAAATAGAATTTCTCATGCAGGAATATGATCCCAAGCAGAGAAGATATATCGGTAACCGCAAAGAGCTCATCACAGCTCAGAAGGCTAAAGCTCTTGAAGAAGTTCTTTCCAAGATTAACGTTGGCGATACAGTAGAAGGTACTGTAAAGAACGTTACAGATTTCGGTGCATTCATCGATCTCGGCGGAATCGACGGACTCCTTCACATCAAAGAGATGAGCTGGGGCAGAATCGAAAGTGCTAAGAAGCTTTACAAAGCAGGCGATAAGGTTAAAGTTCTCATAAAAGAGATTAACGGAAACAGAATTTCTCTTTCAACAAAGTTTGAAGATGAGAATCCCTGGAAAGATTTAAGCGCAAGATTCCCTGTTGGCAGCGTTGTAACAGGTAAGGTTGCAAGAATGACAGACTTC
>JAFYHV010000072.1 GCA_017538995.1 Lachnospiraceae bacterium | reverse complement strand
TCTTGCGAAGGAAATAGTTCACATACAGAGAGAAGTATCTCTTAGGCTTTCAGAACATGCAGAAGATTGGACGTGGCTGGATTTTGTTCATGAAATACTTGACAGGGCAAAGGTATTGATTGAAGAAAATGGTTTTTTTGAAACGGAGAAAGTGATTCGTGTAGAGAGTCAAATTCCGATATTGCAGATGTACTTTGAGAAGGTTGAACCAACGCCGTATTTAGATGACGTAACTACAAAGAATCTTTTGGTCAAGGATGGGCATATATCAGGAATTATCGATGTAGACTGGATTGGAATGGGCGACGTGTTGACTTTTGCAGCGTTGACGTATGTCGCACTCCTGAACATGGGATATGACACTGATTACGTGAGCTTTATTTTGGATGAAATGGATGCCGATGACATTCAGCGTAAGGCGTTCCTTTTTTATTCACTAATGTATTGCGTTGATTTTATGGGGGAAAGAGGAACAAAATATAAAGATAAAGTGGTTGAGGTGAATTCACAAATCATAGACAGGTTGAATGATATTTATGACCGGCTTTGGAATGAATGGATGTCACTTTAAGTCAAAATATATTTTGATTTTACTTACTAATATATGACATTTTATCATAATGAGTTATAGGGGTGAAAATGGGTAAAGATTTGTTGCATTCAGCGATGAAGGTAATAGCAAAAGAAAACGGAGTAAAGCTTTCTGCACAAAACGATTTGTACAAAATGCAGGCGCCTTATTTCGTTAATGCTTTTTTCTGTGAATATCCGGTTAAAAACAAACCCGGAAAAATCAATATTCACTTAGTTTATGAGCTTAAATATGCTTATTTCGACGATTTGACGTTGCATATCATAGAATGTGAGCCTGTAACCAAACTGACAGATAAAGTTCGTGCAAACAGCATAATAAAATGCGATTCAAAGATTCTGCAGGAGTATTTCGATTTTGATTTTGACGGTAAGGAGGAATCATATCCTGATCTTGCAGAACGCGTTTTTGAGCACATAAAAGATAGGTATCGTGAGTTCTTTGACGATGTGGAAAAAAACTACGGCAATCTGGAAAATTATTTCACATCAAACAAGGAACAATACCCAAGACAGGCAGCACTGGTTTATATTCATAACGGAAATTATATTAATGCTGAAAAATGCCTTAAGATGATGCCTCCCAAAATGTATTGTGTGCAGACAATCCATCCCCAAACCGAGGAACAGCGACGGCGTCTTATAAGTTCCAATGCCCAGCCCTGGGGTGATGCATACCACAGAGATGATATGGACTGTCATTTGGATTTTATAGTTGCCAAACTAAACGGACTGGAATGGACTGCGGAAAGAGCTAAATATGGTTTACTGGATGAAGAAAGATATTTGAAAGGATAAAAATATGGCAAGACAATTGGTTTTTTGGAAATACCAAGACGGCATTTATCTTGATAATAAAAAGGTTTATCAAAGCATTTGTGATGATAAAACAATCCAAGGATTAGCTAATCTGCCTGTTTCTGAAATAAAGGAAAAAGTCAAAAGGACATTCAGCAATTATGACATGCTCGATGAGCAGAATTTTGAAAGCGCAAACGGTTCTTTTACGATATTTGAGAACTCACAATACGTTATATTCGATTGCAGTTTCAGCATGCCTGTGGATGATTTAAACAAGATAATTGATATTATGCTGGAATATGACTGTCCGTATTACGATCCGCAGATAGAAATAAGATTTGATGGGAATTGATTTATATAACTTACGGTTTTCCTTACTAAAATATATTTTGATTTTACATACTAAGAACTGTTGAAATTCGCTGTATTTTGAGAGGAAACTTATGAAAGGATGCTATATTAAAATATCTAACAACGGAAAGTTTTTGTTAGTTGCTGAATTCCAGAATAATATTGCAGCATACGAAGTATCCTCGGGCGAGAAGCTTGGAGAGTACTCCACAAAGTATAGTGGCGAAAGACGTATGTGCATTTCAAATAACGGCCAATTGTTTGCTGAAGCAGCATACAATCGATATGGGGTATCTCTTCATAATATTGAGAACGGGGAGATTCTTTGGACAAACAAAGAAATCAAAAAAATAGGTCCCATTTTCTTTTCTTCTGATGAAAGCAAACTTATTGTTGTCAGCACTGACTGGGAGATGTGTACATTATCCCTAGAAGACGGAAGCATAATAGAAAAGGAACCTGGTGTAGATGATTTCTATCCAGGCATAGATATTGATGTTCGAAAGACCGGATCAGGAAAACTAAAATGGAACGGTCTTACAATAAATCCGGAGAAACGAATCTTGCGACTTTGTTCTGGAAAGGACAAGGTGTTTTGTTCGATTTTCAGAGGCGGATTGGAATGCTTTTCTTCAGAGGGCAAACTGTTGTGGTCAGCAGAAAATAAACCGGAAGAGCATTACACCCATTTAGCTTATTGTTCGGAGTATGATTATATTTTGTGTTTCGGATATAAGTTTGGAGAAAAAAGAAAGAAACCGTTCTTTTTTCTCGATGTGTATTCTGCAGAAAATGGCGTGTTAGTGTACTCGTCTGATATTGGTACAGAAGCACATGCATATTCCGATGCTGAACGCATCATTATTGATGTTACTGGTAAGGTTTTTGAAGTAGGAAAAGATTTCTGCGTGCCGAGTGCAAGAAGATTTAAAGTATCTTCTGCATTTAACAGTAAAAAGTAATTTAAATTTTGATATAACCTACTAACTTAGGAGTATTGGATGAAACGAATAATTATCTTTATAACAGTGATGTTATCTACAATTACACTTGTATCTTGCAACAAAAATGAATTTAGCACAGAGCCGGTGCCTGAACCGCCAAGTTTTTTAGTTGAAGTAACCGGTCAAAACGTTTATGACAACGGGTATTATTGCGAGAAAATATATAATGCTACAACTGTACATTTTCTTTTAACAAGTAACTCTGAAAAAACTGCAGGATGGTCTATTTATTTAGTAGATGATGAGTTATCGGAAGAGGAAATTAAGAATCTGAAGGAAACTGAACCTATATTAACCGGAAGCGGAGAAATCGAAGCAAGTTATGGCCAGTGGGTATATATTTTCTGCGATGTTAACGCAGAAACTTCCGATAAACCAACGAATGATGTTTTGTCATTCTCATATCCGGCAAACTATAGTTAGTAAATATTTAACTTTTGATTTTACGTTCTTTAGTAAGTTATATCGGAATACAATCTTACTAAAAGCACATAAAAAAGCCCCGATTTTTGAAGTGAACCCCAAATGTTGGACACTTTAATTAATTGTTAAGCAACTTCTATGGACTTAGTTCTGTATTGTACAGGACTAAGTCCTTTTAGTTTTTCTTTTATCCTTTTATTGTTGTAATAATCTATATATTCTTTTATG
>JAFYHV010000071.1 GCA_017538995.1 Lachnospiraceae bacterium | reverse complement strand
GTGGCTGAATTTTTGGTCTTACAGAGATAAACATCCTGTACGGCATTTCCGTCTTTTATATCTTTTATATATCTCATAAAAACTCCGTTCTAAGCTGTAGTGAATTTGTAACCGACACCCCATACAGTTTCGATTTTCCACTTTTCGTGATCGCTGATTTTCTCTCTGATTCTCTTGATGTGTACGTCCACGGTTCTTGTGTCGCCGGGATAATCGTAGCCCCAGATTCTGTCAAGAAGCTGCTCTCTGGTGAAAACCTGGTTGGGAGAATTTGCAAGGAAGAATAAAAGTTCGAGTTCCTTCGGAGGCATGTTTACGCTCTCGCCCTTGTAAATAACCGAGTAGTCGGTAAGAGATACGCGAAGGTCGGGATATTCCACGGTCTGAACCGACTTGGTGGTCTCCTGAGGCTTTACTTCTTTTTCTTTGTAACGGCGAAGTACGGCTTTTACTCTGGCTACAAGTTCCTTGGAATCAAAAGGCTTTTCCATATAGTCGTCTGCGCCGAGCTCCAATCCTAAAACCTTGTCAAAAATCTCGCCCTTTGCGGAGAGCATAATGATGGGGATTCTGCTTTCGGCTCTTACTTCACGGCAAACCTGATATCCGTCGATGCCCGGAAGCATGAGGTCTAAAAGAATGAGATTGGGTGCAAATGTTTCGAGCGCTCCTTTTACGGATTCGCCGTCATTTACAATCATGGTCTCATAGCATTCCTTTGTAAGGTACAAAGAAACAAGCTCCGCGATGTTGTTGTCGTCGTCTACAATCAGTATCTTCTGTTTGGAAATCATTTTTCTTTCCTTTCTTTAGCTAAAACTTAACCACGGTAACACCTGCATCGCCCTCGCCCTGTTCGGCAAGCGCAAATTCACTGACAAAATCTATGCCTCTTAAATACTTATGAATAGCCGCGCGAAGCGCTCCCGTACCTTTGCCGTGCACGATTCTGACACTGTGTAAGTGAGATAAATATGCATCGTCTAAGTACTTATCCAGCTTGGCAATCGCTTCGTCGGAATTTAATCCTAAAAGATTAATCTCGGGAGAAATCGTAGCGGATTTTGAAAATCCCGAAGCGTATGACGTAGGTCTTACCGCTTCCTTTTCTTCCCTCGCTTTGGCATAAACAAGGTCGGTTGCTTTAACCTTAAATTCCATTACGCCCGAAGCAATCATTACATTGCCCTTGGCATCGGGAAGCTTTTTAACTTCGCCCGTCATACCGAGTGATATCGAACGGACCGTATCGCCGATTTTAAGTTTGGAAGCATCCACCTTTTTGTCGGTATTATCAACCTTCTTTTCGTTGCTTCTTAACTTCGACGAATTGTCGTCAATCTTCTTTCTTAAAGTCGCTCTCTTCTTTTCCATTTCCTGAATGGTCATTCCGGAATTGTAAAGTCTGATGGCTTCGTCCGCTTCTTCCTTGGCGTCTTCAAGAATGCTCTTGGCTTCCTCTCTGGCCTCGCGTAAAATCTTTTCTCTGGCCTCGCGGACATTCTCATTACTCTTGTTGAGTTCTTCTTTTAACTTCTCAACTTCTTTTTTGAGTTTCTCTTCCTCTTCCCTGTCGGCCTCGAGTTTCTTTCTGGTATCTTCGAGATCTTTTAAGAGGTCTTCGAAATTGCCCTCGGTCTCATCCATTTCCTTCGAAGCACGTTCGATGATTCTTTTATCAAGTCCGAGTTTTTCGGATATCGCAAATGCGTTACTTTTACCCGCGATACCTATAAATAACTTGTATGTGGGAGAAAGAGTTTCTATATCAAATTCGCAGCATGCGTTTTCAACACCTTCGGTATTAAAGGCAAATACTTTAAGTTCCGAGTAGTGCGTCGTAAGCATAATCGTCGCGCGCTTTTCCATAAGTCTTGAAACTATGGCAATTGCAAGCGCCGCACCTTCGGTCGGATCTGTTCCCGAACAGAGTTCGTCGAAAAGGCAGAGACTGTTGTGATTTGCTTCTTTTAGGATCCGGACGATTCCCGTCATATGGCCCGAGAAGGTCGACAGGTTCTGCTCTATGCTCTGCTCGTCGCCGATTTCGGCATAAATATCCCTGAATATCTTTAATTTGCTGCCGGGCGCTGCGGGGATGAAAAGTCCCGACTGACCCATTGCGCATAAAAGACCCGTTGTTTTTAAAGATACCGTCTTTCCGCCGGTATTGGGGCCTGTTACGATTAAACAGGAATAATTTTCTCCGAGAACTATGTCTATAGGAACTACTCTTCCTTTTTCGATAAAAGGGTGTCTCGCTTTCTTAATGTCAAGGTATTCTCCGGATTCGTAGTCGGGCATTACCGCTTCTTCATCGATTGCAAGCGCTGCCTTCGCATAGATGAAATCAAGGTTTGTCATGATTTCCTGATTGGATTTAAGCTCCTCCAAATGTGAAGCCGCTTCCATTGAAAGCATGTGAAGAATTCTTGCGATCTCTTCCTTTTCCTCGACTTCAAGTTCCTGAATGCGGTTGTTTAATTCCACGATTCCCGCAGGCTCGATAAAAAATGTCATACCGCCTCTGGACTGGTCGTGAACAATACCCTTAACGCTGCCTTTGTACTCGGCTTTTACGGGTATGCAGTACCTGTCGTTTCGCATGGTAATAACGGCATCCTGCAGATAACTTCTGTAGGTGGAATTAACCATTTTATTTAAATCCGAATGAATCTTAGCGGTCGTGTTGACCTTTTCTCTTCGGATGTCTTTTAAGGTGCTCGATGCATCATCCGCAATCTCGTCTTCGGAAAGAATGATTTTTCTGATTTTACCGGAAAGGTCTTCCATGGGAACGAGCGCTTCAAACATGGCTCTTAAGGAATCTTCTCTTTCTTCCTCGAGTCCGTAGGATGCTGCAGTTTTTGCACATTCCGCACTTGAAGCCACCATGAGCAGTTCTTTCGTGTCAAGGTTGGCCTCGACACTCATTGCCTTAAAGATTTCCTCGAGGTTTTTATTGCCTGAAAAAGAAATCTTTCTGCTTGAAAGAATACGCGCAACCGCATCGGAAGTATTTTCCAAATTGTTTAAAATCGCCTCTCTATTCCGTAAAGGATGCAGAGAGGCGCATTTAATCTTTCCGAGTTCACTTGATGCATGGTCGGAGAGTAACTTTATTAATTTATTGTACTCTAATATTTCTAAAGTTTTTTTGTCCATTATTTAGTGAAAAATCTGTAATTAAATTCGGCGTTGTTTTTGCCTCTGTACGCGCCTTTAACGATAAGCGCATATTTCTCGCCGTAAAAGATTATATTCATGAGGTCGCTCTCGGGAGTCTTTCTGATCTCGACGGTAACCTCTTCATCCCATATTTCAGGCGGAAGCTTTTTAAGAAGAACGGCTTTAACATATCCGTCCACCTTGTTTTCCATCAGGCACTGTGTATCCTGCTTCTGTTCTTTGAAATGAACGATAAGCTTCTGTTCCTGAATTGTGGACTGGCATGTTGCTTTCTTAAAGTAACTTCCTACTATTTCGTAAATCGCATACTCAAATGCTGTCTGGTTTGAAGTAAAAGTCATCTTCTGCATTTTAGTATTCCCCCTTTATCTGAGTCGTTTAGTAATCTCTTCGCATTTTGAATAAATTTCGTCAACTTCTATTGTATCATTAAATTGACCATTTTTGTATAGAACTTTTCCGTCAATCATCGTCATTTTTACATTTGTTTTCGAACCTGAGTATACGATGTTTTTGGAAATGTTCAAAATCGGTCTCATATTGGGCTGGTAAAGGTCAATCATGATGATGTCTGCAAGCTTTCCTACTGCCAATGCATCGTTATCAAAAAGCTCCATAGCATGGGCTCCGTTAACGCATGCCATCTTTAAAACTTCCATTGCATCCACTGCCTTCGGATCGTTTTCTTTTATCTTTGCAAGCGCCGTAACAAGGAACATCTCCCTGAAGAAATCAAGGCAGTTGTTTGAAGAAGGTCCG
>JAFYHV010000070.1 GCA_017538995.1 Lachnospiraceae bacterium | reverse complement strand
TTCTGAGCCCGAATGCAAAAGAACTATCAGAACTTTTCAGGAATTTCTGCAAAGAAAAGGGTATAATGTATAAAGCGGATGATGTTTTCGCATACATGAATGAGTACCCCGAGAAATACAAACAGTTAAGTTTATTTGAGGAGGGAATATGAATAAAGAATGGTCGGAATTAAACAAACAAATGCAGACTCAGTTAAAGAAAAAAGATACTTTCGAAGATGGTATCGAATCTTTGATTGAATTAAGAAACGAAGTCTGGGACGTGATTGCTTCTTTTAAGAGAGATTTGAAAAAAGATGATTTCAACGCAATCCCTTTCTTAAAAGCGGAAGGTCTTCACAATAAAACAATTGCCTATTCGCTCTGGCATGTTTTCAGAATCGAAGACATCGTTGCGCATGATCTCGTAAAAGGCGATGAAGAAATTTTATTTAAGAAAGGTTATGACAAAAAAATCGGTTCGCCAATCATCACTACAGGCAACGAACTTTTCCAGAATGATATTGCAGATTTCTCCAAACAGCTTGATTTAAAAGAACTTTATGCATATATTTCGGACGTTAAGAAAAGCAGTGAAAAGATTTTAAAAGATTTAAGCTTTGAGGATTTAAAAAAGAAAATCCCGGCAGAGAAAAAAGAGTATTTAAAATCTCTTAAAGTCGTAAGCGAAGACGAAAGCGCAGTCTGGCTCATAGATTACTGGTGCGACAAGGACATTCGCGGACTTATACAGATGCCTTTTTCGAGACACTGGATAATGCATACTGAGGCGTGTCTCAGAATAAAAAGCAAGCTTGGAAAGTAGATGGAAAGAATCGACGAGCAGGTTTTAAAACAAATATGCAAAGAATTCATTCGTCCTGAAGTGAGGCTTATAAGTTCAAACTCCAAAGGGCTTATTAACGATACGTTTCTCGTCGGCGCGGAAGGCAAAATGTATGTGGTCCAGCGCTTAAACAGAAATATGAATTCTGACTTCCTTGAGTTTAATTACGGATTGTATTCGAAAGCGTGCGAAGAAAATAACTGGCTTTATCCGAAGTGGATAAAAGACAGTGAAGGCGATTATTTTTATACCGATTCCGATGATGATAAGTGGAGAATGTATCCGTTCATAAGCTGTGAAATTCTTGAAAAACCTCTTTCGAAAGAACGTCTATTTTCGCTCGGACAGGGTTTGGCGAGAATGCATGCAGTTTTTGATTCAATGGATGATAAGCCTAAGGCGGTGTATCCGATGCTTCATAATCTTTCGCATTATTTCGATGAATATAATCGCGTGCTTGGCGAAACAAAAGAAGAGCGCGATGAAGAGTTGGAGAAAATAATAGACGACAAAATCGATGCAATGCTTGATGTTAAACTCGACACTTCATCCGTCATTCACGCAGATACCAAACTTTCAAACATTCTTTTTTGCAACGGCAAAGTGGTCGGTTCCATAGACATGGATACGATAATGCCGGGCTCGGTATTGGAAGACATCGCAGACTGCGTTCGTTCATCCTGCGTATACAGCGGAAGATTCGACAAAGAGGCCGCAGAGCAGATTATAAAAGGATACGAAAGCATTTCTTCAAAGAAAGAAATCGAAGAAAAACTTCCACGGGTATTTGAAAAAATCTGCTTTGAACTCGCACTCAGATACTACACGGATTCCGTATCCGAAACTAAATATTTTAAGGAAATCTATCCCGGCTACAGCAGGGAGAGAGCAAAGAGTTTATTGAATATATTATGGGGGTAAGTTATAGTACTTATCCCTATTTATTTTATGAGGAAATATGTATAATAGAATAGGTGTTAAAAAGAGCACCGGGAGGAGAATGAATATGCCACACGTAGAGATTAAATGTTATCCCGGCAGAACCGAGGAAGTAAAGAGTAAATGTGCTTTGGAAGTTTCCAAAGTCGTAGCGGAAACTTTAGGCTGCAACGAGTCATCAGTCTCTGTTGCCATAAAAGAAATAGAGCAGTCTGACTGGAAGGAAAAAGTCTGGAATCCGCAGATCGTAGAAGAAGAAAAGTATCTTTACAAAACTCCGGGTTATACCTGCGATTAAACATGAAAAAGATTTTAGAAACCGAAAGACTTTTCTTACGCGAAATGAATACGGATGATTTCGATGCGCTTAAAGCGGTGCTTGGCGATAAGGAAATCATGGCCCATTACCCTTATGATTTCGATGATAAAAGAGTCATGGACTGGATAGAGCGCAATATGAACCGTTATAAAGAAAACGGCTTCGGACTTTGGGCAGTGTGCTTAAAAGAAACCGGCGAAATGATCGGAGATTGCGGACTCACACTTCAGAATATCGAGGGCGAAATGTTGCCCGAAATCGGCTATCATATTCGAAGGGACTGCCAGCACAAAGGCTATGCGAAGGAAGCGGCAGCGGCGGTTCGCGACTGGGCTTTTAAGAACACGGATTATCCGTCTCTATACTCGTACTGCAAATATACGAATGTGCCTTCAATCAAAACAGCCGAAGCGATAGGAATGCATTTTGAAAAAGAATATCCGGACGAGGCAAACGAAGTAACGCACGTTTCGGTTATTCATAAGAATGAGATAAATAAATGAGCGCAAAATTATACGGAATAGGCGTGGGTGTCGGCGATCCCGAAATGCTCACATTAAAAGCCGTAAAGATCATAAAAGAATCAGACATCATCTGCCTTCCGAAGAAAGAGAAATCGGAATGCAGGGCTTTTAATATTGTCGAAAAAGCTTTTCCTGAGATAAACGAAAAAGAAATTCTTTGCTTTGATTTTGAAATGATAAAAGACAAAGAAATTCTTAAGACGAAACACCGCGCAATTTTTGACAGCGTAAAAAAATACATTGAAAAAGGAAAAGATGTTACATTCCTTACCATCGGCGATCCGAATGTTTACTCCACTTTTTCTTACATTGCGGAACTGGCAAAAGAAGAAAATATTGAAGTAAAAACAGTAAACGGAATCAATTCTTTCTGCGCAGCTGCAACGGCACTTGGAATTTCGCTCTGCGAGGGAGAAGAACAGCTTCATGTAATTGCGGATACAAGCGATATAGAAGAGGCATTGAAATTAAGCGGAACAAAGGTGATAATGAAATGTGCGAGGTCAATGCCTTACATAAAAGAATGTCTTTTACGATGTAAAAAAGACATTGAAGTATATGCCGTTTCTGAATGCGGAACAGCCAATGAGAGATGCTTTTATGGTATTGATGAACTGCCGGATGAGTCCGGATATATGATGACGATAATTGTAAAAGAGATTTAATTCTTTTAAGGGGAAGGAATAGTGAGAGACGAAGATTTTAAAAGATTTGACATGCAGAAACCGCCTGTCAGAACAAGATGGTATTTAAGGCCGCTGACATACATTTTAAGCGCGCCGGATGTTGCAAAACACAAATGCAAAATCACGAAAGTAAACACGGAAGGGCTGAAACCTCCTTTCGTTCTTCTTTGCAACCACAACGCTTTTATGGATTTTAAGGTTGCGACCAAAGCAATCTATCCCTGGAGAGCAAATTATGTTGTTGCAATTGACGGTTTTATCGGCAGAGAAAAACTTCTTCGTGATGTAGGCTGCATCTGCAAAAGAAAATTCACAAACGACATAACGCTCGTAAAACAACTCTCACAGACCATAAAAAACGGAGATGTTGCGGTAATCTATCCCGAGGCGAGATATTCTTTATGCGGCACAACCGCCGTACTTCCCGAATCCCTCGGAAAACTCTGCAAGCTTCTTAAAGTTCCCGTAGTAACTTTAATATGTCACGGACATCATGTAAATTCACCTTTCTGGAATCTCCACGACCGCGGAGTTAAACCAACTGAGGCAGAGTTTACTCAGATTTTTACGGCTGAAGAATTAAAGAATGCTTCCGTTGATGAGATTAACAAAAAGATAGTCGAAGCGTTCCAATACGATGATTTCGCATGGCAGAAAGAACGCGGAATCAGAATCACATACAAAGGTCATGCGGAAGGACTTCACAAGGTTCTTTACCAGTGCGCTTCCTGCAAGACAGAGTATAAAATGAGTTCCGAAGGCAGAATTCTTAAGTGTAATGCCTGCGGCAAAGAATGGAGAATAACCGACTTAAGCGAGCTTGAGGCAGTTTCGGGCGAAACGGAATTTTCGCATGTTCCCGACTGGTACGAATGGGAAAGAGAAAATGTCAGACGCGAAGTTGAAGAAGGAACATATTCAACGGGCGTTCTGCCTGTAAGAGTCGATTCGCTTCCGAACGCGAAAAAATATATTCCGATCGGCGAAGGAACGATGGTACACGATATGAACGGCTTTACCGTAAAAGTAACGGATAAAGACGGGGATGTTCATGAAATGGTTAAAAATGTACCGTCGCTTTACTCCTGCCATATCGAATACGAGTATCTCGGAAAGTTCGGCGACTGCGTGGATTTAAATACGCTTAAGGATACCTGGTATACTTATCCCAATCCTGCGAAGTGCGAGTTCTCGGTCACCAAGATGGCCCTCGCCACGGAAGAGCTTTACAACGCATACTGGAAGAACCATAAGTGACCATTTGGGGACGGTTCTATTTTGGCCTTTTTTACCACCTGGGGACAGTTCTCTGTTTGCTGTTTTTGAAAATGAATGATAGAGAGGAGACGAGATGGCTGAAGATTGTTGGGTAATTAAAGGGAATGATTACTTCCGCTTTCGTGCGGGAGGAATAATCATCCATGATAACAAAATGCTTTTCGTACAAAGTAAGTTTGGCGACAAATATTATTACATGATTGGAGGCTGCGTTCATATCGGTGAAACAACCAAGAATTGCGTTGAAAGAGAAGTATACGAAGAAGCTGGAATACGCGCTCATACGATAAGACTTGCTGTGCTTTGCGAAAACTTTTTTAAAGGAGACGGCGGAATAATCAATGGGAAGGATTGCCACACAATAGAAATGTACTATATCCTTTCAGTCGACGAACTCACGGAATTTAAAACTTTAACCGATGACGGAGAAGATCTGGTGTGGATTCCGATAGAAGAGGTTAAAAACAGTTTCATAAAACCTTCTTTTATCCCCGAGAGAATAGACGAGATTTTATCCGAAGACAAAATAATTCACATTATCGAGGAGCGCGACAGATAGGGGAAGGCACGATGATTAAAGCAGTTATTTTTGATATGTTTGAAACCCTTGTAACATTGTTTACCGGCAAAATTTACTTCAGCGAAGACATCGCTGCGGATGTCGGCGTAGACCTCCAGGAATTCAGAAAAGGATGGCACAAGACCGAAGAAGGCAGAAGCACCGGAGAGTACACGATAGAAGAAGTATTTGAAACAGTTTTCAAAGATTTCGGAATTTACTCCGAAGAAAAAGTTAAGCAGATAACCGAGAACAGAAGAGAATGCCTTAAGACCACTTTCGATGCGATGCCCGAAGATTCGCTCAACCTCCTAAAAGAATTAAAAAACAGAGGCATAAAAATCGGCCTTATATCCAATACATACTCTGACGAAAGAGACGCCATTAAACAAAGTGTTTTATTCCCGTACTTCGACGTTGCACTTATTTCTTATGAGCAGGGAATACGCAAACCCGCTCCCAAATTGTTTACAAAAATGACTGAAGAACTCGGCGTCAAACCTGAAGAATGTTTGTACGTCGGCGACGGAGGTTCCAAAGAACTCTTTGCCGCAAGAGACGCCGGAATGCATCCTGTACAGTGCACATGGTTCCACGATTTAGCCTTCGAACCGCACATTCCTTGCCCGATATATGATGAGTTCAATCACGCGAATACTCAGTTGGAGGTATTAAATTACTTATAAAACAGAATTGATTACTCAATCATTTGAATATACTTCATTCGGTAAAGCAGACCCCGTAAAAGAACTGATTGCAACCTGGGGCGGACTAATGATTTCTATCGCTGTATTTGCAGTAATTTTCCTGATTATATGGTATAATCGTAATGGCGCGAAGAGGTGCGTCGTGTAAAAACGAGGGAAAAGAAAAATGAAAATCAAATGCGAATACTGTGAATCGATGTTTGACGATACACTGGAAAAGTGCCCGAACTGTGGGGCACCTAATCAGAACGTCAGACGAAGTACTTCGGATCAGCCCATAACCATCGAGGGCTTAAAAGAATGGTACGCAGCCAAAGGTCTTCCGCCTGAGGATGTTACCAGATTTTTCATCGGCAAAGATTATCGCGGAGCCAAGGCTTTCGGTATTTACAAGGATGAAAATTCCGGCAATTTTATCGTTTACAAAAACAAGGCCGACGGAACACGTGCAGTCAGATATGAAGGCACGGACGAAGCTTATGCGGTAAACGAACTTCACACAAGATTAAAGCAGGAGATACTGGAGCAGAAAGCCAATAATATTAAAAATTCTTCTGCTCCGACTCATAACAATTACAGCTCTTCTCAAAGAAGTGTTAAGAGAAAGAAAAGCTGCCTTTCAACATTAATCACCTACATCATAACCATAGGAATTATCGGAGGCGGCGTAGGATACGTATATACGAGAAACCTGCCTCCCGCAATCGGATATTACAAGTGCGACGATATCAGTTATTACAAAGGCAAGTTATTATATCATTACGATGACGACGAATACAGCTGGGCTTTGTACGATACGGAAAAAGGCGACTGGGTAAAAAACGGTGGCTCGACCGAGATCAACAGACAGTACAAGGCTAAAAAATATTTCTTGTCATCGGATTACAATTCAAGCTATGGCGGAACGGATTTTGCCGACAGTTTATTATATTCGGATGCCCAGAATAACTTTAAGGTTAATACCGGCTATTACTCATATGATGATAATATTTATTATCACATGAAATCCGGTCAGGACAGCGACTGGTATGTATACGATACGGAAACCGGTGACTGGGATGATATCTGGGGTTCCGACGTTCCTTCGGACTTAAAGCATCAGTCCGTAGCACAGGATTTCTGGTACACGCCTGACTGGAACAGCGAAACCCAGATTTCCGATTTTACGGAAACAGAGTATTATGCAGACTACCAGGAGGATTTAGCCAGAGAGGCCGCGTATGAAGCAAGTCATTCGAACGATTACGATGATGACGACGATTATTCCTGGGACAGCTCCAGCGATTCCTGGGATTCAGGCAGCAGCGACTGGGACAGCGACTGGTAAAAGATAAAGATCATAAAAGCCATAATATCCCCAAAAGGGTATTGTGGCTTTTTGGCTAAGGAGAAAATATGCAGTTTGGAATGCCGACATTAATTGAAAATCACACGCTTGAAGACAATGTTAACCTCTGCGAAAGTTTAGGTTTAAAGTTCATTGAGCTTAATATGAATTTTCCCGAATATCAGGTTGATAAACTTGAAGATACTGAGTATTTTATGAGCCTTGCGGATAAGGCAGGTATCTATTATACAATCCATCTGGACGAAAATTTAAATATCGCGGACTTCAACCGGCTGGTTACCGACGCATATTTAGAGACAACCAGAAGGTCGATTGAAGTTGCTAAAAAGTTTTTGGTTCTTCGCGACAAATACGGCGATAAATCCCAGCCTCTTACTATAAACATGCATATGCACCACGGGATTTTCATAACACTTCCCGACAGAAAAGTGCAGATGTATGAAAGAGATTTTGACGTTTACATGAAGTCGTTTGAAACATTCCGAAACAAGTGTGAGGAATGGATTGGCGACAGCGATATAAAAATCTGTGTTGAGAATACCGACGGCTTTAAGGAATACGAGAAAAAGGCTATTAAGTTTCTTTTAGGAAGTCCTAAATTCGGCACGACATGGGACATCGGACATTCAAAAGGTATAAAAGAAATAGACGTTCCCTTTATCCTTGAGAACAAAGACAGATTGATTCATTTCCACATTCATGACGGCAGGGAAGAGCCGCCTAAAAACCATCTGGCGCTTGGCGACGGAGATATAAATCTTGCAGAGAGACTTAATCTTGCAAGGATAAGAAACGCAAGATGCGTGCTTGAAACAAAGACTATAGAGGCATTAAAAAAATCAGTAAAATGGCTTAAAGAAAACGGCTTTGAAACGGAGGTGTAAGGATGGTTACTTATCAGAAACTTACGAGTGAACAGGTAGATACGTTTATAAATATCAGAATAAAACAGCTTCGCGAAGAAGGCGCAACCGAAGACATTGATTTGGTTCCCGCGCTTAAGGATTATTACGACCGTCATATGGCTGACGGAACATTCGTTTCATGGCTTGCAATGGACGGTGATAAAATTGTAGGAACGAGCGGTATGTCAATCGTAGAAAAGCCGCCTTATTTCAGCTGCCCGTCCGGAAGACTGGGACTTCTTTCAAGTATGTTCACGGATCCCGGTTACAGACGTATGGGAATTGCCAAAGAGCTTTTATCAAGAGTGGTAGATGAAGCCAGAAAATGCGAATGTGGCTCTGTGTGGATAACCGCATCGGATATGGGAGTTCTATTATACACGAACTTCGGATTCGTTAAAAACGGTAATTTTATGCAGTATAAGTTATAAAAGAGATAGAGAAGAGCTTAAACGGCTCTTCTTTTTTTACGAGAAAACTATACCGAAAGTATATAAAATAATATACAATTGGTATTGATGGTGTATTGAGCTTTTATGAGCGGTCAGATAAAATAAAATCAGAAATTCCGGAATAACCAAAGGAGATTAAGCTATGGAAATTAAAATCGCCGAAAATATAAGAAGTTTAAGAAAAGGGAGAAAGCTTACCCAGGAAC
>JAFYHV010000069.1 GCA_017538995.1 Lachnospiraceae bacterium | reverse complement strand
TGGCGTTTGAAATTTATTCCGACAAGGTAACAAGAATATTAGAGACTCATCCCGGAGCAATATTTGGTCTTATCCTTACCGCTATGGTTAACCTCTTTTATTTCTTCCTTATCTTCGTGGGTATTATCCTAATAATTGTCTTCTTAAAGAAGGCTCTCGGGGTAAGAAAGAACATGATGCTTGGACAGAAGGGCACCAAGAGATGTGCTGCATTTAATTACGGTGCGATTATTTTTTATGTATTCGCCGTATTGATATTCGGTGCATATTATCTGGTGGTTTATCTCTCTACGATTTTTACGCCGTTTTTAGGAAATATATAAAAATAAAAAATTTCTGTTGACTTTGAATAGGAAACAGATTAAAATACTAATGTTGCAAAACAAAGCAGAGTATCCGCTCTCACCCGACGACAATTGCGTTTTCGGCGTTAATATTTGAAAGTTAGCAAAGAGCTTTTTTATATTATTGAGTGGATATTGTGTCCACTCAATTTTTTTTCGAAACTTATGTACGGAGGAATATGAAGAACAACGACTATATTATTAACGATCAGATCAGAGACAGTGAAGTGAGAGTTATTTCAGAGGAAGGAGAAATGCTCGGTGTAATGCCTACAGGCAATGCACTGCAGAGAGCAGAGGATTTGGGACTTGACTTAATCATGATTTCCCCGAATGCGAATCCGCCCGTATGTCGTATTGAAGACTTCGGAAAATTTAAGTACGAACAGCTTCGTAAAGAGAAAGAGAACAAGAAGAAACAGAAAGTAACCGAAGTTAAGGAAATTCGTTTTTCACCCAATATTGATACAAACGATTTCAATACAAAGATGAATGCTGCAAGAAAGTTCCTTACAAAAGGTGAAAAGGTTAAAGTTACAGTCAGATTCAGAGGCAGGGAAATGGCTCACGGAGTTCCTACCGCAAAGAAACTTCTTGAAGATTTTGCAAACGGACTTTCAGATGTTTCCACACTTGAAAAAGAAGCAAAGATTGAAGGTCGTTCGATAGCTATGGTTTTGGCTGAGAAAAAGTAACAGTTAAAATATATTTTACTTAAGGAGGACATTAGTTATGCCTAAAATGAAGACATCCAGGTCAGCTGCAAAGCGTTTTAAACTTACAGGAACAGGAAAATTAAAAAGATCTAAAGCTTATAAGAGCCATATCCTTACAAAGAAGTCTACAAAGAGAAAAAGAAACCTTAGACAGGCTGCAGTTACAGACAGCACAAATGTAAAGAATATGAAGAAGATTTTACCTTACATTTAAGGAAAGAGAGGAAGTAAAAAATGGCTAGAATTAAAGGTGGCTTAAATGCCAAGAAAAAACATAACAGAGTTTTAAAGCTTGCTAAAGGATACAGAGGAGCAAGATCAAAACAGTATCGTATAGCTAAACAGTCCGTTATGAGAGCACTTGCTTCTTCTTATGCCGGACGTAAGGAAAACAAGAGACAGTTCAGACGTCTCTGGATTGCACGTATCAACGCTGCTGCAAGAATGAACGGACTCTCATACAGCAAATTTATGTATGGTCTTAAGCTTGCTAACATCGACATCAACAGAAAGATGCTCGCTGAGATGGCAGTTAACGATGCAGAAGGCTTCAAGAGCTTATCTGAAATCGCAAAGAGCAAAATCGCTTAATTCTTTTATGAATATTAAGAAGGATCGCATGCGCGGTCCTTTTTTAATGTAAATACTTGACGTGTATGTTATAATCTTTATTTGGATATTAATGTAGTATTTTGAAAGTGTTTACTACGGAAAGAAGGTAAAATCATGACGAAAATTGATATAGTTTCGGGCTTCCTCGGTGCAGGCAAAACAACATTTATTCAGAAGATGTTAAAAGAAGTACTGAATAAAGAAAAAGTTGTCTTAATCGAAAACGAATTCGGCGAAATCGGTATTGACGGAGGATTCTTAAAAGAAGCCGGAATTGAAATAAAAGAAATGAACTCAGGATGTATCTGCTGTTCACTCGTTGGTGACTTCGGCTCATCCTTAAAAGAAGTAATCAAGACATATTCTCCCGAGAGAATCTTAATCGAGCCTTCAGGTGTAGGAAAGCTTTCAGACGTTATTAAGGCTGTTGCAGACCTTGAAGCCAAAGAGAATATGACTGACGTTGCTTTAAACGCTGCTGTAGTCGTTGTAGACGTTTCTAAGTGCAAGATGTACATTAAGAACTTCGGTGAATTCTTCATCAATCAGGTTGAAGCTGCAGGTACGATTATTTTATCAAGAACTCAGAACGTATCTGAGGAGAAGTTAAACGAGGCTGTAGCACTTCTTCGTGAGCATAATGCTAAGGCTACAATCATCACAACTCCCTGGGATCAGTTAACAGGAGAGCAGATTCTTAAGACCTACGAAGCAGGAAAGAGTCTTGAAGAAGAACTTCTTGAAGAGATGAAAAAAGAAATGGCTCACAGCCACGGCGAAGAATGTGACGATCCTGAATGTGAATGCCATCACCATCATCATGACGACGATGATGACGAAGATGAGCATGAACATCATCACCACCATCACCACGACGATGATGACGACGAGGAAGAACATGAGCACCATCACCATGACGACGATGACGATGATGACGACGAAGATGAACACGAGCACCATCATCACCACCATCACGACGGTGATGAATGCGACGATCCCGAGTGCGAATGCCACCATCATCACGACCATCACCATCATCACCATCATGCTGATGAGGTATTTACAAGCATCGGATTTGAGACTGCCAAGTCCTATACAAAAGAGCAGATTAACGATATATTAACCAAACTTGACGACAATGAAACTTATGGTATTGTTCTTCGTTCCAAGGGTATGGTTTACGATAAGGACGGCGGATTTATTTACTTCGACTATGTTCCCGAAGAGAAGAATGTCAGAGCCGGCAGCCCTGAAGTTACAGGTAAAGTCGTTGTAATCGGCTCAAAACTTAACGAAGAAAAGATTAAGGAATTATTCTAATATGAAAAACGTATTTGTTATAAACGGATTTCTGGAAGCAGGAAAGACTGAATTTATCAGATTTACGATAACACAGCCGTATTTTCAGACAACCAACACAACTCTTTTGATTCAGTGTGAAGAGGGCGAGATTGAGATAGAAGAAGAGATTCTTCGTAAAACACACACGGTAGTTGAAGTTATCGACAATAAAGAAGATTTAAACAGTACAACGCTTCTTAATCTTGAGAAAAAACATAAACCCGAGAGAATCATCATCGAGTATAACGGAATGTGGCAGATGTCTGATTTAAAGATGCCCTGGCACTGGAAACTGGCACAGCAGGTAACAATTATCAATGCTGCTACATTTAACATGTATTTCGCCAATATGCGTTCTCTTATTTCCGATATGGTAAAAAGATCAGAACTGATTATCTTTAACAGATGTGACGGTCTTAATAAGGATTTACCTACATACAAGAGAAACGTAATGGCCCTTAACCGTAATGCTGAAATAGTATTTGAGGATTCACAGGGTGAAATCAATACAACGCTTGATGAGGAATTACCTTTCGATGTAAATGCTCCTGTTATCGAGCTTGTTGATGAAACTTACGGAATATGGTTCTTTGACTGTCTTGACAATTTCGACAGATATAACGGCAAGACAGTTAAGTTTCTTGCAAATGTCGTAAAACCCGACTCACTTGGAAAAGGCCTCTTGGTTCCCGGCCGTTCAGCCATGACATGCTGCGCAGATGATATTGCATTCTTAGGATTTATCTGTAAAACGGATGAAGCTGACAAATATAATAAGGGTGACTGGATTACTGTTACTGCAGATATTAAGATAGAATACTGGAAAGATTATAACGGTGAAGGTCCTGTGCTTTATGCAAAGAACATTGAAAAAGCAAAGGCACCTAAAGAAGAGATCATAAACCTGGTATAAAAAAATGGAAATTTGGGACGCTTATGACAAAGATTTTAACAAGATTGAAGATATGACTCTGATAAGAGGTGAAGAAGCTTCCATACCTGTCGGAATATATCATCTTGTTTGTAATATTCTTGTTCAGCATAAGGACGGAACATACCTTTTGATGCAAAGGGATCCAGGAAAAGCCTATCCGCTTTTATGGGAAGCATCGGCGGGCGGTTCGGCTCTTAAAGGAGAGAGTGCTTACGAGAGTGCTGTACGTGAACTTTTCGAGGAAACAGGTATCAGATCGGAAATACCTTTAAAAGAAATAAGCAGAGCAGCCAAAGATGAGACTCATTCGGCATATGTTGACTTCTTTATTGAAACCGATTGTGATAAAGACAGTGTGGTGCTTCAGGAAGGAGAAACAGTTGACTATCGCTGGGTAACCAAGGAAGAACTTATCAAAATGAGAGATAAGGTTCTTATAAACGACAGATTAAAAAAATATATAGGAATATAAAAAAGAAACCCGACATTTTATGATGTCGGGTTTTATATTATAATTCCTGTCTTGTTTTCTCTTCACAGTATTTGCAGCGGTAGATTTCCTTCTTTTCGTCGAGAACGAATATCTGAGGAAGTTCCTGTTCGATACTGCTTATACAACGTGGATTTTTACATTTGTAAATGTTTCTGATTTCTTTGGGAAGTACAAGCTCTTTCTTGGCAACGATCTCGCCGTCTTTTATGACGTTTACTGTGATGTTATGATCGATAACCGCGAGTACGTCCATATCCATTTCTTCGATATCACATTCAACTTTAAGGATATCTTTTTTACCCATTTTTTCACTTTTTGCATTCATAATCATTGCAACGGTACAGTCTTTTTTATCGAGCTGCAAATGATGATAAATCGATAAGCTTTTTCCTGCTTTTATGTGGTCAAGCACGAAACCTTCATGTATTTTTCCAATCTTTAACATTTTGTTTTTCCTTTCAAAACTTCAAAGGTTAACGGTTTCTTTTATGATTTTAAGTCTTAAAGTTTTGTAGTATCTATTTCAAGGAGAGTGAGTATTAATGCCATTCGTACGTATACACCGTATTGAACCTGCTTGAAATAAACGGCTCTGGGATCGTCATCGACTTCAACCGAGATTTCGTTTACTCTGGGAAGGGGATGGAGTACAAGCATATCATCTTTGGCGAGAGCCATCTTTTCTTTGTTTAAAATGTAAAAGTCTTTTAATCTTACATAATCTTCTTCGTTGAAGAATCTTTCTCTCTGAACTCTGGTCATGTATAAAAGATCGAGTTTGGGCATTACTTCCTCGAGTGAGATAACTTCTTCGAAAGGAATGTTCTTTTCTTTTAAGTTGTCGATTATGTATTCGGGAATTCTTAATTCTTCGGGTGATACGAAGACGAATCTGATGTTATCATATCTGGATAACGCATTGATAAGAGAGTGTACGGTACGACCGAATTTTAAGTCACCGCAAAGACCGATTGTAAAATCGGAAAGACGACCTTTTAAAGATCTGATGGTAAGTAAATCTGTAAGTGTTTGTGTGGGGTGCTGATGTCCGCCGTCACCTGCGTTAATAACGGGAATGCGGCTGTGTGTTGAAGCAACCATCGGAGCACCTTCTTTTGGATGTCTCATTGCACAAATGTCTGAGTAGCAAGAAATCATTCGGATTGTATCGGAAACGCTTTCGCCTTTTGCAGCGGATGAAGAAGCGGCATCCGAAAAACCTAAAACCTCTCCGCCGAGCGAGAGCATCGCGGATTCAAAACTTAAACGTGTTCGTGTACTTGGTTCGTAAAAGCAGGTTGCGAGTTTTTTGCCGACACAGGCATGAGAATACTTTTCCCGGTTTTTCTCGATGTCGTTTGCAAGGTCGAATAACCTGTCGAGCTCTTCGACGGAGAAATCCAGGGGACTCATTAAATGACGCATATACGATCTCCTCTTAAAATCATTTTTCCTATGATAACACTTCAAACAATTGAAATCAATAAAAATATGTAGTAAAATGACAAAAGATGGAATGTTAGCATACAAATTATGA
The DNA here is from genome assembly GCA_017538995.1 of Lachnospiraceae bacterium. Taxonomy (GTDB): domain Bacteria; phylum Bacillota; class Clostridia; order Lachnospirales; family Lachnospiraceae; genus UBA3766. The sequence goes on along the minus strand of JAFYHV010000069.1, from coordinate 9,438 downwards.
GGGGGACGATATTCTATGAAAATTATTGCTGCTGATGATGAAACTATTGCTTTGGAAGTTTTGGTTGATTCCATAAAAGAAGCAGAACCCAACGCTGAAGTTATTTCTTTTAAGACAGGAAAAGAAGTACTTGAGTATCTTTCGGAAAACACATGCGACATTTGCTTCTTCGATATCGAGATGAGAGACATGAACGGTATTGAACTTGCATATGAAGCCAAGAAGTACAATTCTAAAATCAATATCATCTTTGTTACCGGCTATTCCGAGTACACACAGGATGCATTCGAAGTACGTGCCAGCGGTTATGTTTTAAAGCCCGTTACGGCTGTTAAAATCGCTGAGGAATTAAGAAACTTAAGAAACCCTGTAGAAGAAGACAAGAACAGTTACGATGTTTACGTTAAGACATTCGGTAACTTTGATGTTTATTCAAAGGGCGATCCCATTGTATTTAAGAGATCAAGATCTAAAGAGCTTTTAGCATATCTTATCGACAGAAAGGGTGCAGGAGTTACCAAAAAGGAAATCGCTTCAATACTTTTCCCTAACCAGGACTACGACAGAAAAGTTGAAGACTATATCAACAAGATTTACAGAGAAATGACCAGATCCTTAAATGAAGCAGGACTTGGTGAAGTTGTAGTAAAAAAGAGAAATTATTATGCTATTAATCCCGATAAGATTAAATGCGACAGATATGATTTCGAAAAAGGAAAAACATCTGCAATTAAAGCTTACATGGGAGAATATATGCAGCAGTATTCCTGGGCAACTTTTAAGATTTCCAGATAAAATATTGGGAGATGGATATGGGTACTGAATTTAATGATGACGAGGAACAGGTAGTTGAAAAAAAGAGATGGGCTCTTTTCGGACTTCCTTTTACCTTTACAAAATATATCGTAAAAAAAGATATCCTGACAATTGAGTCCGGTTGCTTTACCAAAAAAGAAGACGACTGCTATATGTACAAAATTCAGGATGTTGAACTTCAGAGAGGCTTTTTCCAAAGACTCTTCGGCCTCGGCTGTGTAATCTGCTATACAGGTGATACCACACATCCGAAGCTCTTTCTTCACAATATAAAGAATTCCAAGGAGACTAAGGACTTTATACTGAAGTATTCCGAAGAAGCAAGACTTAAGAGAAGAACTCTTAATACATTAAATATCGGAGCTCACGATATCGAAGATATCGGCGAAGACTGTTAAGGATTTAAGGCAGGTTTAGCTACCTGCCTTTATTATTGTGAGCCATTTGGGGACGGTTCTATTTTGGCCTTTTTTACAATTTGGGGACGGTTCCGTTTTGGCCTTTTTTACCATTTAAGAACCGTCCCCGATTGGTCATTTTTGAAAGTTATGAAGTATGATGAATGCAGGGAGTGGCTGGAAGAGCGAAGAAAGAAGCTCGGAAGTGTTCCCGGACTGGATGAAGTAAATAAACTCTTGGAAGCATTCGGAAGACCTGATAAAGGCCTTCCTATAGTTCATATTGCGGGAACAAACGGTAAGGGCAGTATAGGATATCTGTTAGAGCATTCGCTGGCTAACTCTAAGATTAAGGTCGGAAGATTTTTATCGCCTGCTGTGGTTGATGAGAGAGAAATAATTCTTGTTAACGGCAAATTGGTTCCTAAAACAGTATGGGAGAGAAAACTGTCCGAGATAATTGATGTTATCGAAGAAAAGAAACTAAAAGCTACAGCTTTTGAAATAGAATTTGTTTTATCGCTTTTGATCTTTAAGGAAACAGAATGTAAAATCGTCATTCTTGAATGCGGAATGGGCGGAAAACTTGATGCAACAAATGCAATCGAAGAGAGTTTGGTTGACATAATTGCATCTATCAGTATTGATCATATTGCCTTTTTAGGAGACACTTTAAAGGATATTAGTTTACATAAGTTCGGAATCATAAAAGAAACATCGAAGAATGTTGTACTTGCGCCGCAGGTAGAAGAGGTTGAAAAGTATTTCGATGAATATATTTTTGAATTATGTAAACCAAAACAAACCAATATAAATATCATAAAAAGTAAAAGAAAATCCGCAAAGTTTAAAACATCATCAAAATCCGGAAACATTTCCCAGATTTTATCATATAAGAATTATGTAAACCTAAATCTAAACTTAACAGGAAATCACCAGTGCGACAACGCAATCTGTGTACTTGATGCGATAGAAGTGCTTAAATCCGAAGGCTTTAAAATTACTGATAACGCGGTTAAGAAAGCATTTGAAAACGCAGTCTGGCCAGGCAGATTTGAAATAATCAAGAATAAAGATTATACTTTTATTCTCGACGGTGCTCATAACATGGATGCGGTTGACAGGCTTTTCGAAAACATAAACTTGTATTTTACAAATCGAAACCTGATATATATAATTGGTATGTACAAAGACAAGGCATTCGAAAATGTAATCGAAAAATATGCACCGAAAGCCAAGGCAATTGTTACTGTAACGCCCAAAGATAAGGTAAGAGCGGTAGAGGCTTTCGAACTTGGAAAAATCATAAAAGATTTTAATCCGAACGTAACTGCTGCAGATTCTTACTTCGAAGCACTTGAGATTGCAAAACTTTTTGCCGAAAAGAAAGATGTGATACTTATATTCGGATCGCTGTCTTTTATGGGCGATTTCAGAAGTGTCATAAATAACAAATAAAGAAGAGAAAAAGATGATTGACGAGAACAAGATAAAAGAAGGGGTTAAGCTTCTTCTTGAAGGAATAGGTGAAGATATAACAAGAGAGGGCCTGGTCGATACGCCCGACAGAATCGCGAGAATGTACTCAGAGATTTATGCGGGCTACGAAGACGACGCAGCAAATCACTTATCCAGAAGATTTCACGTAGACAATGACGATATAGTACTTGAAAAGAATATTGTATTCTATTCAACCTGTGAACATCACATGATGCCGTTTTACGGAAAGGCTCACATCGCGTATATTCCTAACAAAGAAGTAGTCGGCATTTCCAAGCTTGCGAGAACACTCGAAGTTTATGCGAGACGTCTTCAGATTCAGGAAAAACTTACAGATCAGGTTGCAGACAGCATTTTCAAAGAACTTAATGCCAAAGGCGTTATGGTTGTAATCGAAGCCGAGCATATGTGCATGACGATGCGCGGAATCAAAAAGCCCGGCACAACGACAGTTACAATGGCAACACGCGGTCTGTTCGAAGAAGAAGAGTACAAGAACCGCTTCTTCAATCTTTTAAAATTATAATTACTTAAGCGGTTTTTCATTAAACCGCTTTTATTTTGGGGAGAAAACATGGTAAAAGAAATAACAATAGGCAACAGAACGTATAATCTTTGCGGACGCACATATGTTATGGGTATCTTAAATGTAACACCCGATTCATTTTCCGACGGCGGTCAGTTTATCGACAAAGATGCGGCCGTTAAAAGAGCGATTCAGATGTTCGAAGAAGGCGCTGCAATAATCGATATCGGCGGAGAATCCACGAGGCCCGGTTATACACCTGTCAGCGCAGAACTTCAGATTGAGCGCGTAATACCGGTCATAAAAGAAATAAAAATGAATCTCGACATTCCGGTTTCGATCGATACCTATGATGCAAAAGTAGCAAGAGCTGCATTAGAAGCCGGCTGTGACATCGTAAATGACATCTGGGGCCTTCAGAAAGATCCGGAAATGGCAAAAGTCATCGCTGAGTACGATGCAGTATGCGTGCTGATGCATAACAGGGATAATACCAACTACGGAAATTTCGTAAACGATGTACTTGTTGACACAAGAAGAATGATTGACAGAGCGCTTGATGCAGGAATCAAAAGAGAGCGTATTATACTTGATCCCGGCGTAGGATTTGCCAAAAACGTAGAACAGAATTTATGCATCATCAATCATATGGATGATTTTAAAGTATTTGACTGTCCGATTCTTTTAGGAACTAGCAGAAAATCCGTTATAGGCAAAACACTCGATCTTCCGGTAGAAGAGAGACTTGAAGGCACACTTGCCACAACGGTTATGGCCTGCATGAAAAATATCGATTTTGTCAGAGTACATGATGTTAAAGAAAATGTCAGAGCTATCAGAATGACAGAAGCAATACTTAATACTTTCGAACCACCTATGAATGAACCTCAATGTATTTACGGTCCGCCTGAAATGTTTAATCAGTAATAAAAAAGGACTTCGCTCGGAAGTCCTTTTCTTTTATTTGTTTTCAAGTTTACATAACAATTCTTTAGCCGTTAAATTAAATCTCGGATGAATTACATATGGTGCAATCTCGCAAAGAGGCTTTAATACGAATTCTCTGTTAGCCATGTCAGGATGAGGGATAATCAGATTATTGGTTGACATAACTAAATCATCATAAAAGATTATATCCAGATCCAGCGTTCTCGGTCCCCAGTGAATGGTTCTTTCTCTGCCTGCTTCATTTTCCTCGATACTTAATCTTGCAAGAAGTTCTTCGGGAGAGTAGAGCGTTTCAATTTTGAATACGCCGTTAATGAAATCATCCTGGTCAACATTACCGTAAGGCTTTGTTTCTATAAAACCGGAAACATCCTTTACTTCAATACAATCGTCCATCGAAAGATTATCAATTGCATTCTCAATATAATCTTCGCGTTCTCCTATATTTGAGCCAACAGAAATATAAGCAGTATGTCTTGATCTGAAAACCTTTAACGAAACCGTGTCAAACTTTGACGGAATAGGAGCGTCGGGTTTGCAGATTTCGAGCGTTACTGATTTTATGAGCTTAAAAGTTAAAAGAAGCTTTCTGGAAAGCTCGTTTACAAGCGTTTCAAGAAGATTAACCTGATTGATAACCATGTAGTCTTTAATGTATTCGCAGACTTTGGCATAATCAAGAGTATCCTCAATATCGTCGCTTAAACTTGCTGTCAGAGTATCAACTTCGAATTCTGCATTGATGACGAATTTCTGACCTTTTGTTTTTTCGTTTTCGTATACTCCGTGATGAGCAAAAACTTCAAGACCTTTAATGATAATCTTATCCATAAATTCCCCTCCTTAAAGTTAAACCCTTTACGAATACATTACCTTCTCGTAATGCTCAAATAATGCCGCGGTATCAACATTCTTTTGCTTCTTATGACGGTTGTTGTAGTTGACAAGATAAAGATCGTAAGCCTCCTTAACATCCATCGGAAGAGGATTGTCTTTTTTCAGGAATCCCTTCCTCTTAAGCATAGCAGAAAGTTTGGAATATTCATATATTACAAGATGATATTCGTCATTATTTTTTCGATACCAAGCAAGTTTTATGCGAATTATCAAAAATCTTATCAGTAAGTAGAGAAGACCTGCGCCGATGAAGATTGCAAATATTCTCATTACGGTAACTCTTACGTTTGCGGTATTGAAATTAAAGATGTCAAAAATCTTATTGATGCTGAATCCGCCGTTGTTATTGTTGTTAGGATTAGTGGTTGTTCCAAACTCCTCGAAATTCAATGTGTTTGATGTGATAGCTGAGAAGAAGTTAAACGACAGGAAACTTAAATCCGAAGTATCGTCATCAAACGAAGGAATAGTTGCTTCGAAAGGAACGAATCCGTATCCTTCAAGATAAATCTCAACCCACGCATGTGCATATGAATCATTTACAGGAACTTCGAGTACAGACGGTAAATCGATATCCTGTTTGCCGGAATACCATTCGTCGAAATTGTTATCCGTCATGATTGCATCTTCATAAATAAGTGAAATCGGAATGCAGTAGCCTTCGCAGTATCTGGCGGGTACACCCATTTCTCGTAAAAGAAGTGCCGTAGCTGAAGCGAAGTGTGCACAGAAACCTCTTTTCTGATGCGTCAGGAAATATTCCACGAAGTCTCTTTTATAAGCGGTTCGACCGGGCGCCATTGTATAGCTGAAGTTTTCAAAGAAATAACTGTAAACTGCTTTTGCGCAGTTTAATCTGTATTGATTGATGTCGTCTGAGTCAACAGGGTCTATTTCTTTTAGGGTGTCATCAAGTACCGGCTTTAAAGTATCGGGAACAGTCAGACACGATTCATAAACATAAGAATAATAATCCTCGTTTAAAAGAAGCTCGTCTTCAACAGGCTTTTCATAATCGGCCTCACTTAAAATCGGATTGTAAGTAATCTGATATATGTTATCTTCGAGGCTTATATATTCAAGATTATCAGTGCTTGAGAAGTAAGGGCGATAGTCAAATCTTGAATCGACATCCACTTCCTTAACCTGCATTTTAGCGGTATTGCCAAAATTATATTCACGTTCGTCCTCGATAAAAGTAACATCGAGAGGATTCGGATACCAGCCGGACGACTGATATGTTGTGCCTGTATATCCTTTAAGATAAATGGTATCGTAATTAATTGGTACGAAAGTTACTTCAATGTCTGTTTCGAAATCAGGTCTTACCTGTGCCACGCCGCCGAGACGTCCGCCTGAAAGACCGCCTGTTGAAGCATATGAATCAAAGAATCCGCCGACACCGTTCTGAACGAGGATTTTAACATATTCCTGAGTCTGCTTGTGAATTGAATTGCCGGGTATCTTTGGGATGGGCATATTCAAAGGAGCCTTTAAGAGGATAATGATTACAAGCGCAATCACAAACGAAAAAGCAAATGAATATAAAAATACCGGTATATCGGCCTGATAAGCATAGCGGTCCTCTTTTCTCAGTTTCATCCTCAGGAATTCATGCGTTCGTTTGCCCTTAACCTGCATTCTTGAATGCCTTGAAAACTGCAGGAATACTACGCATGTATAAACGAATAAAAGTCCGAATAAATATGCGGCTGAGGGGATTTTATGAATGAAGAGCGCAATCTCAATATAAGGGAAAGTAACGAGAGCGGTTTCAAATGCATTCATATAACCCGAAATAGTAACGTTTAAAAGAATCGCTGTGAACGCTCCGAGGAAGAGCGCAGCAACGGTTACGGTAAAATATCTGTTCGCAATTGTTTCGTAACCTTCACGGATGGAAGCGAGTGCGAAATAGTCCGAATAATCTTTGAATATGATGTTGATTATCGCCTGGAAACCGGAGTTGGCAGGCATATAATATCTCGCAAGTTCGACGGTGAAACCGATAAACAAAATTATGTAGAAAACGTAGAATATAATCTTGTTGTAATACAGGAATGAAACATAAAACGAAAAGAACGCAAAGGCAAGAATTATAATCGCTCTGTTGTATTCGATGTTAAAAGCATCCAGAAGGCCGCAGATAGAGCAGAAAGTGGCAATAAAAACCAGAATGCCTTTAAAAAGGCATATAAGAAAGCGGTTACTTTTCTTTGTCTGTGTTACTTCACCGACAATGACTTTGTTATCCTTTATTTCTTTTTTGTAAATGATTTTGTCAAGCCAGCTTATCATAATTTATTCGCTTATCTTTATCGTTTTCCCGATAATATGAATCACGGTTGCAATCTTACCTGATGAGTGAATGTAAGTATTTAAAGCATTTTCTCTGCCCTCGTATAATGGCTGGCAGTAAAAATGCGTCATTGCCTCAAGCATGCCTGCTTCGTCCGTTACGGTGAAGAATGTATAGTCGCAGGCGATATCGTTATAAATGCAGACTTCAAACCTCTCTTTTTTCTCGTACATGATTTTTATACATGATAAAAGAGACTCTGCGGTATCGTGTATTTCATCCTTACAAAGCTCGGGAACGAGAATGATTGCAAGAGATGAAGTATGTGCCATTTCTTTTACGAACAGATCGTCTAACTTCGCGGAGAGTTTCCAGTGAATTCTCTGGAGTCTGTCACCCGGACGGTATTCACGGATTTCTTTTACGTCACTCGAAATATTACCGATGTTCTCAGATTCGGTAAATTCATCCGGACCGTCTTTGGGAACTGCGGGCGGAAAATCTCCGATGTTTCTTTCCTTAGGAAGAATGGGTACGGAAGATTCGAGCGATACTGGTATTTCTTTTCTGAAAATGGATAAATAATCGTGCAAAACGAACTTCTCGATATTTATGGTCACAAGACCGATATCGAAACTGTCAATCGGGATCGTAAAAGAATTAGTCTTCCTTGTTAGCGGAATTGATAATCTGTGTTTTACGGTGTTGGGATAAAAACTGTTTTCTGCGGTAAAGACAACGTCACATGCAAAAAGTCCGATGCGTGCTGCGTTTTTATATTCAATTATGAAAGCGGGAGAGTTAGGTTCCTCAACATATTCGGAAACCGGTGAAAGTGTGAATGTGAATTTGTCGCTTACATTAAAGAAAACAATTAACGATATGGGAATTAAGATAAACAGCATTAAAATAAAAAGCACGATTGCCGGCTGTTCATAAATGAGTGCAAGCGCGCTTATTACTGCAATAGCAAATATATATGCAACAAGTGTCAGAATGTTTATCTTCATTTAAGGAACCTTTACGGAATCAAATGCAAGATTTAATGCGCTCTCGTTATTCATTCCGCATGCTTTGGATTTGGTTGATAAGATGATTCTGTGGTTTGCAATAGGGTAGAAAACTGCCTTAAAATCTTCGGGAACAACAAAGTCTCTGCCTTCAAGGAAAGCATGGGCTTTTGCCATTTTTATGAGCGCAATGCTTCCACGGGGAGAAAGACCGAGCGCGAATGTGTCGGTATTTCTGGTTGCTTCCGTAAGTGAAACAGCATAGTCATAAAGGCTTTCTTTTATCTTTGTGTTTTCTACTTCTTCCTGATATGCGAGAATTTCGTCTTTGGAAATAACTCTTTCCATTTTTTCGATAGTTTTATGAGAGTCACCCTTAAGGATTGTTACTGCGGATTCATGCGAAGGATAGCCCATCGAAAGACGAACCATAAATCTGTCGAGCTGGGACTCGGGAAGCTTCTGCGTACCTGAAGCGCCGATAGGGTTTTGGGTAGCAATTACCATAAAAGGCTGAGGCAAATATCTTGTAACACCGTCAACCGTTGCGTGACCTTCCTCCATTACTTCGAGAAGAGCAGACTGTGTTTTGGGTGAAGTTCTGTTGATCTCATCTGCAAGGAAAAGGTTTGTATAAACGGCGCCTTCCTTAAATGTGAACTCGTTCTTGGTTTTATCAAACATCGTAAAACCGGAAACGTCACTCGGAAGAACGTCGGGAGTGAACTGCATTCTCTTGTAATCAAGATCCATTACCTTTGCAAGGGCGGTAACCAAGGTGGTTTTACCAACGCCCGGAATATCCTCAAGAAGGATATGTCCTTTCGCAAAAACCGCACACATAACCATGTCGATAACATCGTCTTTACCGTGGATTGCGGTTCTTATGGTACTTCTCATTTTTTCCATTTTCTCAAGTGACTGATTCATGTCTTTTTCTCCGTAAATTTGATTATTTAATTTTACTAAAAAGAGCCCTTTTTTTCAATAATATTTGAAGCCGCCAAAGGGATATGATAATATAAAAGGCGCTTAAGTAAATCT
>JAFYHV010000068.1 GCA_017538995.1 Lachnospiraceae bacterium | reverse complement strand
TATTCAGCTATGACATTGTTGTTAATGGAAACGTTACCTAAATGCGTATCAAGAGTTCCTTTCATATAGTCCCCTCCTCGTTTTTTAACACACTGCTACACATTATATTACCTGAATTCAAAAAAATAAACAATATTCACATAATGTTAATAAAATTTACAATTTTTTCAATTTATGGTTGCCTTTTAAAATTATTTTGGGTATAATACTAACGTTGTGGATTGTGGAGAAGCATTCTCCTTATCCTTTTTGTCAGTTTAAGGAGGTGTTAAAAAATGGCTAAATGCGATATTTGTGATAAAGGCGTTCATTTCGGTAACAACGTAAGCCATTCACACAGACGTTCAAATCATATTTGGAATTCCAATATCAGAACAGTTAAGTGTAAGGTTAACGGTACCACAAAGACCATGCATGTTTGCACAAGATGTTTAAAGTCAGGCTTGGTTGAAAGAGCGTAATTGTTACTAAAAAGATTATTCGTGCTTGTCCTATCGGACAGGCACTTTTTTTATACTTTTTCTCATAAAAAAAGCAGGTAGTAAAAATTACTCTCCTGCTTTTATGCTTTCATCTGTATATCATGCAGCAATGTCTCGTATTCTCTGGTAATGTTCTGCAATGTATAAGTATCTCCGGCGTCCGTGTCCGGATGAAATACTTTGACGAGATCTTTATATCTCTTTTTAAGAGCCTTCTCATCAGTAATACCCTTAAAGAAAATTCCCTGGCGGTATTCAAGCTGCGGCACTTTTCTTAAAGTATTACTGCGATTTTTTAAGTTTTGAAATTCTGCTTTTTCGCGGTTTAATTTAAGCCTGTCATCATCCAGTTTCTTTATTTCATCTTCAAGCAGACCTTTTCTTATATTGTAATCATTGATGTCTTCTTCAAGATTTTTTCTGGATTTTTCTATACGTGCATTTATTTCATCGGCTTCCTGCTCGAACTGCCTGCGGCCTTCTTCAAGTCTGGCCATGGATTCTTCAAGTTCTTCTTTCTCTTTAAAAACCGATTCTCTCAATTCCTCAAGATCAGCCCTATCGGTTTTGATTCTAACATTTTCTCTGTAAAGTTGAACTTTTAATTCCTCAAGTTCTTCAGGAGAATTTGAATCGCGAAGTATTGAGATGAAATTATCCATATATTATTCTTCGTCTTCCTTAGGGAATGCTGTTTCAATTGCATTCTCGTCTGTAACTCCGTCCTTATTCTTCTTAACAGCGATACGGTCAAGAATATCGGGAACGAGGTCGATCAACTTGGTAACGGAATCCTGGTTCTTTATATTAACAAGTCTTGTATGTCCGTTGGAAATAACAAGTACTGCAGAAGGAGTCATCTTTCCTGATAAAGCACCCATTCCTCCGTTTTTCTTATCGCCTCTGGCTGCTCCTGCACCGACACCGAAGGAAACATCCACAAGGGGAACTATAATTGTATCTCCGACTTTGGTAGGATCTCCGACAACGGTTTTTGTGGATAAGAATCCATCCATTCCTTCCATCAAAGAATTAATCAAGCCGTCAAAATTATTTTCTGCCACGAATCTTTCCTCCTTTTAAAATCAGTATAACCAGTTTCCTTAAATGTCTGTTTGCAAATACCTTAAATGCAAATCCCAGGAAAACGATTAACTGTACTCTTCCACTTACGTATCCGTCAAATTCAAATACATTCTCGTCCCAGACGGGAGTAAAATCAATTTCTCTTCCAAACAATCCTCTTGCCATGCATATGTACCCGTGTACTTTGCCGGTAAGATAAGGATCTTCATCGCCGTATTTAATCTTAAGTCTCCATTTTCTGGGCCAGATATGTTTCATGAACTTTATCATCAAATCCCAGAAGAGTTTTAATGTAGGTTTTACGGACGGATGATTTAAAACTTTCCAGTAGTACTTGATGTATTTCTTAGTCTTGTTCCACTGGTCTATTTTCTCATTTACAAACCTCTTAAAATTATACCACTTTTTCCTGATGTTTAAAATAAAATCTTTTATGGAAGACAGAAATGTTATGTTTTTTTCAACAGCATTCATTTCGTCTATTTCATCCGGCTCATTAAGGAATGCTTCGACTTCTTCCTCAGTAATGGTATATTCCTCTGTATCGGTTTCGGGAATTGTATCTTCTTCTAGGTTTGCTTCATCGGTAGTGGCTGCTTCTGTTGTTTCAGATTTGGGCTTTTTTTCTTTCTTTGATAATTTATCCGAAAGCTTTTGAACAAACTCTATCAGTTCGGGAATTTCTTTATCAAAGATTTTAATTCCGAATATCCTAAGCGACATCCATCCCATCATTTCTTTGTAATAAACCCTGACTCTGAAGAACGACAGGAAAAACGTCATCAGAAAATAGAAATAAAGTTTATCTTTATTGGAGCCGCCAATCTTATATCTGAACGGAACAAACAGAAAGATATTTAATATAATCAGCGCCAGAACAAGTAATGCTCCGAGCACTATTCCGATTATCGCAAGGACTTTAAGCATATAACTTTCCTCCGGAAATCTTTAACATTTTCGGAAGTTCCGCACCTTCTTCGATTTCGGGAAGCGATGCAAGATATGCGATATAATCAATATTCTTTACTTTTATGAGGCAGTTCTCAATCATATGGCATGTTAGTTCTTCTGCAGAATCATAATCCTTTGCCAGACCGACAATTAAAGGCGGATTGTTTTTATAGTGTCTCTGAAGCAGAAACATCCAGTCGCAAAATTCAAGTTTTGAGGTATATTCATTTAAGATTATTACAAAAAACGGATCTGTAATAATCTTCTTTCTTTTTTCCATATTCTCTTTTATTTCGTCGAATTTTGAAAAGCAGTAATCATCGACATAAATATAATCAGAGAAGTTCATAAAATATCCTAAAATCCAGTCTTAAAAATGCAATTCATACACAGAAAATTATACAATAAAACACGTTTAATTGAAAGATAATCTATAGAATGCCGTTCTTCATGTGGAAAGCCGTAAAATCAAACGGAGCTTCGCTGTTTATACCGTTAAATACATTCTCAAAGAAGTCAGTAATTTTTCGCATGTCATTAGTATTCTCATCCGTAAAAGAGAAAATAAAGCATTTTAAATGTCTGTCTTTTAAACGGTTAAAATATTTATGTAAAGATGTGGGCTTGGAATTATAAATCGTATTAAAGCAGAGCGAATCATCACACTGTGTATAAATTTTAAAATCTACGCCGAGTCTGTCTTTAAGAGTTACAAAGTTTTCTTTTTCTGACGATCCTTTCCGGCATTTACCTGTAGTTTTTAACACACAGTTGGCTGTATGCATTAAAGGTGCTCTTCCGTACATAAGAAAACTGAAACTTTTATTAATCTCCGGAATATCATAAAGACTTAATTCAAGAGGCGCAGTAATTTCATCAAACAACTTCGAATTGAAAGATGCGCTCATATTGTTGTAACTGTAGATGTTTACATTAGAACAGATTTCTTTGTCGAAACCTTTTTCTTTTATGAGCTCATATGCATCATACTGATTAGCATAAACCCCTTTTATTAAATCGTTTCCTTTAGCAAAATCGATTAAATCTTCAAATTCGGATAGATTTAAAGATCTTAAGGCTGGCGGAAGTTCAAGGTATAAGGGCTTTCTGCTCTTTGCGATTAATTCTTTTGATTCAGCTTTACCGATTAGATCTTTATTAATCACAACCGAATCATAAAAATTATTGTTTAAAACATATTTAAACTGCTCAATTGTTTTAACAAATGCTCTGTTTTCAGTTTTTTTATCATCTGTTGCTGTATCAGCTTCTAAAGCATTGTTAACGAATTCAAATAAGTTTTCATTGGAATTAGAAACCGATTCATTTTTACTGTCTAAGCCGGAATTATATATCTCAATTTCAAGCATTTCCACCGCTTCTCTTCTAAGCTTATTTACAAGAGAAGACGGCACAAAAGAATTATCAACCGTAATTATACATTCACAAAGCTCAAAATCAGTATTACCGAGTTTCTTTAATTGCTTTAAAACATCTTCCTCGGATGTAGGAGCCTTTTGAGCGGTTTCTATTATTTCTTCGGAAACGGCTTCGGCTGAATACTCTTTACCGTTTATAGCTGCATAAACCTTTAGTACTGCATTTTCTCCGGGAATTGCTTTGAATTCAAATTTAATTTTCTGCTTCAAAGGAGCATCAATATATTTCTCAATTACAACTTTTTCAAGTGCTTCATCAACTTTCGCATATGCGCCTTTTTCAATTGTCACCATTTTACGTGAAGAAACTCTGTCATAATATCCTGTACCTGTCGAAGTTCTGGAATACAGAGTTTTAAGAATATTTTTATCTTCATCGCTTATAATCAGCTCTTTACCTGGATTTTCAAGACAGTAATCAATATATTTACGATAAATCGCTGTTACACCCGCTGCATATGAAGGACTTTTAAGTCTTCCTTCAATCTTAAAAGAATAAATACCTGCGTTAATCAGTCTGTCAATTATTTCAACAGTATTCATATCAGAAAGACTCAATAAATATGATTCGTTTTTATCAAGTACATAAGGCTGTCTGCAGGGACCCTTGCATCTTCCTCTGTTTCCCGAATTACCGCCTAAGAATGATGAGAATAAACACATTCCCGAATACGAATAACACATAGCTCCGTGAATAAAGCATTCGGTCTCTATTCCTGTAGATGTAATTTCCTTTACTTCAGGCAAAGTTAATTCTCTTGCAAGCACTACTCTCGCAGCACCTAGTTTTTTATAAAACTCAGCACCGTATTTACTTGTTACAACAGCCTGCGTGGATACATGGATATCCAAATCTTTAAAAGTTTCTTTTATGTACTTAAAAACACCTATATCCTGCACAATAACTGCATCAAGGCCGCTCTGATATAAGGGATTCAAAAAATCCTTTAAGTTTTCCAACTCGTTATTTTTTGTAAGGGTATTGACTGTAAGAAAAACTTTTCTGTTAAACAAATGCGCATAACGAATGGCTTTTATGAGTTCTTCATTCGAAAAATTGACCGCACTAGCCCTGGCGCCATACATATTGCCGGCAAGATATACCGCATCTGCACCTGCATTTATCGCACCTAAAAACGAACTGTATTCACCTGCGGGAGAAAGTAATTCAACCATTTAAACCTCATAAAATATAAAGACATGAAAAAACCGCATGAAAAATCATACGGTTTTGTTTTTATTTATTCCAATCGCCTTCAAGTCTTGCTATCATGTTATCCTTCGATATGATTTCTGTCTTTGCGTTATCAAGCTTAATCTGCGTTGAAATAAGTTCGTGCTTAATATTGCATAAATCGTTATCTTTGGAGTTTAACTCTTCTTCGAGCAAATCAATTCTTGCTTTGGCCTTGAAATAATCATCAGCCATATTTAAAAGCAAAAGAAGATTCTGATACTGACTGTTCAGTCTTTTATAAGCATCTTCGCCCTCAAAATCACTTATTTTTGAATTTATGTAAGATGCAACCTTTTGTAAATATTCCTCGGATTCATATCCGGAAATATAATAAACCTTGCCACCAATAATTACTTCAATTTCGCTCTTGCCGGTCATTTAAACATACCCCGTTTATATTCTAAATCAAATAAAAGTATACAAAAATAATTAATCCTTTTCAAGCCCAAGATGTGCATAAGAAAGGTCGGATGCGACTCTACCTTTAGGGGTCCTCTGAATAAATCCAAGCTGTAACAGATAAGGTTCGTAAACATCCTCAATTGTTTCGGTTTCTTCTGACAAAGAAGCAGCCAAAGTTTCTACTCCGACAGGTCCGCCTTTGAAACGTTCAATAATCATTTCGAGGTATTTTCTGTCGGTAGCATCAAGTCCGTATTTATCGATATCAAGCATATCCAGACATTCGTCAGTAATCTGCTTTGAAATAATGCCTTCGTTTGCAACCAGTGCATAGTCTCTGACTCTCTTTAAAAGTCTGTTGGCAATTCTCGGCGTACCTCTTGATCTTCTAGCAAGTTCCGATGCAGATTCGATATCCAAAGAGGTATCAAGTCTGTTAGCGGATTTCATAACGATCCTTGAAAGCTCGTCTATCGAATAATATTCAAGCTTGTGAATTTCACCGAATCTGTCACGAAGAGGAGCTGTAAGCATGCCTATACGTGTTGTAGCGCCTATCAAAGTGAATTTAGGAAGCTTCATTCTGACACTTTTGGCAGCAGGTCCTTTCCCGATCATAATATCGATACAGAAATCTTCCATAGCGGAATAAAGAACTTCTTCAACAACTCTGTTAAGTCTGTGAATTTCATCGATAAAAAGAATATCACCGGGTTTAAGGCCGTTAAGAATTGCAGCGATATCTCCGGGCTTTTCAATAGCCGGTCCTGAAGAAATCTTTATATTAACGCCCATTTCATTGGCTAAAATCTGTGCCAAAGTTGTCTTTCCAAGTCCGGGAGGTCCGTATAAAAGAATATGATCCAATGGCTCATTTCTTAATTTTGCCGCCTTTATTGAAATACCCAAAGAAGACTTAATCTTCTCCTGTCCGAGATAATCATCAAGTCTGACAGGTCTTAAGCCTTTTTCAATTAATACATCTTCTTTTGTAAGTTTTGTTTCTATAGTTCTGCTCATA
>JAFYHV010000067.1 GCA_017538995.1 Lachnospiraceae bacterium | reverse complement strand
TACAACGAAAAGAGAATTAAAGAAAGACTGGGATGGATGAGTCCTGTTCAATATAGGCTCAGTATCACGGCTGCATAAAAATAGCGTAGCAGCCATCAAACTGCTACGCTTAAAAAGTCTAACTTTCGGGGGTCACCTCAACATGGCACCTTTTTTTATTTAAATATTCCTTTTTTCTTCTTTTCTTTGGGAATTCCGTCCTTAGCGGCATTCTTTGTGGCATTAAGATAATCTCCGCTCGCTGCATCGAATGCTCTCAACGCTTCCTTAGCCTCTGCAGACAAATGATCCGGAACTTTGACTACAAGTTTGACATAGTGGTCTCCCCTGCTGTCTTTATTCTTTACATTCGGAACACCTTTACCGCGTAGTCTAAGAGTAGTATCGGTAGGAGTACCTGCCTTTATGTCATATACCACTTTGCCGTCAACGGTATCAATAAAGATTTCACCGCCGAGTGCAGCTACAGAGAAAGGAAGTGAAACCGTTGAATAGATATTCATACCTTCTCTTTTAAATGTGGAATGTGAACCTACTACTGCGCCTACAAGGATATCTCCTCTCGGTCCGCCGTTTGAACCGGGCTCACCACGACCGGGTATTCTGCATGCAAGCTGTCCGTCGTCGATACCTGCGGGGAATTTAACCGCATATTTTTTCTTTATGGTTGTATAACCCGTACCGCGGCATTCCACACATTTATCTCTGATAATCTTTCCTTTACCGCCACATTCACGACATGTCTGAACAGTCTGAATCTGACCGAAGAGTGAATTGCTGGTAACAACCACCTGGCCTTTACCCTTACAGGTAGGACAGGTCTCGGGGCTGGTTCCGGGCTTTGCGCCGCTGCCGCCACAGGTCTTACATTCTTCTTTTACGTTTACTTCTATTTCTTTTTCACAGCCGAAGATAGCTTCTTCAAAAGATATTCTTACTCTCTGAATTATATCCTGACCGCGCTTGGGGCCGTTTCTTGTGGCTCTTCTGCCGCCGCCGAAGAAATCACCGAAACCGAATAAATCGCTGAATATATCACTGAAATCAGCACTGTTAAAATCAAATCCGCCTGCTCCGCCACCTGCAGCACCGTCAAATGCAGCATGACCGAACTGATCGTACTGACGTCTCTTGTCTGCATCACTAAGAACAGCATACGCTTCCGATGCTTCCTTAAATTTCGCTTCGGCATTCGGATCGTCGGGATTCATATCCGGATGGTATTTCTTAGCCAGAGCTCTGTATGCTTTTTTAATCTCTGCTTCGTCTGCATTTTTATCTACTCCGAGGACCTCGTAGTAGTCTCTTTTTGCATCTGCCATAACTGTTTACCTTTTTTCGTAAATATGTGTCGGGGCATTAAACCCCGACACACTTTTATTGCTTATGTCTTTTATGAGAATTATACTTCTCTGAAATCACCGAAATCGCCTGCTTCGGAACCGTCTGTAGGACCGTCGTTTGAAGCGCCCTGTGTGAACTGGCTCATGTCGGGACCTGCGCCCTGTGCTCCGGCAGCACCCTGCATCTGCTCATACATCTTGGTGAATAAGCCCTGAGCTTTTTCCATCATCTTTTCCTGAGCTGCCTTAAGTTCGCCGACTTCGTCTTCGCTCATCTCTTTGTCTTTGGTTCTCTCAAGGATTGCCTTAACATTTTCGATTTCAGCCTGAAGATCTGTCTTCTCTGATTCGGAAATCTTATCGCCTACTTCGTTTAATGCCTTCTCTGTCTGGAATACCATAGAGTCTGCATCGTTACGAGCGTCGATAGCTTCTTTTCTCTTCTTATCCTGAGCTTCGTACTCAGCTGCTTCCTTTACAGCTTTCTCGATATCGTCATCAGACATATTGGAGCCTGCTGTAATTGTGATGTGCTGTTCCTTGCCTGTTCCAAGATCCTTAGCGGATACGTTTACGATACCGTTAGCATCGATATCGAATGTAACTTCGATCTGAGGAACGCCTCTTCTTGCGGGAGGAATTCCGTCAAGTCTGAACTGGCCGAGAGATTTGTTGTCTCTTGCAAACTGTCTTTCACCCTGTACAACGTTGATGTCAACTGCTGTCTGGTTATCTGCTGCTGTTGAGAATACCTGGCTCTTCTTAACAGGAATTGTTGTATTTCTTTCAATAAGTTTTGTAGCGATACCGCCCATGGTTTCGATAGCAAGTGAAAGAGGAGTAACATCCAGAAGAAGGATTTCACCGGCACCTGCATCGCCTGCAAGTTTACCACCCTGGATGGAAGCACCGAGTGCTACGCATTCATCGGGGTTAAGTGACTTGGAAGGTTCATGGCCTGTAAGCTGTTTAACCTTATCCTGTACTGCAGGAATACGTGTTGAACCACCAACCAAAAGTACTTTGGAAAGTTCGCTTGCTTTGATGCCTGCATCGTCAAGTGCTCTCTTAACGGGGCCTGCTGTACGCTCTACGAGTTCATGTGTAAGTTCATCGAATTTAGCTCTTGTAAGAGTCATTTCGAAGTGCTTGGGTCCTTCTGCCGTAGCTGTTAAGTAAGGAAGGTTGATATCTGTTGTGGTTGCTGTAGAAAGTTCCTTCTTAGCCTTCTCACTTGCTTCCTTGATACGCTGAAGTGCCATTGTATCATTTGAAAGATCGATACCCTGCTGTTTCTTGAACTCCTCAAGGATATAATCTGTAATCTTCTGGTCAAAGTCATCACCACCGAGTCTGTTATCACCGGCTGTTGCTCTGACTTCGATGATACCGTCGCCGATTTCAATGATTGAAACGTCGAATGTACCGCCACCTAAGTCGTAAACCATGATGGTCTGCTCTTTTTCGTTATCAAGTCCGTATGCAAGAGCTGCTGCTGTAGGCTCGTTGATAATTCTCTTAACATCAAGACCTGCAATCTTACCTGCATCCTTTGTAGCCTGACGCTGTGCATCGTTGAAGTATGCGGGAACGGTAATAACTGCTTCTGTAACTTTCTCGCCAAGATATCCTTCAGCGTCTGCTTTAAGCTTCTGAAGAATCATAGCTGAAATCTGCTGAGGAGAATATTTCTTACCGTCGATTGTTCTGCCTCTGTCAGTACCCATATCTCTCTTGATTGAAGAGATTGTCTTTTCTGCGTTTGTAACTGCCTGACGCTTTGCAGCATCACCTACAAGTCTTTCACCTGTCTTTGTAAATGCTACAACTGAAGGTGTTGTTCTTGCTCCTTCTGTATTTGCTATAACTGTAGGCTGACCGCCTTCCATAACTGCCACGCAGCTGTTTGTTGTTCCTAAGTCAATACCGATTATTTTGCTCATTGTTTTATCCTCCTGATATAATCCTTAATTTTCTAATTATTTAATCGAAGTGTTCTTCGTAACTTCCTTTATCTAGGGTACAACCGCTACCATACTGTGTCTTAAAACCGAATCCCTGTACATGTAGCCTTTCTGAAGTTCCTGAGCCACAAAACCTGATTCGTATTCTTCGCTTGCAACCTGCATTATCGCATTGTGGTAATCCGGGTTGAATTCGCATCCTACCGCTTCGATGGGCTTAACTTCAAGCTTTTCAAGTTCGGTCATCAGCTGTTTGTAAATCATTCTCATGCCTTCTACATGAGGATCGCTTTCTTCTTCGGGTTTGATGTTTGAAAGACCTCTTTCAAAATTATCAACCACAGGAAGTATCTTTTCGAGTACGCTCTTTGCACCGGTTTCAAACATCTGCTCTTTTTCTTTGTCTGTTCTTTTTCTGAAGTTTTCAAACTCTGCGAGCTGACGTTTTACTCTGTCTTCAAGTTCCTCTATTTTTTCCTGTTCTTTTGTTTTCTTTTCTTCTTTAGGAGAAGCTTCTTCGGTTTCAGGTGCTTCGGAAATTACTTCTTCGGCTGCCGTCTCCTCTTTTACTTCTTCTGTCATTTCTTCGGCTTCTTCTTTTACGGGTTCATTAAGAATTTCTTCGTTAACCTTTTTTGAATCCGCTTTGGATTTGCCGTTCTTTTTCTTGCTGGCCACTTTCTTTTCCTCCGAAAATATTTTTATCTAGTCTTCGTCTTTTTTATACATCGTGTCGAGCTGTGATTTTATGGTCTTTATCGTTCCTACTACCTTGTCGTAGTCCATACGCTTCGGACCGATGATACCGATCATACCTCTCATGCCGTCGCCGAATTCGTAATTTGCCGTAACAATACTGCAGTCCTTCATGGTCTGAATCGGTGACTCTTCGCCGATGTAAACTTTAATCTCGTTCTTGCCTTCGGTGTTTGTATCATCAATAAGCTGAGTTAATAGCTGTTTCTCTTCAAAGGCATTTATAAGATCGCTGGCTTTCTGGTTGTCTGAAAGTTCCGGATATTTAAATATGTTGTTTGCGCCGGATGTGTAAATCTCAAGGTCTTCGTCTTCTTTAATCGTTTCTGCAACCGCATCGATTACTTCCTCGATAATGGGACCGTACATTCCGGCCTGCTGTTTAAGTGCAGTGATAAGTCCTAAATTTATTTCTTCAACCGAAAGGCCGTTTAAATGTGTATTAAGAAGAATGTTTAATTTAAGCATTGTTTCGTCGTTAAGCGATTCGGCAACTTCGATTACCGTATTCTTAATGACGTTTCCTTCTATAACGATAACGGCAAGTATATGTGATGCATCCATTCTGGAAAGCTGAAGGAATTTAAGCACGTTTCTTGAACTTCTCGGAGCCGTAACCATTGTGGCGTAATTGGTATTTACTGCCATAAGCTTAGCGGCCTGCTTGAGCATGTGGTCAAGTTTCTCTTCCTTTTCAAGAAGCACATCCTTTAACTGCTCAACTTCCTTTTCGTGTTCAAGCATCATCGCATCTACATAGAAACGATAACCTTTGTCCGAAGGAATTCTTCCTGCGGATGTATGCGGCTGGATAATAAATCCGAGTTCTTCGAGGTCTGCCATCTCATTACGGATGGTTGCGCTCGAAAGGTTAAGGTCCGTATACTTTGAAATCGTTCTTGAACCTACGGGCTCTCCTGTCTCAAGATAATTCTTGATTATGGCCTGAAGTATTTTGGTTTTTCTTTCATCTAATTCCATATATTTACCTTTTCTTCTTTGCCGTTAGCACTCATTTAAGTCGAGTGCTAATATCCACATTTCATACTATACAACCTTCGTCTTGGGATGTCAACACAATTTTAAAAAACCTCGTAAAAAAAACATAAAAAAAGGATCCGGCGAACCGAATCCTTTTCCTTTATAACTTTAATTATGATTAGATGCCAAACTTTCCTTCAACATTACCGTTGATTACATAGTAAGCTGTGCTCTCTTCAGGCTTTACATAGATGTCAGCGCTCTTGAAATCAGCTGCTTTCTTTCCAAGGTCATATACCCATACGTCCTTAGCGATCTTTACAAGATCTTCATAGCTGTATGACTTCTCGCCAAACTGTACATAAACTGCAATCTTAGAAGCTACTGCCTTAGGAGCTGCCTTCTTAGCGGGAGCTGCCTTCTTTGCAGGAGCTGCTTTCTTTGCGGGAGCTGCCTTCTTTGCAGGAGCTGCCTTCTTAGCAGGAGCTGCTTTCTTTGCAGGAGCTGCTTTCTTTGCAGGAGCTGCCTTCTTTGCGGGAGCTGCCTTCTTTGCAGGAGCTGCCTTCTTTGCGGGAGCTGCTTTCTTTGCAGGCGCTTTTACTATATCACGCTTCGCCCGCTGCTGTTGACGCTGTCTGACACATCCGCCGCCCGGATCAGACGCTCTCTGACACATTTTCGGGAAAACGAAAAACAC
>JAFYHV010000066.1 GCA_017538995.1 Lachnospiraceae bacterium | reverse complement strand
ATAGGCGAACTTTTCAATGTGGCTGATGCACATCTTTTAATGCCGCCCAAGAGTACATGGTTTGAACCCAAACTCAGAAGCGGAATGTTTATTCACTGCATTAAATAATTACCACGGGGGTTAATTAAATGGATCAGAAACATTACAATATGATGGACTGGGAAGCCATAGAAAGTATCGTATACGCAGACTGTAACAAGCCCTGCGATATCCTTTCGGTATCAAAAAAAGGTAAATCAAAACTTATCCAGGCTTTTTATCCCGAAGCTGTAAGCGTTACCGCTCATTTTACGGTTAACGGTAAAAGCAAGACTTTAAAGCTTGAAAAGGTTGATGAAGCCGGCTTCTTTGCAGAGTTCTTTACTTTTGATTATTCATCATATTATTTCAAGGTTGAATACAAAGATATCACTCTGGATAAAGTATATGATCCTTACAGCTTTAAGATTTCTCTTGAAAACGCACTCATAAAAGATGTAATTAAAGGAAAATCGGTTAAGGCTTACGAAGTTTTGGGAAGCAGCAAGAAGAGCATAGACGGTATTGATGGCTATGAATTCTTAGTTTATGCACCTGATGCTGACGGCGTTTCTTTGGTCGGTGATTTTAACGGCTGGAGAGAGAATGCAAATCTCATGCAGGCTGATAATTCCGTAAAAGGTATTTACAAGCTCTTTGTTCCCGGACTTAAAGATTATTCAAAGTATAAATATGTCATCAACTGCAAGGGTCAGAAGATTTTCAAAAACGATCCTTTTGCACTTGGTATCGACGGCGACAATTCTGTATGCGTTCCTTTTACATATAACGAAAAGGCGCCCAAGAAGAGCAAATGTCCCAAAGATCTGGAACTTCAGATACTTGAAGCTGATTTAAATGCACTTTACAAAGAATACAAAGATTCCGATAAGGTTTGTAATTACCTTTTGAATCATGCAAAGAAACTTGATTACAATGTGGTATCTTTTATCCATTTATTTAAATCAAACAATCCTAACGATATTTACGAAATCATCAATCCTTATTCGATTGATTTTACGAACGGATTAAACTGCGCGGAATTAAAAGATATAGTTAAGAAGTTAAAGAAAGAAGGAATCATTTCCTTTATCGAACTTCCTTTAGCTTATTCATCGGACTGCGAAAGCGGATTACTTAAATTTGACGGCTCCGCATTATTTGAAAACGCCGATGACAGACTCGGAAGACATACATTTTATAAAGCAATGCTTTATGATTATACAAATCCTTTTACGAAGTCATATCTTTTATCAAGCGTTAACTATTTTTTAAACGAATATGATTTCAACGGCTTTGTATGTCCTAACACAGGCGTTATTCTTTATCATGACTACAATAAGAAAGCCGGAGAGTTTGTAACAGAAGAATGGGGCAGCACATTAAATTCCAAAGGTGTTGACTTCATAAAAGAAGTAAACAGATTCGTGCATAAAGATTTTAAGAATGCCGTAACGATTGCAAGCATTTATGCTTTTTACAAAAATGTTACAGGAAAAAATCCCGAATCACTTTGCTTTGATTTTGTTATGAATACCGGTACAAGCAAGGAAATCCTTGATTTCCTTAAACTTGATCCCACATTCAGAAGAGACAAACTTGATTCATTCCTTCTTTATACGCATTTTACGAAGAGAGACGAAAAGTACATTTATCCGTATTCGTATAAAGAAAATACTCAGGATTTTGCCACTATTATTGACAGAATGCCGGGAGATAAGATTCAGAAGCTTTCCAATTTTAAGATTGCGGTTATCTTCAGACATCTTTTATACGGTGCTCAGCTTACGAACATTGATATAGATGAACTTAAGGGCTGTGATTCCGAGACAAAGGATATATACGAGAAATTCTACGCTGACTTCAGAAGAATTTATACTTCTCACAAGATGAGAATGAGAAACTTCAACGATGACAAGCCTTTCAGTTATAAATGTATCGACAACCAGGTATTTACGAGAGAGTATTTTGACGGAGAGAGGGATTATATTATAGTTTTCAACTTCTCCAAGGATTCTTATCAGAAATACAATATTCCCGTTTCTCATGCCGGTGTTTACAAGGAAGTATTTAACTCCGACAGCGTTGTTTACGGAGGAGAAGGCGTAGAGAACAAGAAAGCAATTCAGACGACCGAAAACGAAACGGAAGATACCCAGACCTTAACAATCAAGCTTCCCGCACTCTCTATTATGGCTTTCGAATACAGAGTGTTTACCGACAAGGAACTTGAAGCAATCTTCCTTAAAAAGAAGAAAGCAATGATTAAGTACGTTGACGGCGAAAAGAAAAAGATTAAAGACAAATTAAATGCGGATATTGAAGTTCTTAAAAAAGACGCCGATAAACGCATGAAAGAACTCGATGAATTACTTAAACCTTTTAACAAGCAGGATAAATAAATGGCAGAATTTTTAAAAAGTGCATTCAGCACTACGGTAAGTGAACAGTTTTGGCTTAAAATATATTCTCTTGCGTGGAGAATTGTATTATGTGCGGTACTTGCGTTTATTACGGTTCGGGCTGTTAAGTTTTTTAAGAAGTTTTTAAAGAAAGCGTTTAAGAATCTTAAACTTGATGACGGTATTGCAGGTTTCCTTACTTCAATAATCTGTGTGGCTCTTTATATTCTGGTTGCATTTATCTGTGCTCAGAGCCTCGGTATTGATGCTGCAAGCATAGTGGCTCTTTTAGGATCTGCCGGTGTTACCGTAGGTCTTGCAATTCAGGGTTCGCTTGCCAATATTGCGGGCGGCGTTCTGATTCTTATCTTAAAGCCCTTTAAGGTAGGAGACTATATTATAGAAAATTCGCACAGCAATGAAGGCACTGTAATCGAAATCGGCCTTATTTATACCAAGTTAAATACGATTGATAACAGAACGGTCATTCTTCCTAACGGAACGCTGGCTAACTCCTCGATAGTTAATGTTACGCAGACTCCGTACAGAATGATTGATCTTAAGCTTGATATTGCTTATACCGCTGACTGCCAGCTTGCAAAAGATGTTATTGCAAAGGTATTAGAGGAAGATAAGGATGTTTTAAGCGAAAAACCCGTTGTAATCGCCATGGAATCCTGGGAAGCAAGTTCAATTCGTCTCTGCGCCAGATTTTATGTACTTAATGAGAACTTTCTTGCCACCAGATTCAGAGTAAGAGAAAGCATCAAATATGCTTTTGATGAAAACAATATAGAAATCCCGTTTACACAGATTGTTGTGCATAAACCGGACGGCGAGTAAAATAAATTCAGGCCAAATAATTAAGTCTTGATTTAACTCGATACAATGTTTATAATATAAAAATGTTTTACATTGTATGCCGGAATAGCTCAGTCGGTAGAGCACTTCACTCGTAATGAAGGGGTCGTCAGTTCAAGTCTGATTTCCGGCTTTTATGGGAAATGGGAACAGTTCTGTTTCCATTTTTTGCAAATTTTAGATTTAGGAGAATATTATGGCAATTCTTTGGGGCGGAAGATT
>JAFYHV010000065.1 GCA_017538995.1 Lachnospiraceae bacterium | reverse complement strand
TAAAGGATAATCGGTGCGGAAGCGGAGATATTTCCCGAAGCTCCGTCAACATCCACCTGAACCTTTGCTGACTGAACCTTGTCTATTACGGACTTCGGTCCTTCAATATTTACACGGTTAAGGCTGATGGTGTAGTCACCCAGCTTATATCCTTCTGCAGGGAAGCCGACCGGTTCAACCTGGATGGCTTTCTGAATCTTCTTTAATTCCTCCACATTAAGTTCCACTTTGTCGAATTCGGGTTTCATGGAATCAATGTCTCCGGAATATTTATTGGAAGTAACTTTTAATGTAAGAGCATTGGTTTCGTTTAATTCCTTGCAGTCAGCCGTTACACTGATATTGTCTTTGGAAAGATCCTCTATAACGGATCTTCTGCCGCTTACCATAACGTCAACCGTTTTCTGACCGTCAACAATTTCGCCCACAAGATTCTTTTCAGTTAGGAGCTGCTGGTTGATAACATCTATGGGGATATCGTTGAACTGCACACTTTTAATAGGGTCGTCAATGTTAACGACTACTATCCATATAATAATGGAAAAAAGTACGGCAAGGACTTTAAGGTTGAGATTATGCGTCAGCTTTTGCTTCATCTTTTTCCTCCCCTTTCTTTTTTCCGTTCTTTTTACTCTTGCCTTCCTTCTTGTCCTGAACAGACTCAAGCTTTCTTCTTAAGTCAATAACGTCAAGAGATCTGAAAAGTTCTCCGTTCTGTGCAACGGAAACTTTACCTGTTTCTTCGGAAACTATAATGACAAGCGCATCTGTAACTTCGGAAATACCAACGCCTGCACGGTGTCTGGTACCGAGTTCTTTACTTAAACTCCTGTTGTCTGAAAGCGGAAGGTAACATGTGGCGGACTGAACTCTGTCACCGCGAATGATAACCGCACCGTCGTGCAAAGGAGTATTGTGTTCAAAAATATTTACGAGAAGCTGACTGGAAACAAGTCCGTCAACCGTAATACCTGTTCTTTCATATTCTTCAAGAGGAGAATTAACTTCGATTACAATAAGAGCACCTGTTTTGGAACGGCCCATCTCAAAACTTGCAGAAATGATTTCATTTATGGTCTTATCGGAAAATCTTCCTTCGTTCTGCTTGTCACCGAGTAAAATCAGTGTTGTTAAAAGATTGTTCTTGCCGAGGTCCTCAATCAGTCTTCTGATTTCGGGCTGAAGCGCAACGATAATCGCAACGGCACCTAAGGTAAAGAGGCTCTTGCCGATCCAGATGATTGTAGTCATATCGAGGATTTCCGCGATAGCCATAAATACCAAAATAACGGCCAGTCCTTTTACAACCGCCCATGCTCTGGTATTCTTCATCCATTTCATTACCTGATACAGAAGAAATGCAAGAATGATTATTTCGAAAACATCCAGAATGCCCACTCTGGGAAGTCTGAATACCGTAAGATATTTACTTATGAAATCAAACATTCTCTGAAATACTGTCATTTACCGTTACTCGTCGTTTCTGTTTAATCTTTCCTCAAGTTTTCTTCTCTGATATGCCATTCTCTGGCTCATTGCAAGTTCGGAATCCTCTTCCGCACTTACTTCGGGTACAACTCTTGTGGGTTCGTCATCGCTTAAATTAACGCGAAGCCTTTCTTCCCTTGCTTTAGCCGCTGCTCTTCTTCTGGCGATTTCAGCCTGTCTTGCTTCGTATGCGGCTCTTTCTTTTGAGAACTCCTTATCCACGTCAATCATCTTCTGACGGTTAGGGGTTCTTTTAGGAGCAGTAGTTCTTACAACCTTTACTTCTTCCTCGGCTGCTTCTGCCTGCTCTGCCTCTGCCGGTTCGGCTTTTCTTCTTTCCTTTGCGGCTGCAACTGCCTTTTCTTTTAACTCGTCATCGCTCTTATCTTTTTTAGCAAGTGCTTTGGGAGCTTTTTTAGGCTTTGCTTTCTTGGGAGCATCGGAAGCATCCGCATTGTCTCTTATATTGCCTGCGGTAATCTTGGGAACCGCTTTTACGTAGTAGTAATAATCGTCGTCTTCGAACTGGACTTTTTCAGCCCTTGAATAATCGACATCGAATACCAGGAACTGAATTACCTTCACGACACCGCATGCAAGGATGGTACCGAAGATAAGTCCCACGATTGAGATGTCGGTCTTGTACATAATGTCGCCGACAAGGATTGTAAGGATTCCTGTGAGTGCGCCGGTTACCATTGCAATTGTCCATGCGTAGTTAATCGACATTCTTCTTACAAGATAAACAACGATAACTATGAGAGCAAAAGCTGCCGCACATACTATCATTTCCTTGTATTTGATAATACCTTCGAGAAGTGCACGGAGTCTTGTAAGTAAATCTGTTTCTCCGTTTTCCTCAAATGCCTTTGCGGCTTTGGTCATGTAGCTTAAAACATAGTAAACTATTGTTCCGCATGCTACGGACACAGCGCTTGATGCAGATCCAACCAAACCGAATGACATCGGAATTACGTAGGGGATCTTTAGCATAAAACAAATCGGTGTAAGTATAACCGCAAATGAATCTTTCGGGGAAAACCTGAAGAACAAAAGAAACATTATTACATAAACCACGGCCAGCACTATCGCAAATTCAATTCCTATCGCATAGGCATGGGCCAGAGTTAAAAGTGCACCTATGATAATAATCATGCTCATCGGCATGAACGAACAGAAGAGTGCGAGAATAATCACCAAAGGGAATTTGGTGATACTCTTCATGTATCCGAATTTTGCATTGATGATGCAAAATACAATCATTGCCGTTATGAATTTTCCTGCGGGAACCAGATAAGCTTCAAACTTACTTAAAAAAGTTACTACCTGAAGTCTGATTTCTCTCAACTTAGTCATCATCGTCTTCTTCCTCAAAGTCTTCTTTCTTGCCGTAATGAGACAAAAGTTTTTTCAGATTTCTTGAAAAAATTCTTTTATATCTGACTGCTTTGTTGTATTTCACAAAGAAAGCAATCGCAACTATCACTACATACACGCTGACAAAACCGATATACGCAAGTATCAGTTTACGCGCTTCGCCAAGCATATCTATTCTGTAAAAATCCACCATGAGAGTTTCGGAATTACAAAGAACATAAAGTCCGATAATCATCAAGAAAACAACGGTAGCACAGATGACCGAGCTGAGAATCTTAAGACCGATGTAATCGGATCTGAAATATCTCGCAACGGGTTCGTTCTTTCTGCCCTCCGTCTTTTCGTATATGGCGATTCTCGTCATAAGACGTATTTTCTTTTTTCCCTGATCGTTAATCATAATCTTTCTAACTGCCTGATCCAATCGCAACGGTAACGAAGTAAATATTCTTTAAACCGCCCGAAATAAGGGTTCTGCTCGCTTCATCCAGAGTAGCACCCGTAGTATAGACATCATCAACCAATATAATATTATTATATTTTACACCATTTTGGGGCATATGAAAAGCCCCAACGGTATTCTTTAAGCGTTCGTTTCCGCTCAGTTTTTTCTGCTCTTTTGTCTTCTTTGTTCTCTCAAGAAGATGTGTATCGACAGGTATGCCAAGACGCTTTGAAAGTTCCTTTGCAAGAAGCTCAGACTGATTGTATCCGCGCTTCTTAAACTTCGTCGGATGAAGCGGAATCGGAACCAGTACATCCGCATTAAAAGTCTTGATTATATCCGACAGATATCTTTCGATTCCGTCCGCATAAAAGGCAGCGTATTCAGGTCGCGCATTGTTCTTGAAACTGTTGATTGAGTCTTTTACGGAGTCATACTCATACAGGGCTATCCCTCGTAAAAAGGCCTTTTTGTGCTTTTCGCAGTCCGGACAGTATTCGACGCAGGGTGAATCAAGATGTTTGGAGCACTTAAAACACCTTTCTCCCGTAACACGCCTCGGTATGCGTATGCACTTGTCGCAAATCAGTTTCCCGCTTTCGATTATCTCATCGCATATGGGACATCTTCTCGGGAATAGGAGCGAACCTGTCAATCCATTACCTCTTTAAGTCTCTGTGTAAAATCCGTGTATCTTCTTCTGTCGGAATCGTTCGAGACCATCTCTTTTATCTTTTCGCTGCTTCCTAAAATCATCACGCAGTCCGTGGCTCTGGTAATCGCAGTATAAAAGAGATTTCTCGTAAGAAGCATCCTCGGCGTATCGAGTATCGGTATGACTATTGCCGGATATTCGCTGCCCTGCGATTTGTGAATGGTTATCGCATAAGCAAGTTCGAGTTCTTCGATTTCATCCCTTGCATAAGTGGCCTCTCTGACCTCGTCAAACAAAACCGTGACGCTTCTTTCAAATTCGTTTATTCTTATAATTCGTCCGATATCGCCGTTGTAGACGCCCTCGCCTCTTTCAACCACGATATCGTTAAAGCCTCTGCAGACCCATTCCATGTCGTAATTGTTTTTAATCTGCATGACTTTGTCGCCGAGGCGGAATATATTGTCGCCTCTGGTGATTTCGCTTTTTCTTTTATCCTCGGGATTAAGGTGTTTCTGCAGCACTCTGTTTAGGGCCTCAACTCCCAAATCACCTTTTCTGCTCGGGGATAAAATCTGTATCTCCGAAGGATCCACGTTGAACTTCTTCGGAATTCTGTTTTTAACCAGTTCAATAATGTCGCTTGTCAAGCGGTTCTTCTCGCCTCTCTCAAGAAAGAAGAAATCGTTGCTCTCATCGTTTTTATCCAAAGGCGGACATATGCCCTTGTTTACACTGTGGGCATTGACAATTATTTTACTGTCGATGCTCTGTCTGTGAATTTCTGTCAGGCGCTCACTCGCAAAATATCCGCAGTTTAAAAGATCTCTGAAAATATTGCCAGCGCCGACACTCGGAAGCTGGTTCATATCGCCTACCAGAATCACTCTCGAGCCTACCTGGACCGCTTTTAAAAATGCGGCAAAAAGGAAAACATCCACCATCGACATTTCGTCAATGATAAAAACATCCGCTTCGAGAGGATTGGCTTCGTTTCTCGCAAACCTTGCTTTCTCGCTGTCATCACCCAAAGCCTTTGCCTCTAAAAGTCTGTGAAGCGTTTTTGCTTCAAAACCTGTGGCCTCGCTCATTCTTTTTGCAGCTCTGCCCGTGGGTGCAGCGAGTACTACGTCTCTTCTGTCTTTAAAGAAGTATTCTATTAAAGCTTTTATGATAGTCGTTTTACCGGTGCCGGGTCCGCCTGTTAAAAGAAATATTCCGTTTTCGATGCCGGCCTGAATTGCTTCTTTTTGCGAATCGTCAAGTTCAAAAGAATAATTGCTCATGATTCGCTCAAGCATGTCTTCGCGGTATTCTCTTTCGGCCTCGGTCTCTTTTGTTTTGGCGAATACATCTTTTAGGGACTTTAATTTGGAGGCGCAGTATGCCTCGTCGTTGTAAACATATTTAAGGAAAACCTTATCGGGCTTTTTGATTGTAATCCTGTTGGAAATGGCCAGATTGCCTATGTTTTCTTCGATTAAGTCTTCGCTAACGCCGAGGATTTCTTTGGCTTTTTCAATCAAGATCTCTTTGGGAAGATATGTGTGACCTTCCTCGAGTGCAAGGCTCAGCGTGTACTGAATGCCGGACATGATTCTTTCGGAATCGTTTTCTTTTATGCCGACTTCTCTTGCGATACCGTCGACGGTTTTAAATCCGACACCATAAATGTCCTCTGCGATTTTATAAGGGTGCTCCCTTACAATCGTGTACATTTTCTCATCGTATTTCTCATAGATTTTGGCTGCGAGATGATTGGAGATATTGTAATTCTGCAGGAAAATCATTGCGTCTCTCATGCTTTTCTTGGAAGCATATTCAATCGCAATGTTTCTGGCCATGTTATCGCTGATGCCTTTTACTTCGGCGAGACGCTCTGGTTCTTTTTCAAGGATATCCAGAGTATTCACACCAAAAGTCGTAAAAATACGCACAGCCATTTTAGGGCCTATGCCTTTAAGTGCGCCTGAAGCGAGATATTTAATTACCGCATCTGTATCTGTGGGCTGAACTGCCCTGTAAGAGGTCATTTTTATCTGTTTGCCGTACACGGGATGGATGACTTCGTTGCCCGTGACTTCGATATAATCCCCCTCTGAAAGACCGAAAACATTGCCTGTAACGGCAATGCTTCCATCCTTAACTTCAGAGGTATTTAAGATAAAAATACCAAAATGATTTATATCATTGACATATTTAAAAGAATCTACTGAACCTTTAATTACCATTGATTATTTATACTTCATAATACTTGGTATCGAGGTATTCTACATATTTTCCGGTACCGATGGCAACGCATGTCAAAGGTTCGTTAGCTGTATTTGTTTCGATACCTGTCTTAATCTCGATTAAGTCTTCGAGGCCTCTTAACATTGAACCGCCGCCGGTAAGAACGATACCACGTTCTGCGATATCTGCAGAAAGTTCGGGCGGAGTTTTCTCAAGTACGGAGTGGATGGCATCAACTATCTGTGTGGTAGTTTCCTTTAAAGCCTCTTCCATTTCCGTAGATGTTACCGTAACGGTATTGGGAAGACCTGATAAAACATTGAGTCCCTTAACTTCCATTGAATCCTCTTCGAGTCTTCTGTAAGCGGAACCAATCTTTATCTTGATATCCTCGGCAGTTCTTTCACCGATGGATAAGTTGTGTTTTCTCTTAATGTATCTTGCGATAGCTTCGTCGAAATCATCGCCCGCAATCTTAATGGATTCGCTGACAACGGTACCGCCGAGTGAAATAACTGCGATATCAGTTGTACCACCGCCGATATCTACGATCATATTTCCACAAGGCTTTGAAATATCGATACCCGCACCGATAGCTGCTGCGATAGGCTCCTCGATAATCGAAACGTCTCTCGCGCCAGCCTGATATGTAGCATCAAGTACGGCCTTTCTTTCAACTTCGGTAACACCTGAAGGAACACAGACTGCTACTCTGGGCTTTCTGAACATTCTTCTGCCTACAGCCTTCTGGATGAAATATTTCATCATCTTCTCGGTAACCGTATAGTCAGAAATAACTCCGTGTCTCAAAGGTCTGATTGCCTGAATAGTTCCGGGTGTTCTACCAATCATAAGTCTGGCTTCTTCACCGATTGC
>JAFYHV010000064.1 GCA_017538995.1 Lachnospiraceae bacterium | reverse complement strand
CATGATTGATCCGGCAGAGTTCTCGGGATATCTTAAAATCTCATTGATATCTTTACGAAGTTCCGGATCGGCCTGTGCTAAGATTCTTTTAACAACGTTCGCAGGCATTTCCTCGACGATATCTACGGCGTCATCGACGTAAAGTTCATCAAGCACTTCCTTAAGTTCGTTATCGGAAAAGCCTCTGATTAAAAGTTCCTGTAAATCAGGCTCCATTTCAACGAATGTCTCTGCAGCCGCTTCCTTCGGAATCAACCTAAAAAGAACCGGAAGTCTGTTTTCTTCCATCTCTTCAAAAGCCGCAGCAATATCTGCAGGATTCATCGTCATTAATATTTCTTTTATGGTAGGGTATTTTTTCTCTTCAAGAAGTGTAAGTAGTGTGCTTACAATAATTGATACATCTTTTGTTTCTGCCATCGGTAATCCTCCTTTTTATAATGATGAGAACCGATGCAGGTCAGACATTAAGATACGAATTCTGTTCTAAAAAACTACATAAAAATGGAAACGAACAGAATATCGTTCCACGTTCGGTCCGCGCCTGCGTCGGTATTACTACTTCGATAATCCATATCCGTTTCCTCCTTGTATTTTTCATAAAACAACTGGTGCTTTTCGCACCGCATTTCAATTAAAGCACAAAGTTATGTAAATAATCAACCCCTATATGAAATTTAATTAAATAAAAAATCCGCATCCATAATTTTATGAACGCGGATTCATTATTATCTTTGATTTAACTCTTACTTCATACTCTCTGAAAGCTCAAGGATCTTATCCTTTATTTCATTGCAGTACTGCTCGCACTCTTCATCTGTCTGAGCTTCTACCATGATACGAACAACGGGCTCTGTACCGGATTTACGAAGAACGATACGGCCTGTGTCAGCAAGCTTAGCTAAGATGCCGTCTGTAGTTTCCTTAAGTTCAGGTCTCTCAAGTACTTCATCCATCTTCTCAACTCTTACATTAATAAGAAGCTGAGGGAAGATTGTAACATCTGAAACAAGTGATGATAATGTGCACTTCTTTTCGATGCAGATTTCAAGAACCTTAATAGCTGTAAGGATTCCGTCACCGGTTGTAGCATATTTATTGAAGATTACATGTCCGGACTGCTCTCCACCTACGGAGTAACCTTCCTTCTGAATCTCTGCGGATACATACTTGTCGCCAACGGGTGTCTGAACATTCTTGATACCCTTTGCCGCAAGAGCTTTTGTAAGTCCGATGTTAGACATTACTGTGGTAACTACTGTATCTTTTACGAGCTGATTTCTTTCCTTTAAGTAGCAACCGTAGATGTAGATAATCATATCGCCGTCTACAACATTGCCATTTTCGTCAACTGCAAGACATCTGTCGGAATCGCCGTCAAATGCAAAACCAATGTCGAGGCCTTTTTCTTTTACGAGTGCCTGGAGTTTCTCAATATGTGTTGAACCGCAGTCCTTGTTGATATTAAGGCCGTCGGGCTCATTGTTGATTACATATGTGTCTGCACCGAGCATATCGAATACGTTCTTTGCAATCATAAAAGAAGCACCGTTCGCACAGTCAAGACCAACCTTGTAGCCTCTGAAAGACTGAGTGGGAATCTGTGCAAGATATGACATATACTTGTTTCTTCCCTGAATATAATCTGAAGCGCGGCCAATCTTTTCGTTCTTGGCAAGTTCGATATCTACCTTACCGTCGATGTACTCTTCTACGAGTTCAAGAATCTTGTCACTCATCTTGAAGCCGTCTCTGTCGATAACCTTGATACCGTTATCATAGTAAGGGTTGTGGCTTGCGGTAATCATGATACCGAAATCAAACTTCTCTGTTCTTGTGATGTATGAAATTGAAGGAGTGGTTGTTACGTGAAGAAGTGAAACATCTACGCCTGTTGATGTAAGTCCTGCAACAAGACCATACTCATACATATATCCGGACTTTCTGGTATCCTTACCGATTACGCAGCGAACATGTCCGAGTGTGTTTGAAAAATAATATCCTAAAAACTTACCGATTTTGATTGCGTGGTCAACTGTAAGAGTTTCGTTTACTCTTCCACGAAATCCGTCTGTACCGAAATACTTCATTTAAATATCCTCCGAGTATTTATTTGCAGGCATTTCACGATACCTGTATAAAATGTATTAAAATCTTCCTAAATAATATCTTTTAAATGGTGTCAGGCACCTTCGGAGCCAGACACCATTTTCAAATAGTTTACATAACTATACGTTAATCTCTGATGACAAACCAAGGAATTCCTTGTTTGCGTTAAGTACAGGGTTTACATAATTATTCAGATAATTATCTACCTGGATACTTGCTCTTCCTGTATAAAGCTCAGGTTTAAGGATTTCTTTGATTTCTTCTTCGGTTATTCCGAATGCAGGCTCGGCAGCGATAAGTGAAGGAAGTTCGTTATCCTTACCTTCTTCTTTTACTCTCTTGCCTGCTTCCATTGAAAGCACACGAATCTTCTCATGAAGTTCCTGTCTGTCTCCGCCGGCCTTTACAGCATCCATCATGATGTTTTCTGTAGCCATGAAGGGAAGCTCAGACATAAGACGCTTTTCGATTACCTTAGGATATACCTTAAGGCCGTTTGTAACGTTCATGCAAAGATCGAGGATACCGTCGATTGCAAGGAAACCTTCGGGAATAGAAAGTCTCTTGTTAGCGGAATCGTCGAGTGTTCTCTCAAACCACTGTGTAGCGGATGTAATTGCGGGATT
>JAFYHV010000063.1 GCA_017538995.1 Lachnospiraceae bacterium | reverse complement strand
TTCCAAGTCTTTTATGATCTTAATATGTCCGCTGGATGCGGTTCCTTTTCCGTAGCTTGAACAGGACATGAAATCAATCTTTACGTCAAGGTTGATTCTCTTCGCAAGTTCGCACATAAAGAAGCTGCCGCCGCGAAGTATGCAGATAAGAAGAATTTCCTTTCCTGCATAGTCTTTGGTAATCTGTTCACCGATTTCACGGATTCTTTTATCGACTTCCTCTTCGGAAATCATAACTTCGATTCTTTCCATATTTATCTCCTTTTATATGTATCCACGACTATTTTTTTAGTTTCGTCCGTTACCTTATAGTAATTGCTGATTCGGTAACCGACCACCCATAAAATATGCTCTCCGTCGGCAAGAAGGGGAATCTCATCGCGTTTCTCTGACGGTATCTTTTCATTCGTCATGTAGTCTGACAAAAGCTTTTTCGAATTTTGATTGTTTACGGTCAGATAATCGCCCTCGTGCCTGAATCTCACATTTAAGGAATATTTTATTTTATCATAATCAAACCATTTCGTGTACAAATCCGTGGGAATATTTTGTGAAAAGTCGCGGTCCTTAATTTCAAAATGAAGACTGCCTAAGATGTTTTCCATATCTTCCTCGGACACTTCTTGTTTGGTCGCAATCTTCACTCCTTCATATACGCGCAGTGCTTCCATATTATATATAAGGTCTCTTTTTCTGCCGGTCTGAAGTTCGAAAAGATTTAAAACCGCCTCAATCTGAATCGCCGAAATATCCCTCGCTCTTCCCGCCACCTCTGTAAGCGCGCGGTGAATAACTCTTTTAACAAGCGCAGGATGTTCGCTTAAAACAGTATCTGAAATCAGAATTCCTTCTTCGGATACTCTGACATATTTGCTCCAGAGCAAATCTGTCTGATTTCTTAAATAATCCTCGATTTCGCCAAGCTGCCCTGCGCATGAAGCCATGTGGTTTACCGCTTTTTCGGTTATTTCGTTCATGGTCGGAATGATTTTGTGACGGATTTTGTTGCGGGCGTAATCGTCAGAAAAGTTGGTCTCGTCATTCACATATTCTGCGCCTGCTCCTAAAAGAAACTCTTCAATCTCGGCTCTTGTCACGCAAAGAAGCGGTCTTATGATATTTCCGCTTACGCATTTTACACTCGCAAGTCCGTTGATGCCCGTGCCCCTTGCCATATTAAAGATAAGCGTTTCCGCCAGATCGTCCATATGGTGCGCAACTGCTATTTTATATTTATCTTTTCCGTATTCCTTTTCACCCGTTTCGTTAAAAAGTCGGTATCTTTCGTTTCTGCCGGCTTCTTCCAAAGAAATGCCGTCTCTTTCGGAAATTGCGGGACAGTCTGTTTTATGAGAAATAAACTTTATACCGAGTTTTTCACAAAGATTCCTCGTAAAATCCTCATCGC
Source organism: Lachnospiraceae bacterium (assembly GCA_017538995.1). GTDB lineage: Bacteria > Bacillota > Clostridia > Lachnospirales > Lachnospiraceae > UBA3766. Next base: position 21,347 of record JAFYHV010000063.1, on the reverse strand, counting down.
GCCCTGCTGTTTCCCTGATCATGTGGTTAATGTGAACCGCAGTAATGTCCAAATCGTACTCACTTTTCAGTTCGTTCATTATATATAGAAGACAAACCGAATCAGCCCCGCCCGAAACGCCGAGGATGATATTGTCTTTCTTTTCAAGAAGGTTATTCAGTTTGATGTATTCGTTAACCTTTTTCATATTTATATATTTTAAATATCAATAATGCATCTTGCAATAAAAAAGAGGCAATCCGTTTTTTAACTGATCCGCCTCATTTTAATCTGTGATAAAAATAATCTCGTTGTCATGTACCAGCCTGTATTTTTCTCTTGCAACTTCCTCGTAGTAGGCTGTTGTCTTGGTATACAGTGCGTACTCTGCGATTTCTTCGCTTCTGGCCTGCTCCGATGCTATGAGATTCTGATATTTTTCAATCTCTGCATCATATTGTTTCTGTCTGTTTCTTAATGAAACACATCCGATTCCAATCGCTCCGGCCATTGTGACAACCAGTACCAGAACTATAATCGGAGTAATCAGAGTACTCTTCTTAAATTTTTGAATTCTATAAGCCGGCACCTGCCACCACTTCATCGAAATCGTCCCCTAAAATCCATAATCACTGCAGTCATCATGATTGTCCACCACAGTTGACATAAATAGTTTACGATTTCTGATTTTTCATGTCAAACGGTTTTTATGAAATTATGTAACCTTTTTTAAAAAATTTTTAATAATCGAACATTCGTTTTGTGTAGAATTTACGGGCATTTTTAGGGTTATTTATTAAATGTGCACCGTTCACTTATGTTAACCGTAAAAGAAGTGTTTGGGTTACATAAGTTCATACATAAACTTGGCATCTTCCTTATGGATGGTCTCTGTAATGCTTGTAATCTTTGCGGTTACGGTCTTTTCTCCGAATTTTATGGAAATGACATCTCCGACCTTTACATCCGTTGAAGCTTTTGCAACTTTATCGTTGACGGTAACTCTTCCGGCATCACATGCCTCATTGGCGATTGTTCTTCTTTTTATAAGTCTTGATACTTTTAAATATTTGTCTAATCTCATGATAAATTAATCCCGCGTGCATAAAAAAGGGTGGCTAAAAAGCCACCCTCGATTAGTCGATAACAATCAATTATTTCTTCTTGTTAACTTTGTCCTTTAAAGCCTTACCAGCTTTGAACTTAGGAGCCTTGGAAGCTTTGATTTTGATCTTTTCTTTTGTTAAAGGATTAAGACCAGTTCTAGCAGCTCTCTGAGCAACTTCGAATGTACCGAAGCCTACTAACTGAACCTTTCCGTCCTTCTTTGTTAACTCTGTACCAACTACGTCGATAAAAGCAGCGAGTGCCTTATCAGCATCTTTCTTAGATATACCAGCCTTGTCAGCCATAGCTGCAACTAATTCTGTTTTGTTCATTATGAACTCCTCCTATATACAATATTTTGTGCTTCGTTAGCACTTATATTATTTATAGTGTTTTTTCGGTCATTTGTCAAGGAAAAATGCCTAAATATGCGTATTTTTTCACACTTTGGGCACATAATATTGTGATTTTTCGGGTTTTCGACATCATCTTTCCTATATATGTCCCTCAGGTGTCTTGTTTTGCCCGTTTTGTTCGCATTTTTCGGACTTTTTTAAAGTTTTTAACTCCCTTTATAATAAGAAGTTTTTTTCTCGTATTTTTTTCGTAAAAATACTATATTTTGTAGGACAATTTTTACAGGCGATCGAGGAGAGATGTTCCCTCATCCTTGAGCTGCTTTCGTAAGGCTTTGTAATCCGGCAGAACCTTTCCTACCTCGGCCCAGAAACGCTTCGAATGATTCATTTCCTTTCTGTGGCAAAGCTCATGAACAACCACATATCTCATAACTCGTTCGGGAAGAAGTATAAGAAGGCAGTTGAAGTTTAAGTTTCCTTCTGCCGTGCAGCTTCCCCAGAGGGTTCTCTGTGCCCTGATGGAAATGCGTCCGTAAGTCACTCCGATTTTAGGAGCATAATAATCCACCAGAATCGGGATTTCTTTTTTCGCTTTCTTCTTTATTATTTTAAGTTCCGTTTCACTGAATTTCTCGCCCGGAGGATTTTCTTCTTTTCTTTCCTCAATCTTTGTAAGCGTCTTTCTGATCCAGTCGGCCTTGCTTTCGATAAACCTTTTTGCCTCGGCATCGGATACACGGTACGGAATTCGAAGAAGCACTCTTCCGTCGGGCTTAATTTCTATGCTCATCGTGCGCCTGGAACTGCGGATAATGGTATATTCTACTCTCATTTTTCCTGCTCACTTTTTTCTTTGAAGATATTATACCACATTATATATGATTATTCTTCTCATAAAATACAATATCTCGTGTTTTTTCTGTGATTTTTTATCTCTCTTCCACTGTGGTCGGTTGTAATCGTTTCCTTATTTTGATATAATTTATTGGATTATGTGGAAAAATAAGGAAGTACTATGATTTTACAGTTTGATTCGACAATTCTTTTATGGATTCAGGACGTGGTGAGAAATCCCGTTCTTGATGTAATTTTTAAATTTATAACTCACCTCGGAGACAACGGATATTTCTGGATTGGTCTCGCATTAATCCTCTGTATTCCCAAGAAAACCAGAAAAGCAGGAATCTTTGCACTCCTTGCACTTCTTTTCTCCGTAATCGTCAATAACGCAATCCTTAAAAACGTTATCGGAAGAATTCGTCCTTACGAAATCATTGCGGGACTCGAATGCATCATAAAACATGCACACGACGCCTCCTTCCCTTCGGGACACACGGGATCTTCCTTTGCGGCAGCAACCGTTTTCTTAAAGAAGCTTCCCAAGAAGTTTTCGATTCCGCTTTTAATCATGGCAATCCTTATAAGTCTTTCGAGACTCTATGTCGGAATTCATTATCCGACCGATGTTATCGCAGGTGCTATTACAGGCACGGCGCTCGGCATTTTGGCATGCCTTCTCGGAGACTTCCTTATTAAGAAGTTCAGAGAGAAAAAGCCCGAAACATGCGACAAGATATTTGCAAATGAAGAAAAGACTCCTGCATCAGAAGCAGAAAAAGAATAAACATGAACGCTACAGTAATTATTCCGAGTTTAAACCCGGACGAAAAAATAATATCGACAGTCAAAAGCCTGATTGATGAAGGCTTTGATGATATAGTCCTCGTCGACGACGGGTCCGATGAGGAACACAAAGTACGCTTTGAAGAAGCGTCGTCTTTCCCCGGCGTAACCCTCCTTGTTCACGAAGTAAACAAAGGAAAGGGCCGTGCCATGAAAACGGCTTTCGAATACATTCTTAATAACCGTCCGAATCAGCCAAGTGTAATCACGGTTGACGGCGACGGACAGCATCTTGCGACCGATGTTAAAAAATGTATCGAAAAACTCGAGGAAAAACCTCATTCGGTTGTTCTCGGCGTGCGTAATTTCAGCGGTAAAGACGTTCCCGCCAGATCCAAGTTCGGAAATGTCTGCACCAAGATGGTCTTCAGACTTCTCTGCGGAATAAAGGTTTCCGACACCCAGACAGGTCTTCGTGCGATTCCTTTTGAGCATCTTAAAATGATGACCGAGGTTGACGGCGACAGATACGAATACGAAACCAACCAGTTCTTCGCAGTAAAACATGCGGGTATTCCTTTTGAGGAAGTCGTAATCCAGACCATTTACCTTGAAGAAAACCAGACCTCGCATTTCAGACCGATTCGCGACTCCATCAGAATCTACGGTATTATCATAAAATATATCGCAAGTTCCTTGGCTTCAACGCTCGTGGATGTTACGCTTTTTACGGTTTTGAATCTCTTATTCGGAAAACTCGGGTTCTCGGACGAACTTCGTATTCCGCTTGCGACCGGCCTTGCCCGTCTCACCTCGTCTTTTGTCAATTTTTCGGTCAACAGAAAAGTTGTTTTCAAATCAAAAGACGCATACGGCTCCACAATGGTGAAATACTACATCCTCTGCGTATGCCAGTACATCGCATCCGCCGGACTTTTGTATCTTTTCTCAACCGTTGTGTTCCGCTTAAAAGACGGAAGTATCTTCGATACGTTAATCAAGATTGTCGTTGATACATTCCTTTTCTTCTTAAGTTTCAGAATCCAGCAGAACTGGGTTTTCGTTAAGAAGAACAAAAAAAATACAGATTAAAAAATACCCCGGAGGTTTTTTACTTACATGCCTTATATTATTTTTGCAGTTCTGATTGTTTTAATAATCGGAGCAATTTTACTGATTTTTATGACATCCGGCAAAAAGGGCGCAGCCGGAAACGTGCTCGGAATTGTCGGAAAAGCAGCTTTGGTACTGCTTGTAACTCTAACCGTTTTCTTCGGAACTTTTTATATCGTTCTCCAGAAATGCTGCAACGGTCCTTCCGAAGCCGCAAGAACACTTTTTATCACAACCATTCTTGAAACCGGACAGCTTAAATTCCTTGCTAGTTGGGTTTGCAGTCCTGAGGAAATTCAAGAAATAGTAGATAAAAATAAAATGGAAAAAGTCGACACAACCGTCGATACATCTCTTATTTCCATCAATACAGCAACTGATGATCCCGAATCGGGCGAGGAAAATCCTTACGCAGACGAAGAATTTGATGAGAATGGCGTTCGAATTGAAGAAATTTCCGGCCGTGGATACTTTGCAAAGATGATGATCATAAAAGATCCGTCCCAGGTTGTAATGGCTACAACCAGCGAGAACGGAAACTGGGGTGAATACGGTAAAAACCTCGACGAAATAATTTCCGACAGAGGAGCCATCGGCGGTGTAAACGCAGGTATCTACGTTTCCGTCGGCAACAAAGGCGGCAAGCCTCTCGGCGTTGTAGTTGAAAACGGCGTAATTACATACAATCAGCCTTCAGGTCTGACAGGCCTTTACATGATCGGCTTTAACAACGACAACATTCTGATCATAAAAGACTTAACCGGAATGTCTAGTGCAGATTTTGAAAATTACGTAAAGACGGAGGGTATCCGCGACGCACACTGCTTCCAGGAAGAATCCTCCGATTCAAATAACCATTTTGTTTCGCTTATTTCAAACGGCGAAGCCCGCGTACTTAACGGTACAGGCTCCGGCGCCAATCCCCGTACGGCCATCGGCCAGCGTGCGGACGGTGCGGTTCTTTTCCTTGTAACCGACGGACGTGGTGCGAGCGGACATCTTGGTGCAACTGCTTCCGACCTTATCGGAATCATGCAGGAATACGGCGCAGTTAACGCTGCCAATCTCGACGGCGGAAGTTCATCTTCCATGGTCTATAAAGATCAGTATGAAATGTCGAGCGTAACCTTCTATTATAAGAATTCATCATGGAAATTACCGACTGCATTTGCGGTAATGCCCAAGAACTAAGGAGGTGCGACATGGCAGATAATAATACAAACAGACAAAATAATCCTCAGCCCTCCATGCGTGAACTCGCAAACGAGCGTATGAGAAAAATGCGTGAAGAGCGTGCGGCAGAAATAGCTTCAAGGCAGTCTTCCGAGACAAGACGCACACAGCCTTCCGCCTCACAGCGCACTTCTTCAGCAGGTACTCAGCGTACATCAGGTCAGGCAAGACCTTCTGCATCAAGACAGATTCAGCCTGAAGGAAGCCAGACCAGACGCCCTCAGTCAGCTTCATCCGAAAGAACCGCTGCAACAAGACAGCCTTCTTCGAGACCTTCCGAAGCCAGAACTACAACTACATCGGGTGAAACAAGAAGACCTTCATCTTCTTCAGGCGCTACCAGACGTCCCACACAGGGAAGCTCATCGAGCGCACAGAGAAGACCTTCACAGAGCAGCAGCGCCAAGAGACCTGCTACTTCTTCTGCAACCAGAAGACCGACGCGTCCCGTGCCCAAGAAGAAACAGTCCCCTGTTTTCTGGGTCGGCCTCGGACTTTATATTGCAATCCTTATTGTGCTTGCGTTTATATTCTTAAAATATACAGACAAGTGTTTAAAGAGATATGAGAATTCACAGCCTGAGAACTATATCGCTTCTTTCGTGGAAACCTTTGAGAAGAATGCCAAAGACGGTTCTCTGACACCTTCGGACTTTACATTTGAAAGTCTGGATTTAACATTTGTTGACAGCGAAATCCTGCTTGAAGATTATATCGATTCGCTCGGTACATACTCTTCTTTTACGGCTGAAAAAGATCCGACCAGCTATATTACGGAAGCTCCTGTTTACAATATTTCTGCTGACGGAGAACCGGTTGCAAGAGTAACTCTTAAAGCCATCAGCCAGACGAAAATTTATGCAATCCTCACGATTATGGACTGGGATGTGGATACAATCGAGCCGGTTTGCAGCATTGATCTGACCAATTACACCTTCTCGATTCCCGACGGTTACACACCCGTAATTAACAACCGTCATGTGGATGCGTCCTACAAAACGGGCAATGTTGAAGAAATCCACGAATTTGCCTACGTTTCAAACTATATTGACATGCCTGAATATGTTGAATACAAGGTTGAAAACGTACTCGCGGATTCCGACATCAAAGTTTTAAATACAAACGGCGAAGAAGTTCCCATCGAAATAAACGGCAGCAAAGTCAAAGCCACATATGCTTCAGCCGCTTCCGAATTAAGCGAAGAGCGTAAAAACGAAGCTCTTTCAATGATTCAGACCTACGAAGACTTTAATACCGATGACTTAAGCGGCGCAAACCACGGTCTTGCAACCGTTCAGTCATTCCTCATAAAAGATTCGGATTACTGGAATATGGCAAAACAGTGGGCCGGCGGCGTAGACATCACATTTACTTCGGCTCATAAATTTGACGATCCCAAGTACACGAACGTTGTAGTGGATAATTATGCCGAGTATTCGGACATCTGCTATTCGCTTCACATCGCATTCTCAAAGAATATGATTCTGACCAGAACAGGCGAGAAGATTTCAAACGACTTCGACTCAACCGTATTCTTCATTTACTACGATGATTCGGATGACGGTGTCGACAATCCTCACTGGTGCATCGCAGACATGATTGCAACTACAAAATAAAAAAGCCGGATTTAATAATGGAAAAAATAAAGACTCTTTATAAGAAAAATGAAGAAATAATTGTATACCTTATCGTAGGTGTCCTGACCACCATCTTTTCATGGGTTGCCTGCTATATAGCAAAGTATTTCCTGGACTCTACGATAGGATGGCAGAACTTTATCATCAATACCATCGGATGGGTTGCGGGCGTCTGCTACGCATATCCTTTAAACCGCAGATGGGTTTTTAAAAGTACTAACAAACATATCATAAAAGAATTCTGGGAGTTTTCATTATCAAGACTCAGTACTTTGATTCTGGACCTCGTTATCATGTGGGGTTTAGTAAACAGCTGGCTTGGAAGCGTGGTAATCCGCGGATGGTTTGAGGCTCTCTGCAGTAAGATAAGTGTCCTTTCGGAAATGACCGATACCGTTCATTACTGGTTCGTAAAAATCTTTATTTCCGCAGTACTTGTTACCATTGCAAATTACATATTCAGCAAGTTCCTGGTATTCGGAAAAAAGAAGAAAAAGAAAACCGAAAACAAATAAAACAAAAAGCAGTTCATCGTGAACTGCTTTTTTTATGATTACAATTTGAAATTATTTCTCTTTGATGGATCTCTGTAAACCCTGTCTCTTTCCTTACTCTTGTTTCTGATTTTCTTCTTTCTCTCGCGTTTCGCAATAACGATTTTTCTGTAGATTATGATTGCCAGTGAAACAACCAGTACAAAGACAACTAAGGAAATCAGAATATATTTTATATTAACGAAAACCGATTTGCCGTCCTTGTTAGATACGTAGGGTACATCTTCCTCGGTGATGGTCTGGGGTGAATCCTCAAACAGCGTGGTCTTCTGCGTATTTAACATGATGTCCGCATATCCGACTACATTTCCGTTGTATGAATACTCGGCCTTTGCCACGGCATTTACATTGTCGGTATCGTAAACGACATTCATTTTAAGATCGTCAAAAGTTGCATTCGTAGGTAAAACCACTTTTGCGTTGTCGTTTAACATCAGAATATCTACCGAATCTCCGAAAATATCCGTTCCGGTCTTAAAGAATCCGCTCTTGTTTGAATCGAAGCTGAATTCCTTGCCTTTTATGGACTCGAGTGTGAAGTTGTTAAAGCCGTATTCGAAAAGTGCTCTTGTATCTGTAAACTGCGTGGGCGATTCTTCCATTAATACCACGCAGATTAATTCCATGCCGTCCTTCTTTGCACAGGAAACAAGTGTCTGTCTGGCTTTGTCGGTATAACCGGTCTTGGAACCTACGAGATATTCGTACTCGTATTTTTTACCGGGTAAAAGAAGATTTTTGGAATTGATTGTAAATTCATCGGGCTGAGTCGCAGTTGCCGTAAAATCAATCTTGGGCGTTCTTGCAAGTTTGCAGAGAATTTCGTAACTGAAGAAATCTTTTGCAATTATCGCAAGGTCATAAGCCGATGTGTAATGATTGTCGTCGTAAAGACCGTTCGCATTGGCGAAATGTGTATTTTCAAGTCCGAGCTCTTCGACACGCTTGTTCATCATATTGACGAACTCGTCCATGCTTCCCGCCACATGCTCGGCAACTCCGTTTGAAACTTCATTTGCGCTGCCTACGAGAATGGCTTCGAGAGCCTGTTCCATCGTAATCGAGTTACCGGGGTCCATTCCGACTTTCGAGCCGTCCCAGGGAACGGAATTGATGGCCTCTTTTGAAAATGTAATCATTTCGTCAAGGTCACAGTTTTCCATCGCAAGAGTACAGGTTAAAATCTTGGTCGTACTCGCGGGATAAAGACGCTCATCTATATTCTTGGCATAAAGTATTGCTCCGGTTTTGGCTTCGATTAAGATTGCGCCCTGTGCGGAAACTTCGGGTCCCTGCGGCCAGTCGGTTATTGCATTCGACTGTATCGGAAGCGCTTTTCTGGCTTCTGCCAGAGCATCATAATCCACCGGATCGTCGGCCTTTACATTTACGGGCAAAGCAAGCGCCATTACCGCAGCAAGCGCCACAGGCAAAATGCGTTTGCATATGTTCTTAAATTTCATTGAATTCCTCAAAATATATCTTTTTTACAACCTTTAATATATTAGCACTTTTTCCCCTAAAAACCAAGATTGTCATTTACGAGAATTACGTGAATTCTGTCTGCATGACGTGAATATCTGGTAATTAAGAACTGACAGCAGATGGTGTCGGGTGATTTACAGTTAAAGCATGAGCCGGTCTTTGAGCAGGGTGTGGCTAGTCCGAATCTCTGCGCGTTAGTCGGCGCTGCTATGTTTCTTGCGCGCTTAAGTGCCGAATCAACGTCTCCGCAGACCTTGTTCATGCCTACAATGAAAATAACTTTCTTCGGACCCTGTGCTATCGCAGAAACCCTGTTAGCATTTCCGTCAATATTTATGAGCACACCATCATCGCTCATTGCATTTACGCTTGATAAAAAGAAATCCGCATCATATGTTGCAAGCATTGCGCCTCTTTTATCATCGGTTGCGTCTCTGTCGATAAAATTGTAATTGCCTTTCTTCAAAGCGTCCGAAAGACCGATTTCATGCACGCTCATTGCACCGCCCATTCCGATGCTTGAGCCCTCGGGGATTAAGGAAAGCGCGATTTTTAAAGCCTCTTCCTTGTCTGCGGCATAATATCCGCTCATGTTTCTTGATTCAAGGCCTTTGATGACCTTCTGTGCCAAAAGTTCGTTTCTTTTTACGATGTTTTCGTTCATAAAATACCCCCTGTATTAATCCGGTGACTGAAGTTTGTACCAGCCTGTTGTATCCACGTTCCATCCCTCATAAAAATCCGAGAAAAGATCCAGACATTCGCCGATGGTTGCGCCATCCTTACAAAGTATAAAAGGATAACCCTTTTCGTCTTTTTTATTTAATCCAACTTCGATATGCATCTTATCGGAGTTGCGTTCTGCGCAAACCTGCATAAAAGTGATTCCTTTCTGCGGAATCGAAGGCTCGACTATCAGAAATTCCTCATGTCCCATTTCAACAGTCGTTAATGCCTCATCAAGACTTCCCTGGAATTCCTCGTAAGAATTAACCGTAAATTCGTAGTCCGTGATTCGCATACGCCATTCGACTTCTGATGAGGAAGCCTTTTCCTGTCCGGCTGTCTGAGAAATCGAATTCCTTACAATTATATCAAACCATTCCTTTTTAAATGCAAATTCTTCTTTAAGCATTGCATTATAATCGTATTTTTCAGGCAGTTCCTTGCCCCACTCGAATGCCATTTCGGGAACATTGTAGTTAAATTCCTTTTTGTTCATAATACCGTGGCAGGTATCGCCCATAGGATTTTTCAGGTCGCAAACCGCATAAATCGGCGCGTGCAAATAATCATTCGGAAAGGCAAATGCAAACAAGATTTTTGATTTGTCTTTTAACCATAAAAGAATATTAAAGTATTCCAAAATCAGGGCATCTTCATCAACTTTATTCGCCAAAATAAGCTCTGCGTAATTCCAGGCAGTCTCGGGAACATCGCCCGTAACATATTTAAACACAGAGTCCGAAGTATAGATTTCATCGTATTCTTTGAGCGCTGCGTTAATTGCCGCCTTAGTGGAATTCTTTATGAATATATAAAAATCATATCCTAAAAGATTATTATCTGTTTCTTTCGTTTCTGACCGGCTGACTTCTTTTTTATCAGTTTTTTCTGCAGAGGTTTTTTCTTCAACCGTCTTTTCAGTTGCCACTACGGGAAGTTCGCCGTTTTTTAACAACGCCTGCAGATCGCCGTTAAATATCACAAATCCCTCATCTCCGAGAAAATCGAGATTTACTTCTTTCTTTTTTCCGGCAATCTCAAATATCAGTCCTCGAGTAATGCCTTTTCCATATTTTGTGTGAAAAGTGTTTTCATAGGACCTTTCATAAGTCGCAAGCGAATAAAGATCTCTTTTACCGTTTTTATGAACGATTTCAAAATTCTTTTTATCAAGCTCTACGAAATCAATGTCAAATACCAGAAAACGGTAATAAATGAAAATACATAAAATACCGAGAAACTCGATTACAGCAATCGCAATCCAGAGTTTTATTTCCGGAAAAAGCAGATGAATCATAATTATCGGGAAACTCGGAAGCACAAACAAACACATGGAAACGAGCACGAAGAAAATCGCCACTCGTGCCGACTTTGAAAAAATAACCGGATAATAACGGTGTTTATCCTTATCCGTTCTTTCGAATTCTTTTTGCGTTTTCTTCTTGTACTGAGTCAAAGCAATTATCGTCGGAACAAGCGGAAGAAGCACTATTAAAATCAATAAAAAACAAAATCCCAGTTCACCCATAAAAACTCCCCATACATCAAATGCAGTTTTATATCCTTTTACTCATTTATCTCATAAATCCAGGCTTTTGCGCTGAAGTCGGTTTCTCCGCTTCCGAATTCAGCCAGTATTTTACATCCCTTAGGAAACTCGGGAATCCATTTCTTTGAATCCTCGAATCTATGCAAAATCGCGAGTCTCTTTTCACCATATTTTCTTATCAAAAGCTGCTGCCCCTTGGGATTGTTGTAGGAAGTGCTTTCCACACGGTGCACGATGGTTTTGCCGTTTTTTATGATGTCAGCCGCTTTCTTATAAAACTCAATTCCCTCGTCTACCACAGCCCACTGCTCGTCGGTTAAATCATAAATGTCTCCGCTTAGACACATACGTCCAAAGAACGTTGCGGCAAGTGAATATTCGATTCTTTCTTTGCTGTCCGCCGCACGAAGCACTGCCCAGATCTGGCTCTGCTCGGGTCTTATGACTCTGTGAAGATTTGCCGCAATTAAAGGAATCGCCGTTGTTTCATGCGCATCCGAAAAACTTGCCATGGAACAAAGCTTCATCATCGAAGGCTCAAGTCTGTGGCCGCCTGCCGAGCAGTTTTCTATCACAAGGTCTGGTATTTCTTCTTTCATTTTTGCAAAGAATTCCTGCGTGGCAGCTATTTTTCTACGTAACCCTTCACCGAGGCTTTCCGCTCCGTCGCAGCCTATGCCGTAAGGTTCGTTATGATCGATTTTTACATATCCGAAGTTTGATTCTTTTAGGAGTTTAATAACCTTTTCTTCAAGAAAAGACTTAACCCACTTATCTTCCATATCCCAGAATCTTCTGCCGCCTACGGTTAGAGGCATGCCGTCTTTTTTAAGGATATGTTCCGTTTCGTTAAAATGTTTGCTGCCCGAAGTAATTGCGTCCATTTCAAACCAGACTCCGGGAATCATTCCCTTAGACCTCACATAATCGCCTATCGGCTTAAGCCCGCCCGGGAAACGTTTTTCGTTCACATCCCAGTCGCCGAGAAAGTCCCACCAGTGAGTCTCGGGGTCAATGTACCAGCCGGAATCGATTACCAGATATTTTATGCCCCTGCCTTCTATTTTATCAGCTACATTTTTAACCTTTTCAAACGTCGGATCGCCCCAGGTCGCACAGTATTCGTTGAATATTATTCCCATGTCCGAATCAATGGGCGAAATATCCGGGTGCTGTGCTTTTACGAGCTTATCGCATACATCATATAAAGAGTCTCCGCGTGCTATTACGGCCTCGGGAGCCTCGAATGTTTCGCCAATCGAGAGGGTTTTCATCCAGTGTCCGAAATCCCTGTCTCCGATTCCGCCCGTAACCGTCAGTTTTTCATCTTCCCTGCAGATAATTTCCATCTGCCATGTGGATGCAAGATAAAGCTGCATTCCGACAAATTTGCCGGTCTTTGAATCTTCCAAAGCAAGGAACGGAAAATATTTTCTGACGGGCATCGAGCCCACGCTTCCGAACTTTTCAACTCTGACTCCCCAATGCATCCATGAAGGCTCCATATTCATCTCTTCAATGGTCTCGCTTTTAAGCCTTCCTTCCGAACTCCAGAACGACTGTAATCTGTGAACTCTGTCAGCGTTTATTTCGGACAGGCAAAAGCTTGTAAGCATTTCCATGGTTACTTCTTTGTCGGAGTTGTTTGTAATCGTTGTTTTTATGCGAAGAGCGTCTCCGTCTTTTGCTTTGTTCACAATTAAAAGAAGACCCTCGCCGTTTTCATACGCCGCGATGCCTTCTTCAAATTTTTCACTGCCTTCTGTCAGAGTAAAATTTCTCATTGTCGCGCTGTCATGCATGGTCAGACCGCAACTGTATCCTCCGCAGAATTCGTCACCTGTTAATTTTAATTCGCTTGAAATTTTCATAATTAAATTATAATTCGTTTGCCCGCGAATAACAAACATCTATTTATCAAGATTTATTATTATAAGTATGATAATTGGTTCTTGAAAAGAATCAAATTACTTATACAATTAAAGTATGAAAAAGAATGATTTAACACCCTTAAGCGCACTTAGTATAGCTTTATGTAAAGAAAAAGACTCTCAATTATTTAACAATCGGGTCATTATGTATCAACTGTTGATACATTTTATAAGTGATCAGCTTTCGTCTTTTTCAAATTCATACGCACCATCCGGGATAGATGATTTAATCCATGATATACGTCGTTATTTACTCTTTATGTATTCTCATCCGTCTCAAAAAAACTGGACCTCTGATTCGGAGGCTTTTTGTTCTATGCATAAATATATATACGATAATTTGGCAATCTACGATAGTGATGTGAAAATGTCGCCATATTATGGAAAAGCCTCTCTTTTATCCACTTATCACCTGGGAGGAGAAGTAAATCTAGAATCCAATATATGCCATGTTTTAAATAACGATCGTTCTATTCCGAAATCTTGGATACGACTTTTAAGAAACAATTCTTCGGACTATACTCAAATTCTTTATCGATGTTTTTGGATGTTACAGTATTTTTTTGTTTATTACGGAGATAATATTTGTACAATAAGTTATAATACTTCTCTTCAAAATCAATCATCCTCTCGATTTGTAGAATATTTTTCATTTAATCCAAATATCAGTACGAATGTATATAATTCTCTAAAAAAATATTGTAATTCATATACCGATTTTTTCCATAAAAACAACTCCGAATCCATCGATTTTCTTTCCTTAGCAAGAATTATTCTCGACATAATTATCAAACAAGTCGAATTGCGACAACATGTCAATCTCAATAATGTAACTACCGCTTCTAATTTTATTATCAAAAGCCAGGCGCCACTAACCGAATCAGCACAGTTATCGGATTTTTACAAATATGTTGGGGGATTTGGAAGCGATTCATATGACAGATATAATATGCTTTTAAAATTTGCTCCAACAAATTGTTACGCAGCCGATGAACTGGCAACTATGTACTATTGGGGAAAAACCTATTGGATTCGTGATAACAACTATTTTGAACTTGAGCAAAACTACGAAAAAGCCGCCAAGTGGTATATTAAAGCAATCGAAAACTCGAATCCTCCTCTACAGAGTTCCTGTTGGTCTCTAGCGTATACACTTTTAAACATGCATTATGACTCTGTTAAAGAAAAAGATGAGGCAGAAGCAAAAGCTTTAGAATACCTTAACCTCGCCGGAGAGTATCCTGCCGCTTATAATCTTGTTGCATGGTTTACTTTTCGAGATGCCGAAGAATTATTCACAAAATATGCTTATTCCCCTGAATATTACGAAGATATTCTTATCCAATTTTTAACCGCCATTCGCCTTGCCGACAGGGCCGGAAGTATGCATTGGTTTTATGGTAATAATCAGATTGCCATATTTTTGACTAAGCATAAATCCGATAAAAAATTACTGTCAGATTTAAACAAAAGACTTTCTCTTCACATTCCTTTTGAAGCTGAAGCGCAATTAAAACAAGCTGCTTCTTACAATAATCCATGGGCGTTAAAACACTTGGCAATATATTATTTTGATCAAGGAAGAAAAGAAGAAGCTTTCTCATTATTTAAAAAGGCTATGGCCTCAAATTATAATTCCGCTTTTTATGAAACCGCAATTCGTTTTTACGAAACAGGAAGCATCGAATGGAAAAATCTGTTGTGTAAAGCATCGGATTTATCGTATCCCCGTGCTACCTTTGCGCTGGCAGAAAATGAATCCGATTCATTAAAACAAAAAATTCTCTTGGATTTATGTAAGCAACAAATCCTTACCGAAAGACAATTGGATACTGATTTATTAAGAAAATTGAATGCCCAAAATATTACAAATCGGAAAATCAACCCGTGAGGATTCTCTCCCTCGCGGGCTGATTCCTTGCGTATGAGGGCCATACGCGATCCCTTCATTCCTCCGGCTTGCGTGCCGTATATATTATATAGTCCTTGCGGACGAGTAGGGCATTAAATAATATTAACTGTCATCAATCCAGACTGTCCCATAGCTCTAGCCATCGCATATAATCTTCCGGAAATATCATAAAACCACTCCGCGTCATGAGTATACAAAACGGTTCTATTTAAATCACGTTTTTCATAAGCATCCATTTTTGATATCAACATCATCATATGATCATATGTTTCTGCAACAATTACAAGGACTGTATTCTCTGGTAAAATTTGCCTATAATTAAGATATCTTTCAATCCGCTCCTCAAATATTTTTTTACCTACAGCATTATTTCCAACAAATTCAAATGCATAATTAGTTGTTTCTGTTTGAATATATAACGGAACATGAATACTAATTTCTTCATTTTTATCTTTGATCTTAAACTCTCTCTGGAAATAAAAATGCTTAATATTCTTTATTTCGCATAAAGAATGAAGTGCGATTTGATTTGTTAATATTTTGATTCTAATGTGTCTTAACAGATCTTTACCCGTCAAATATTCTTCCATTGGATTCTGTGCGGGAAGTTCATTCTTTTTTAAATAAGCTACTCCTCTGTTTCCTATATCATAAATAATATTCCCACTATTATTATCTGCATTTCTATATTTTATCAAAGACAAGTATCCTTTATTTACCATTTCATACAGTCTTTCATCTATTGTAAATTTATCAAATTCCATTCCCTGCATAATTAAATACTTTTCAAGCTGTCCTTTTGTAATTCCATGACTAGCTGCTACTCTTAACAAAATATGTGCTTCGAAACTTCCAATTTCCATTTCTTCAATACTATAATAATACCTTATTTGAAACTCAGCTGTGTCTGCATAAAGCATTTTCTCCGTACTGTATTCCGTCAGTTCTCCACTCACTTTATTGCAGTTAGGATAATACGTTGCATCGTTCCATTTTCCATATTCTTTTGTCATATGATACCACTCCTTTCGCAGACCTCTTCATACCAGTCAATCGGTAGAACAAAGCCTTTGCTCTCTAAAATTATATTTGCTGTTTCAGTTTTTCCCGATGATTCAGGAATTAATTTATTGTTTATCTCTTCTATCTCGCTTTCTTGAACTATTTGTAAAAATTCAATCATGCTTTTGGGATATGCTTTTCTATAATAATTTATCCACCCTCTGTTAAATGCTCCAATTCTGTCAAGCATTTCAACTTTTCCGTCGTCCTTTCTTTTTAGTTGTCTTTGCAGTTTTAAAATCATTTTACCCTTTATGTTTTCATCAATAGCCAATATATATTTATTCCCAAATTTAACAAATGCATGGCCTAAATAATGTAGTTCTTCTGCCGGTATAATTGATGTCTTGTCATTGTTTAAATGGAGTGACAATTCTTTTTCTAAATATTCTCTTATAATATTCAATGCCTCATAAGCATCTTGTCTGTTTTTACAGAAAACAACTAAATCATCTGCATATCTTACAAACCTCATTCGTTTTCTGTAGAGAAACCAGTCCAAACTATTAAGAACAATATTTGTCAGCAACGGACTTAGGCATAATCCTTGTGGAACCCCAACTCTGTGATATCTAATTGATTCACCAATCATTCCGGGGTTTTTAATATATTTGCTAATTAATTCAGTTACATTATTCTTTGAGATCCGTCCGATTTTTTCTATTACTATTCGATGTTTTATGCTATCAAAACATTTTCTTATATCTGCATCTACAACATAATTAAATCCATTATTCATGAAGCAACAGCATTGTATTAATGCTTCCTGAGTTCCCCGCCCTTTTATAAATCCATAACTGTTTTTATGGAAATATGGAATATAGGATTTTTCTAATTCAATTCTGATACAATGTAATAACATTTGGTCTAAAACTGAACATACGGATATTTGACGTTTTTCTTTTTTCCCCGGTTTAATCTTAAAAAATATAAAGAGCGGTGTTGGATTATAAGTTCCTTTTTCTATTTCTTTCAGTATAGCGTTTTTATTCATAGACCAATATTCTTCCAGTTCGCTTGCTCTTAAACCATCAAGACCCGGCATTGGATTTTTCTTCGTTACAATTTTAAGAGCAGTGTTCATATTGTATTCTGAAAATATTCTTTCTATTGATACTTTCATTCCCATTACCTTACCCATAAAAGCTTATTCATTCATAATTACTTGAACTGCTTTTTCATCTATTGTGTCAGCTGTAACCAAATAAATTACTAGGGCATCCGCTTTGTTTAATATTCTTTCATTTATCTTCTCATAGATCCGTTTAGAAAAAATCAGTGAATACCATATTACGATATCGCAACCCTTTATAGGATCAGATTTTTTTCTGCAAGTTGAAGAATTAATTAAACCAATTTGTATTTGCCCTTTATTCCAGTTTTCAATCGTAAATTTGTTGTCCAATGGCATCGATATTGGAATATGACTCATTATCAAATCTTTTTCATGTTTGTAGCTATATACTATTAGTACCTTTTTGTCTTTAAAATTGTTCAACAAGTATTTTATTTTTATTATTTTTCGATTATGAAACACATATGTTTTTCTCTTACTTTCGTTTTCGTAAATAGATCCACTGGCAAGTTGTAATAGATAACTTTCTGGCAATCCTTGCAGTTTTATTAAGTTATACCTTGATATTTCGCTCTTGCTTAATTCCACATATTCTTTTATGTATGTTGCCTGTCCTGAAAACACCCTCAATTTAGAACCATCGAGGTAAATGTCTTCTATTGCTTTTAAAATTGAATTTATCGCATTATCTTTAGGAATATATTTTTTCTTTAAGTAACTACCTTTTCTTTCACTAATAGCAAAAAAATACCTGTCCAAAAAAGCCGATTTAGTTAATCCTAATCTTTTTCCGTTATCAAGAAAATATATTTCATCCCAGATATCTGATAATTCATTAGGTATCAATTGATGAATTACAGCCAGTACATGATTCACCCTATTTACAAGTTCTTTAACTTCTTTATATCTCTTTGAGTTTCTGTTTATGAATCTTGAAAGTCCATCAATTATTATCAAGTCTTCTTCTGATAAACAAATCTCTTTTATCCAATCAACAGACTCTTCGTTAGTAAAAACAATAATATTTTTTCGGTATAATGCCTCTTTCTTTCGCTTTTTCTTTCCTAAAGCTACTGCAATCTTTATCTTTTGATACTTTTGAATTCTATGAATCACCGGAACCCAGTTTAATTCTATTTCCTTTTTTGTGGAAATAATTATTATTCTTTTCGGAGTTATACTTCTCAATAATAGATAATATGCTATCTTCAATAATTCTGTTCTATACTCTGACATGTACTCCGCTAATATAATTGATACAGGATTATTTAATATATGCATCATTATCTTTTTTTCTATATCAGTCATTTTCAAATTTAGCCTTTCTAACAAAAACACGTTGAATGCCATATCTTTCCGTTCTCATTTTGCCCGATGTGTTTTCTGCATATAATTCCCATTCACCTGTTCTCCTAAGGATGGCCTCAATATCATATGCATCTCTTCGTTTCATATCCTGACGATGTCTTCCTAAACATTCACACCAAAGTTCCATTAGACATACTGAATTAATTAAGGGATTGCTTAAGTAATCTTCGATTAATCCGGCGCGAGGATCAACCTCAAGCGCTTCTCTCTGTCTTTTTTCTGCCTCTTCCTCATCTCCTTCGGATAAAAATAAAGGTTCCTTGTTTAAAAACGATTGATATGCTTCAGCCCAAATTTGATCTGCATCCATTTCATCCAACTTCCAAGGATCGCTAACCTTGCGATTTAATCTAACTGGCCAGAATCTTCTGTTTCCCGATACATCACGTAAAAATCCGTTATCTGCATTAGTTGTACCCACAATAATACATTCTCGAGGATGATTTTCCACATACTGACCATATGCCGGACGATATATATCATTTTGCCTAGAAATAAATGACTTAACTATTTCAACATCAACTTTTCTTATTCCTGCAAGTTCACCAAGTTCCATAATCCAAACTCCTTGAAGTTTTTCACTTGCTGTCTTGTCTTTCATGTCTGATATTGTCATTGAGTCCGAATACCATGATCCACCAAGCCTAGAAAAAAGCGTACTTTTGCCTATGCCCTGCATTCCGCAAAGAACTAAAACATGATCAAATTTTATTCCTGGTTCAAAAACACGAGCCACTGCAGCTGTAAATGTTTTACGCGTAACCATTCGTGTATAACGGCTATCATCCGCATTAAGATAATCTATTAAAATCGTATCTAATCTTGGTTTTCCATCCCATCTAATTTTTTCAAGATATTTTTTTATAGGATGGTACCTCCTTGATGTACTAAGAAATGCTGTCAAAGCCTCTTTACAACGAATAGGAGAATAAATACCATATTTTTGCTCAAGAAACAGTTCTAAACATGCCAGATCATTCTGTCCCCATCCGCCTATATTTTCTCTCCACGGAAGTGAACCCACGGTATCAAAATATCCACTTAATTCATTGAACATTATGCTTTTAAGCTCTTCGTCATGTTCCAAAATCTTTGATATATTGGATAATGTTGCTAAAAGATTCCCATGCCTATCTGTTTCCAACCCGCGCATCCACTCCCGTTCAATGAGAAGCATTCTATCACCTTCCTTCTTCAACCTTAAAATCATCACGTGCACCTATTTTGCTAGTAAAAGGATCCCCGTCTCTCAGTTTTTGTATGTTTCCAAGCCAAGCAGCGATACCTTTTGCTCCGCCAAGATTATAACTATATAACGTTATACTAATCTTCCCATAACAACCGGAATATACTTCAGTTTGATCTGTTATTGTTTGAACTTTACTATCAACTATCTGTGGAGGTTCTTTGCTTTTAGCATTAATGTAATAGCAATTTTTAAATGTTGAATTATCCGGTTTCTCTTCATCTCCATCATGTAAAGGGATTTTTAAATTCATTGGAATGCGTCCACCCCAGAGCTGAATTGATTGATTTTTTACATATTCAATAGCATCCTCAATTTGTGTAATTGTTTCTTTGTCTTCTTTATCAATAATTGCAGCAACTGTATATTTCTGAATACCATTGTATTGAGTTACAGGTCTCCAACAATTCAAATAGGCAAATCTGCAAGGTATTACAATTCTTGAAGTTACTCTGTCGCGATTATTCATAATAATCACCCCTTTCTATTATTTTTTCTTCTTCAACTTTAATCTGATATTGCAATAATGCCATTTCTAATGCTTCTAATATACCTTCCATGCTTTGAATCAAGAGAAGCGTTATTTTTTCTTTTGTTCTGGCATCCACCTTTATCACCTTCTTTCATATAAATCATTTTTTTTCTAATCCATGCAGGATGCTTTTCACTGGAATAAAATCTTATACGGTCATTAGATTCATCTTCTTCATACCAACAACCCGCTATTCCCATGATTAATTCAATTTCTTCGTTTGAAAGTGTCCTCGGAAAATAGGTTTCCCATTTCCAACTTTTTTCATTAGCCTCTTCCTGTTTTCTAAAAATCTGTTGTTGAAAAACAATCGCATAAGATACTGCTTTTCCATATTCACAATTGTCCATATAATTTCTCTCCTTTTCGTATATTATTTTTTTGTAGCATTTGGCAGAGCTTCCGATAGACTCAAAATATAATAATTAAGGAGATTACCTTTTATGGGGGTGGGTGGGAAAAAGTCTTCAGAAGTTCTGCCAAATACCACCAAAATGTTTTTTGTTAAATTCATCATATCAATAAAAAATATGATAGTTATTGTCAAAAAAAGCAAAAATGTTGTCAAAAAATAAAAAAGTCATATGTTTACACATATGACAACTATAATTACTTTTTATAATTTTTTTCTTTTTGCGTATGAGGGCCATACGCGATCCCTTCATTCCTCCGGCTTGCGTGCCGTATATATTATATAGTCCTTGCGGACGAGTAGGGTTTAAAAAAGGAATCGGATGATTCCTTTTTTTAATGAATATTAAATTAGTTGTTTATTCTTCTTCTGCAAAGGGATTATTAATCGGTGAATCCCAGTCTATAGGATTACCGTCTTTATCAACTAAAACGTAGGTTCCAT
>JAFYHV010000062.1 GCA_017538995.1 Lachnospiraceae bacterium | reverse complement strand
TACCACTTCTTTAACTGAAGTGATAATGGTTTCTACTTCTTCGTCCGTGGTGCTCTCATCAATGGTGAGTCTCAATGAACCGTGAGCAACATCATGCACTCTGCCGATTGCCAGAAGCACGTGGCTTGGATCAAGCGAGCCTGAAGTACATGCACTGCCTGATGAAGCTGCGATTCCTTTATCATCTAAAAGAAGCAGAATTGATTCACCTTCGATTCCTTCGAAGCAGAAATTAACATTTCCGGGAAGGCGCTTTATAGCATCACCGTTTAATGCAGAATGTGAAATTTCGGAGATACCTTCGATGATTCTGTCTCTCTTTGCTGTAACAGCTTTACCGTACGTTTCAAGATTTGCAACAGCATCCTCTAAGGCAACAGCCATTGCCGCAATACCGGGAACATTTTCTGTACCTGCTCTCTTGCCCTTTTCCTGAGCACCGCCTTCAATAAGATTGAATAGTCTTATTCCTTTTCTTACATACAAAAATCCGACACCCTTTGGGCCGTGGAATTTGTGTGCAGATGCGGAAAGCATATCGATATTGTCATCAACAACATTTACGGGAATATGTCCGATTGCCTGGACAGCATCCGTATGGAAAGTTACGCCGTGTTTCTTACAGACTTCGCCGATTTCACGAATGGGTTCAATTGTACCGATTTCGTTATTGGCAAACATAATGGTTACAAGGCATGTATCTTCTCTTATTGCATCCTCTACTTCTTTAGGATCGATAAGTCCGTTTTCATGTACGTCAAGAAGTGTGATTTCGAAACCTTCTTTTTTAAGTTTGTTTAATGTATGAAGTACTGCATGGTGTTCAAAGGCGGAAGAAATGATGTGTTTCTTTCCTGCCAGAGCGCCTGCCTTTGCTGCACTGTTAATTGCCTGATTATCCGACTCACTTCCGCCGGATGTGAAATATATCTCTTTGGGATTTGCTCCGATGGCGGCCGCAACCTTTGCTCTTGCCTCCTCCAAAACTTCCTTGGACTTCTGTCCGAACTCATACAGACTCGAAGGATTGCCGTATGTATCTTTCATAAGTGAAACCATTGTTTCTATGGCTTTTTCACTCATTTTTGTTGTTGCTGCATTATCTGCATATATCATGGACTGAATCTCCTTTCAGACTATTGAAAATCATATTTTCCCTTGCCAAAAAGATTTTATCCTTATTCACCTAGTAAGTCAATAGGTTTTTAATTCAAAATAAAAAGCCCTCCCGGACTTTTTATGTTTTTTATGAGCTTATTCAGCTGATTTAGCCTTATATTCAAGCACTTTCTTAGTGTAATCGTCGCCGCGTTTTTTAAGAATAAAAAACTCAATTACGAGGCAGGTTATATAAGTTAATACCACTATCGCACCAAATATACTCCATACAATTATGTTTCCTTTGGTGGAGAACATTCCCATGAAATAAAACATTGCTATCTCAACAGGAATGAATAAAATGTAAAACACTGTCAGGGAAAAGATAAAACCTTTCTTCTGCATCATTTTTGTCAAAAAGCAGAATCCGAAGGTAAGCACTCCCCAAAGGCATAAAACAAACAGTTTCGCAAGAAATGCAATTGAGATTGTTTTAAATCCAAGGGCAAGCGTTAATACTGCAGAGCATATTACCAGCCATGAAAAAACAAACGATAATGCATTTCTTAAATATATTAAATAATCTTTTATACTTCTCATATCAGTTCCTTATTCCGAGCAGCTTCTTAAGATCCGTCGCGTACCGCCTAGAAATAACCACCACTTCCCCATTAGACAATGTTGCTAGTATGTTTCTGGTTATTTCAGGCTTAAGCTTTATTACTTTGTTAATATTGATAATCACCGATTTTGAGCATCTGAAATAATCTCTGTTATCCAGTATTTCCTCTAGCTCATAAAGTCTTTTATCCGTGCTTAATACCTTATCCTCGGTATAAATAAATGTCTTTTTATCCACGGATTCAATGTAGAAAATATCATTCGGCGAAACAATATATGTATTACCGTCTTCCGAGCCGGAAATACCGGTTTGGAAATTATCTATATGTCTCTTAAGCCTTTTTACTTCATTTGTAATATCCTTACAATGAATTTCGACATTGATTGATTCACTTTTCTGATCGTTAATTACTTCTACTCTCAATTAAGTATTTTTTCCTTTCGGGCGTTGATAAAGAGTAATAATACAAGTATTATCTGCATGATTATTATAAACGCTGCAATTCCGACATTACCGAAAAATAATGATACAAACATTGCGCCGACTGCTTCGATAATTGAAACCACAGTATATGCTTTGCAGTTATAAACCCAGGCGAACGGCAAAAGGTGTGCCCCAAAGATGATGGCATATATCAAAAGCATTGCCTCGGGTAAGAATGTGCAGGCCAGCATTGCTATCGGAATGTAAAGATTCTGATTCATCGTGCATAAAAAGCCGAGCTTGCTGACAGGGTTTTTAGTCTTCTTAAAAATATTAGTTTTTAAAATGCGAGAGAAAAGAATCGCTATCGGCATCATAAAAGCCGAACATATAAATGTAGCAAGATTTGCGTTCTGAAAAGATGTTGCAAGAATCTGTGCTCCTAAAACCATGCCCCATACTATAACCGATGACATCATGTAAGGCAAACCGTTTTTCTGTAAATCCTTTGCCTCTCTTCTTAATTCATCAATGTTGTTAACGTTACCTGAAAGTCTTAATGTATCCATGTTGAATCCTCCTTAGATGTTCTGTATGAGCACATCTTACAGGGGGATAAAAATGATATCAATACTTCAGATACCAAGCGGTACAAAGGGTATACCCAAGTTGCCAAAATTGTTATTAAAGAAGGATTTTAAGCAAATCTTCAGGCGTATCGGCTATGTTTTTTACACCGTATTCTTCTAACTTTTTTCTGCCTCTGAAACCCCATGATACACCTATAAAATCCATCTCGGAATTAACGGCAGTTTCCACATCGACATTGGAATCACCGATGTATACGGCATCCTCCGTCTTTATTCCCATACGGTTTAATATTTCATCCACCATGTCTCTTTCGGGCTTTAAAGCAAAGCCTTTGGTTTCTCCCATGGCACAGTCAAAGCAGTCTGTAAAATACTTTTCTGCCAGCTTCTGCACGCCTATATCGGCTTTATTTGAAACCACTGCTGTTTTAACGCCTTCTGCTTTAAGTTTCTTTATAACGTCAACTATTCCGTCATACGGTCTGGTTTTTATTTCATTATGGTCTTTATAGTATGTAAAAAGATCATTGTATACAGCCATTACCGTCTCTTCGTCAGTTCCTTCGGGAGTGGCTCTTTTAGCTTCCATGTAAAGGCCGTTTCCGACTATGTTTCTGACAAAATCTATAGTCAGTTCGGGAAATCCGTTCTTTCTTAACGCATAATTGGTTGAATCTGTTAAATCCCCCAGAGTATCAAGGATTGTACCGTCCATATCGAATATTGCAAGCTTATATTTTTTCACGTTTTTTCTCCGTTTCGATTAAAGAACTTTTCTTCCCGATGCTGCTTCGAAATTGTATTTTACAATTCCAAGATCAATCTTTGTCATTGCTCCGCCCTTGGAAGTAATCTTTGCATTATCGCCCTCAAGCGTAATCACAAACTTCTGCTGATTAAGTGCTGTAGGCGCTTTTAATGCACCGTCAACCCCTTCCTTAAACCATTCGGGTGCCGTGCTTAAATCTGCCTTGCAAAGCTTTTCTAAGGGTTTTGATTTATGATTCTGACCCTGATTCTCGCCGTATCCTATGGAAATAACGCATAAAAGCTTCTCGTCTTTGCCGACCCGGGCTTTACATTTTTTCTTGCTGAAAGTACCTGCAACCCAACAGGTATTAAGTCCCATTGTCTGCGCCTTAAGAACTATTTCTTCTCCGAAATAACCAATTGTTTCATCAAGATTCGGATATTGTTTGTTTCCAACCATGGCAATATAGTTTTGAACATTGGTAAATTTACCGTAATGTGCCAAAAACGAATCAAAGCATTCGGGATCGTTTACAATAAACTGAATATCGAGACCATTTTCATCATTTATCGCCTCAATAAAATCTCTCAATTCTTTTTCTTTTTCATTTTCAATCGGTATATTTTTATACTGTCTGACAGAATGTCTTTCGTTAACTGCTTCTTTTATGGTCATATCATTTTCTCCTATTAAAAGATTTAGGGAGCATAATTTTTTAACGCATCATTAAAATGCTTCTTAATACTGTTTGAATCTTTTTCCGTATACATCTCATCAACCAATATTTCCTTAAAAGTGAAATTCTCCCATTTATCGATAAAGTCTTTGTATCTGTCCTGACTAATCAGGCAGTCATTTAAATAATACTTATTATCTTTGGTGCAGATATATCTTTGCATGGGATAAATATCATATCTGTTATACAGATAGTAATTATCGATCTGATTGCCGTTTTCTTCCGACTTCTCACAAATTACCATGTTGTATTCGGCGTATGATATATTTCCTTCAAAACCTGAATGATATATCTCATAAGCAAACTTAGAAATGCCGTTTTCTGAATCCGTATAAATACTTGCTTTATATATATAAATCTTGTCGTTCATTTCAAGAAGCATTTCAGGCATATTGTCACCGTCCAGAAAGACAAAAGAATACTTTGCATCTACGATTTTATTTTCCAGCGTTTCAATAAATGCCTCAGAAGCCGCTTTCAGATATTTGTCATCATATTCCTTGTAATAATTCTCATACTCGTATTCATCGTATGTGATTTCATAATTTCCGTCTATCGAAATCAATGCATTAAGCATATAATAATCCAGTTCTTTTCTGCTATTTACAAGAAAATCAAAACTGTCAAGATAATCATTATAGGTATCGTAATCTGTTTCAACATGATTCACCAAACAAACTGAATCATCTGTGTATTCAGTAATTTCTCTTGAAAAAGACGCAACCAGTTCAAACTTATTATCTTTATTGATTGTCACATAATAGTTGTAATAATACGGATCATTTGACTTCCATTCGGTATAACTTAAAAGATTATCTTTTTCCGAATAGAAAAGCGCTGTTCCGTACTGCGAGTAAAAGCTTCCGATTTCAACCACTTCTCCCTTTTCGAAATCATAAGTACAGAAATGAAATTCGATTGAGTAATTTTGGTTAGGATCTCCCGAATAGGATGTATAAACAAGTTCCGGTAGATTGTCATTTGTAAGGCTCATAAAAGTAAATTTTATCTGCCAGCCCATATCGGATAATTCTTCCAGAGTTGAAAAATACGCTTCGGAAGCAGTGAGAAGTTCTTCATCCGAGTAATTTATTTCCGGATTATTTTGTTTAAAGTCTTCCCTTGAGAAATACTCCATTTTTTCAAAATCATTCGGAACAACAAAGTTCATCAAAGAAGATTCATATGTCTCGGAATACCCGGGATCGATGATTTCTACAGGCGGTTCCTCGGGGACTTCAACAGGTTCGGGAATATGAGCCTGATATACACCGCCATCTTTTCCGTCATAAGAAATCTCTCCGCCCGGCAGTTCACAGGCGCAGAATATAAAAGCTGCGCCTGCTGCCAGTAACCCTGCCAATAATCTTTTTAATACAGTTTTTTGTTTTGATCCGTTTTTAATCATATTTTTATTAATTCTCTTCGCTTTGTACTTCAGTTTTCTCAACCTTTTCTGCTTTCTTCTTGTTATAAAGAGGTGCAAAAATAAACAGTAAGAATATTATGCTTGAAATTGCGTGAACGGGCAATGCCGACCAGGGTATCACCTGATTCTGCAAGGAATCCGATCCTCCGCCGAGAAGACCTGCTATATTGTTATTTAAATAATGCATGATAACCGGTACCCAGATGTTTCCGGTTTTCATATATGCATATCCGAAGAATACAGCTATAACAATACAGGTAATAATCTGTGCTATAAGTGCCTGTGTGCCATACTTGGTGGTATAGAACATATAGTCTACACCGATATGCCATAAGCCCCAGATTACACCGAGTAAAATAACGCCTAAACGTTTGCCAAGCTTTTCCTGCATAACGGGCTGAAGGTAATATCTCCATCCGTACTCCTCGCCAAAAAATGCTGCCCAGCTAAAGAAAAAGTTAATGGGTAGAACAAATATACCGATTATCATATTTTTGTTGATAATAGCTTCCTTTAATTCAGTCCATCCATCATTGTTATGATTAAACAAGTCAGTCAAAAATGCACTGAAAATCGATCTTCCGAAGAACAATGCGATAAATACCGCTATAAGAATAACGCTCCATAAAATATTCTTTCTCTGCAGACCTGCGTTTTCTCGTTTTTCTTTTCCGCATACCCAGAAAGCAACATAAGCCACAAGGCTTCCAAAAATCAAAGGAAGTGTTGATGCTGTGTTCCATATGTCTAATTCACCGGCTTCCGGTATTTTTATCGGGTCGATATGAAGAATTATCGAACCTAAAGCGCAAAGCATCATAAGTGCCGTGGTAGCAAGAATCGTAATATAACCAACCATAGGAAGTTTCTCATCTTCTTTTCTGAAGATAAGCTTTCCTAAAATAACACCGCATGCGGGATACATCATCTGAGTATTTACGAATGCAGTCAGATCATAATTCTTTTTAAAACCGATAATCATGATAATATTCATTGCATATGCTACACCGTATGCAACCGCAATAAATATCCAAAATCTTTTTTTGTTTTTTGTTTCCATTTTTCAAGTCTCCTTTAATTAGTTTTATATGTAACAAAAATACATAACAATTTAATATGCGACAGGACCCGCTGCGATTCTTTCCGTACGTTTGTTTCCGTAGATATCTGTATCAAAAACTATCGCGCTGCCGTCAGGGTTCTCGTAGTACTGTTCCGGCTCAAATGCCATACCGAGTGTTTCGGTTTTTATCATGCTGCAGTTTTTAGGAAGATATTCAAAAAGATTTGTATCAAGCTTCCAGTCTTTTCCGTCAGTAGTTAACTCAATCTTAATCTCATGTTCCGTATCTTCGTAAAAATCTTTTTCCTTACTTATGGGTTTTGCGCCGTTAAAATATGCATTTCCGCCTGTCCATACAGGAAGAGGAATATAGTATCTGTCGCTTGGCATGCTGCCCATTCCGCAATAGCCTTCGAATTCTTTTTCCCATTCTTCTTCTGTCATATACTTATCGTAAGGAATGGTTCCCGCTATCAGATTTCCGTCGTCCCACTCATCGTTTTCAAATATCTTACAGATATCTATAAGTTTATCTCTTACCTTGCTCTGAACGAAAATATTGTTATAGAAACGCATATCTCCGTGAAGAATGGTCATAAAACCTGCAATCTCTGTTCTGTGAGGCACATGGTAAGGAGTGTATCTCGGAGATTTTAAAGTCTTTGCTCCGTTATCCACACCTCTGCCGACTGCAGTTAATGATCCCGCAATCAGATTGTGTACAAAAGCAACGCCCTGTGTGGGAAGTTTAAATGCTCTGTCTGATAAAAGAATATTATTGTCTATAAGTGTCGGGCCGTGGCTTACTTCGATAAAGATATCTTCTCCGAGTCCCAAATTAGCAAGATTTTCCAATCGTAAAAGATACTCATGAGGCAGTGCATTGTCATGGAACAGATTTCCGGTAACTCTCGTTCCCTGTGCCTGCCAGTCAAGCCATAAGCCTCTTGTGCAGTGATGGAAATGATTGTTTTTTATGATAACGTCTATAGCAGCATGCATCTTAATGCCGCCGATTTCCGCGCCTGCAAGGTTCTGCTTGTTGTTAATATGATGTATATGGTTATTTTCTATTACGGAAAATACACCGCCTAAATGGCCAACAATACCTGTCTGTCCGCAGTCATGAATATTGTTATTTCTAACAATATGTGAACCGATATTTTCTTTGGTCCAGCCTTCGGTCTGTGCCTGACAGATACAGTCACGTTCGGTCTGTGTGCCGTCTTTGTATTTCCATTTAAGCCACTTGTTGTCGTTATTGGGCTGTAAATATTTTCCGAGTGAAATACCCGAGCACTTGGATTCATAAATATCGCAGTTTTCGATAATCCAACCCTTTGACCAGTGAGGGCCAACCATACCGTCCTGATAAGCTGTGGGAGGTGCCCACTGTGTAGCTGCCTTACAAACCGTAAAGCCGTCAAGAGTGATATATCCTATACCTTCTTCGAGAGGATAAAAACAGTTCTGTCTTACACTTATTTCAACAAGTGCATCCTTGGGATTTATATCCTGGAAGTTTGCATAAATAACTGTCTTGTCTCCGTCAGCTTCGGTATACCAGGTGTAGATCGTAAAATCCTTATCCCATGAGGAAAGATTTTCCTTGGGATTATATACGCCCTCGATATCGGTTACTTCATACATTGATTTGCCGTTTAAGAAAACATCACCTGTATGTGCGGTAAAATTCGAATCAAACCAGTCACCTTCAACCTGTGTTTTAAACGGATTGTAATTACCAAAGAATGAGTTATCTATTACAGTCTTCCAGACATGGGGCTTAACTTCGCTCCAGTCTGTAATAACTTCTGCACCTGTAATAACAGCTTTTAATTTATTCTTTGCACGATAAGTGATTCTTGCATCTTCCTTACCTGCATTTTTAGGATTTACATGCTCTCTGTAAATACCGTCGTCTACAATTACCTCATCTCCGGGAAGCGCAATAACTGCTGCCTCAGAGATAGTTTTAAAAGGCGCTGCCTCTGTACCGTTACCTGAATTTGTTACCCCGCAATTTACATAGTATTTCATATACGTACCCTTCTTAGTTCTACCTGTTTAAAGTTCATAAAGAACCGATTCGTCTATTTCTGAAACCTTTGAAAAGCCTGTGGCGCTCATTACAAAGCGAAGTTCTTTACCAACACTTTCGATGTATTCTTTTACGCCCGCGACACCGTCCTTTTCAAGGAAAGGAATCATGGACCTTCCGACTGCTGCCGCATCTGCGCCTAAAGCAAGGGCTTTAAACACATCAGAACCGCTCGTAATGCCACAGTCTACTATTATGGCGATGTCCTTTCCCTTAAGTTCTTCTTTTATGTCCTGAAGCACCATCATGGGCGGTACGGCATAAGGAAGTCTTCCGTGATGATGGCTGACTATAATTCCCTTTGCTCCGATTTCCGCACATTTGATTGCATCTGCAACACTTAATACTCCTTTTACGATAAAAGGTATCTTAACCGACTCCACATATGAACGAAGCATATCAGATGTCTGAGCAGCCATCTCTTCGCCCATAACGATATCGTAACCCGTGGTACCGAAGATATGGTCGATATCCATTCCGACACCGAAAGCGCCATTGCTTTCGGCATACTGAAGCTGGTCTCTGACTTTGCCGTTATCTGCATAAGGCTTTACGATTCTTACGGTCTTTGCGCCGGTATCCATAATCTTCTGGAACAAATCGTTTTCCATCATTCCGCAGAAATTAAGAATATTGCATTCCTTTGCAGCGATTGAATATTCTTCAAGTCCTGTCAGTTCACGTCCGTTAAAAGCGTTTAAATGCGAAAATGCAGGCGTCATAACGGGCATTGAAAACGTCTCGCCAAAAATCGTAGTACTTATATCTGCATTTACGGAATCAATCAGTCTCTGCTCAAAAAGGATTGAATCCATGTATCTTTCGTTTATTTCATTAGCATCAGACAGTCTTGTATAAGCCATGTAACTCCTCCTTTAAATACCCCATATATTTGTAATACTCTTCGTCCGAATTAAGATGCTCTAAAATCATCGGCATATCCGGATCTATTTCATTCATTTTCGAAACATAATAACGAATCGGATATTCACCTTCGCTCGGAGCACACTCCTCAACCTGAAAGGTGTACTTCGGTATAAAATGAATATCTTTGATGTGACAACTTCGGATTTTACCTCCTAAAAGATCCGCACATTCATCAATAAATTCTTCAGGCCTGAAATACCTGTTCGCCGAATTGGTCATATTAATAATATCCATGTGAACCGCAAATCTGTCACGCTCAACTTCATCAATTAATTTAAGATATTCCTTCGGGCCCGTAGGAAACATCCAGGGCATCGGCTCAAGCGTAAAATAAGTATTCTTTACATCCGCTCTGTCGATTATTTCCTGAACCGTTTTTACGACCTGTTTCCATGCATCCTTTGTAAGGTTTTCCTTATATCCGCCGTCCCATACTGGTCCTAATGCGCCTGCCACATTTACCGCACATCTTGCATTTAAAAAATCCGCAAGGCGAAGCTGGTTTACGCAGTAATCAATATTGCGTTTTCTCTCATCGGGATCTAAAGACATTGCATTTCTCCAGATACCGACTTCCGCAATCATAAGACCGTATTTTTCTGCTGCGTTTTTGTATTCAGTTATTCTCTCCTCAGGGTCATTACAGGATAACGGAAAAACAACCGCGCTGCATCCTAAGGCCACCTGATTCTTTGCCCATTCATCCGCTAAAGCGTGTGCAAGCGGCGAAGAAGTTCCAAGTCTCATTTTATCCCCCCCTCTATTCATTTTCTAAACTATGTTAGGCACTATTCCGTGTTTAATGTGATATCTGTAAAAAAGATTTACGCCCAAGTAAAATACCGCATTGTAAGGCCTCTTTATCAGACAGTCACTGAAGATGGTTCTCTTTAAAATACACCTGATGGAATATACATCGTTATAAAGATCCCAGTACGCTTTCGTAAGTTCCTCCGGCGTCATGTTTTTGGGAACATGAACCGCTTCGCAGGCGTTGTAAGAATACATGTCCGTATTGTATATTCTGTCCTGATCCTTCATCTCGTCGTAATACTGAGTGCCGGGAATCGGTGTTAAAATATAAAACCTCGGTACGGCTATTTTATTATCCTCGATAAACTTCGCGGTAGCCTTAATTGATTCAAGCGTATCCCCTTCCGCTCCTACCACCATTTCCGTGGATATGTCTATACCGTGTTTACGAATTATTTTAAGCTGCTTTGAATATTCGTCCGGATGAGCCCAGGCTTTCTGCATGCCCACAAGACTCTCACGGCTTATGCTTTCAAGACCGAAGCTTAATGCGTAACATCCGCTCTTTGCAACGGCGGTTAAAAGCTCATCGTCTTTTGCAATATCTATCGAGCACTGAGTCATCCAGTGCATTTTCATTTTCTTTATTTCTTTGCAGAGCTCAAGCGCATAATTTCTGTCCGAGAAAAGATTGTCGTCTAAAAGAAGAAACTGCTTAAAGCCCAATTCTTTTATGCGCTTTATATCTCTCATTACGTCAGGTATGCTTCGCTTTAAATACTGTCCTCTATAAAGGCAGTAAATTGAACAGAAGCTGCAGGTCTTGGGACATCCTCTTCCGGCCTGAACCGGCAAGAAATTGCCAATCTTTTTATTTAAGACAAGCTCGTATTTCGGAAGCGGTGTTTCAAGTTTCGTCAGTTTCTTTTTGTAGTAATCCTTTAGGGTGCCGTTTAAATAATCGTTGATCATTTCGCCCCAGGTTTCCTCAGCATCTCCTATCATTACGGCATCGCCGTATTTCTTCGCTTCCTCGGGCATTAAGGAAACCATATATCCGCCAAGGATTACGGTCTTTCCAAGTTCCTTAAACTTCTTTGCGATATCGATGGTACGCATAACAGCATGTCCCATACTGCTTATGCCTATAAGCTCGGCATCGGTGTCAAAAGGAACATCCTCTATCGTCTCGTAGCAGAGTTCGACTTCAAAATCATCGGGCGTTAAGGCTGCAAGCAAAGGAAGCGCAAGGCCTACAAAATATAATTTTTTCTTTTTTACCAGGTTTCCGTACTGATCGTAGGGAGTAGGCTGGATTAACAAAAGTTTCTTTTTCATAAAACAATCAGTCTTTTAACTTTCATAAAGAGCACGCGGATAATATGCAGCATGCCTTTGAAATATTCGTTATCCGCATATAGCGGTGATTTTCTGTTTTTAAACGCAAGGCCCATTGAAAGCTTGTAATATTCAAACGTAAAGCGTCTTACACTCATATGCTCTGGCTTTAAAAGACAGTGGAACAAATCCTGCTTTGTTACGTCCTTTGTAATAAGCTTGTCTTCGTAATCCTTGTACATTGCGGAACCCTGCATAGGCGTAAATACCGATACGGTCGGAATAATATCCCTTGACGCAATCCATTTGTAAAGCTTTTTGAAATCTTCTTTCGTCATCGCCTGATGCACGATAAAAAGTCCGGCACAGAAAATATGATTTTCCGAAAGAATACGGATGCACTCTTCGTTCTCATGCAAAGAAACATGCTTGTTGTACGAGTCAAGTTCTTCGTCGTTGGTGGCTTCAAGTCCAACCATTACAAGCGCGAGTCCGATTTCTGCAAGTTCTTTTATGATGTCTTCGTTATTTGCGATAAAATCCGCACGACCGTAGATTAAATATTTTTTATGTATGTCTTTTTCTTTTACGAGCCTGATAAATTCCTTTAAATACTCTCTGTTTACAAGGAAATTGTCATCCGTAATATGAACCGCGGGAACATCCAAAGATGCGATTTCATCAACAAGTTTGTCGACACTCCTGCAGGCGTATCTTCCGCCGTTACGGTTGGTACAGAAGCAGAAATTACAGTTTCTCTGACAGCTGTATGAATTCTTAACAAGCGCCAGCGGTTTAAAACAGAGATACCTGAATTTTTCCTTGTTCTTGTAAAAATGCGTTCTGTCGGGAACGGGCAAATCCTCGGGAGTTTCAAAAATCCTCGGGTTTGAAACCCACTCTCCGTTTTTCTTATAGCAGATACCGGGTATCTCTTCGATATCAGCATTGTCTTTTTTCTCAATGTCTTTTACGAGCCTGCACATATTGTCTAAGCCCGACAAAAGATAAAGGTAATCCGCTTTGGAATCATAAAAGTTCTCATAATTGATTTCCACATGCGAACCGCCCAAAATAACCGCCGTCTCGGGTTTATGTTTTTTTATGACCTCGCAGAGCTTTTTTATGCGCTTCTCCTGCGTAATATAACCCGTGATGCACACAACGTCAGGCTTTTCCTTATTCAGTTTCTTTCTTAAGGATATCGATTCATACCTTCTGTCATAGATAACTGCATCATGACCGTCTTTGGTGAACACCGTATAAAGGTATTCCATCTCCAGAGGCTCGTGATCTACCAGGTAAGTAAAGCTGAATATCCCGACCGTTTCCGGCTTGATAAGGAGTATTTTCATTTGTTTTTATATTTCTTGTTAAACATATGCGTTACACCGGCCCAGTAAATGCGCGGATAATTTACATAGTAAAGAAAATGAAACTCTAATTTAAACAAAAGCATCGGCATATTCGATGGCTTCATCAGCACGCTCGTACCGCCCGTTCTTCTGTATTTGTAATGGTAGAGCCGGTCTTTGTTTTCCTCGTATACGGGCGTTCCCTTGAAAGGTATAAGGATACTGAACAAAACCCAGATAAGCTTTTCTTTTTTGATGAACTTATTGATGTTCATAAAATCCTTGTGCTTAAAATCGTAGTTGATTACGAAAAGTCCCACACATACCATCTCGTATTCACGCAAAATTTTAACCGCACGCATATTAAGTTCAACGCTCGAATTTTTGTTGTATTTTTCAAGTGTCGAATCTTCAACCGCTTCAAGGCCGACTAACATATCGCGGAAACCCGCTTTGTAGATAATCGGGAAAATATCCTCGCATCTGCAGATACTGTCTGCTCTTGCAAAGATCATAAAAGTCTTTTTTAAATCAAGTTCTATAAGCTTTTCACAGATAGCCAGAACGCGGTCTCTGTTTACTAAGAAATCATCATCGATAATAAATATTTTGTCGTTGTCGATGGATATGATTTCATTGATTACGTCTTCCACGGTTCTTTCTCTGTATGTACAGCTGTTAAACTGCCTCGAGATACAGAACTTGCAGTTCTGCGGACAGGAAAACGCGGTCTTCATCATCGAAAAACAGCCCTTTGCAAGCACACGGAATTTGGATCTGTTCTCATAAAAGAAACTCCTGTCGGGAAGTAAACCGTAGTCGCTGATAGGCTCACCTTTTTTGTTTAAAAACCACTCTCCGTTTATCTTTCCGGCAAAGCCTGTACAGGTCTTTAAAACTTCATCGTCAAACTCGTTTCTTAATGCAAGTCTGAAAGAATCAAGACCGTTGTCAAAAGAAACATAGTCCACATCTTCTATCATAAAATCTTCAAAGTTTACGACGACTTCGGGACCGCCGACCATGATCTTCACATTAGGTCTGGCCTTCTTTAATTTGTGTATAAGTTTAAGCACATACCATGCGGTATTTGACATTATCGAAAAGCCGACAATAGTAATGCCGTTATCGTCTACTTTTTTTAAGAGCCTTGCGAAACGACCGAATGAGCTTTCAATGCTTTCATCGTGAATAAGACCGAACTTCCCTTCAGCCTTTACCGCAGCCATAAGATACTCAAGTCCCAAAGGCTCGAGACTGGCAACTCTTTTATCGTAATGTACTCTGACAAACATGTATTTCTGAGTCATTAAAACCATCCTTTTCTCTTCGTGTCGTACGAAGTACCGAACAGGGTTCGAACCATAATTTTAGGATATGTTAAAACATGTATCCAGTAGTACCTGAGCATATATTCAAACGACGACATATTGGTGGGTTTAAGCGTAATATGAGTACCGTCCAGTCTCCAGGACTTAAAGTTAATAACCTTGTCCTGATATTCCGCATAGGCATCGGTGCCCTTGTAAGGCGTAAATATACCGAATACAACCCATAAAAGATTGTTGTCCTTGATGAACTTCATTAACTTCCTGTAATCGTCTCTGGTGGCCGTATAATTGATTACAAAGAGACCGTTGCAGACAATACCCGCATCATGAAGATTCTTAATAGCCATTTCGTTATCGTTCTTTGAAGTCTGCTTGTTGTATTCATCAAGCGTTTCGTCACTGATTGCTTCAAGACCGACTAAAATATCCCTGAAGCCTGCCTCATAGGCAAGTGGTAAAATATCGGGATTGGCGGCTAAAAAATCGGCTCTGGCGTATGCCATAAAATTCTTCTTGATACCGCGCTTAATTATTTCGTTACAGAAAGTTTTTACTCTGTCCCTGTGGAAGAAAAACGTATCATCGACAAACCAGATTTTATCGTGTTTGATTTCTTCGATTTCATCTATTACTTCCATAATGTCTCGCTCTGTATAAACACCGCTGTTCATCTTTGTACAGTAACAGAACGAGCACGCGAAAGGACAGGAAAAAGATGCTTTGGAAAGTGCATATTTTCCCTTCATAAAAATATAGTTTTTCTTAAGTCCCCTGTAAAAAGCGGTTCTGTCGGGTTTATTGATAAAGCCGCAAACAGGCTCGCCTTTTTCTTTTATGATCCATTCACCGTCTTTTTTAAACGCAATACCGGTGAATTTATCTAAAGCCTCAGGACTTAAATCGCTCTCCCACATTTTCTTTAATGTCGAAAGACCGTTGTCGTAGTAAACATAGTCTACATCATCCACGCAGAATTCCTTATAATTCATCTCTGCTTCGGGACCGCCGACCTGAATTATAATATCGGGGAATTTTTTCTTAAGCTGCTTTGCCCTTTTGTTAATGTAATCAACAGTATTGGCATTTGCATTTAAACCTATGTAATTGTAATTGCCTTTTTTGATGACACGGCACATTCTCGAAAAGCGGAAAGTCCACGGATGATCGAATTCATCGTGAATTTCACACTTAATTCCCATATCCTTTGCAAGACCTGCAATATACTCAAGCCCTAAGGGCTCAAGATGGGCAACAAGCGATGTGTATTTGGGACGTATCAGCAAAACTCTTAATTCTTTCTGCATCTCTCTCCCTCAATGAGTTTCTTCCAGTACTGGTTGTTAACTGCTACTGCGCCGAAGCTTAATTTAAGCGTATCGTGAAGTCCGTATTTTTTGACCATATACCATCCGCTGACCGGATTTGCAGTGATTTTATAATATAAAACCATCGTGTACCAGTAGTATTTTCTGACGGAAATATTGTCGGGACGAACCACCAAGTGAGCCAGATCCCACTTTTCGTATTCATCCTCTCTTACTATGAATCTCGGTTTGTATTTCTCGTAAATATCTGTTCCGCGAAGTGGTGTTAACGGCTGAAGATTTACAAATACAAGACCGAGCTTTTTAATCCATTTATGAAGCGCGTTAAAGTCAGCTTTTGTCCAGTCAAGTCCTAAAATAAATGTTCCATAGCATTCGACATCATATTTCTTTAGGATGCCTACCGCCTTTTCGTTTATTTCTACATTGGTTCTTTTGTTGTAGTCGTCCAATTGACGGCTGTCACAGGATTCAAGACCGACAATAACTGCTCTTAAACCGACTTCCTTGAAACGTTTTATAACATCCTCGTTAGCAGCAACATAATCCGCACGGCCGTAGATTAAATATTTCTTCTCGATGCCCTTCTGCTCAAGCAGATCACAGAATTTAAGTATTCTCTCCCTGCCTACAAGAAAGTCGTCATCCACGATATAAATCTCGGTCTCGGGAATTGTTTCCAGTTCTGCCACAATATCTTCGAGATCCCTGGCAAAATACTGGTCGTCCATTATCTGACGGCAGAAACAGAATTTGCAGTTGTAGGGACAGCCGAACGATGTTTTAATAAGCGTACAGTTCCTGTGGAACATGTAATAATATTTCGAACGGTATTTGTTTACCTTGTCTCTGTCGGGATAAAGATAATTGAATGTTGTATCTTTTTTAGGAGGTTTCTTACCGGGAACGTAGATGCACTCTATCTCATCTTCCTCACCGATTATTTCAGACGTTTCTTTTTCGTCTTTTTTTATCTCTCCGCCTGTTTTCTCTTTGTTTTTTTCGAGTTTGTTTAAGATATCGATAAAGGTTCTTATGCCGTTTGCACGGATAATGTAATCAACGTATGGCGATTCGAAATCTCCGGGATTTACTTCAGCATGCACACCGCCTATAATCGTTACTATATTTTCGTTTACTTCCTTTGCCTCTTTTGCATATCTTTTCATAATATTGACATGCGAAATATACCCTGTGATGCCTACCACATCAGGGTTGTAAAGCTTTACAAAGTAAGGCACGTTTTTCTTTTCGATTATCATATCCACGATCGTACATGTATGTCCCAGCGCTTCGATATTCGCCGAGATATACTCAAGTTCCAGCGGCTCACAGATCATTACGTTCTGAAGTCCGATGGTCTCTTTGTCAGGTCGCGGTCTGAACAAAAGTACGTTCACGCCTGCTCCTTAAAAACATGGAATTCGGGAAAATCATATTTGTATTCGAGCATATGTTTCCCGACCATGGCAAATATATTTAAAAAAGGATTTGAATGATGCGCATAAAAATATTTTTTCTTAAGGGAAGCTCCGAATTTAAGTTTGGTCTTTTCGGAGGTCTGACCGAAATCAATCACCTTACAGTTTTTCTCAAGCGCATATTCAACTATCTTTAAAAGCATGTAAAAATACAAATCGGCGTTTTCTTTCCCCGGCTCATAATCCATACCGCAGAGCATAAAAATTAATTCTTCTCCGTTTGCTTTTAAATGCACAAATCCGACAGGTTTTTTATCTCGTAAAAATATTATTTTTTCACCGTCGGCTTTATCAAAAAACTCTTTGTTTAAACATTCGAGTTTATATTCCGATTTCTCGTAAGTCTGAAGATACAGAGGATGAATATCAATCGAATCATCCGTGGTTCTTACGACTTCAATATCACTGCAGTTTTTTACTGCGATATTTATCCTTCTCCTATACGGACTCCTTAACGAATCCATATAGGTTTTTATATCTTTTATGGTCTCCGGGATTGAAAACTCGCATGTCGGAAGTGTCTCTCCGAAGGACATTCCTTTTATGTCTGTTTTCTCGTCCAAGTTAAGAACAAGTTTGCATCCCTTAATGGTCTTAATGTATGAAAGCATCCAGCTTACATTGTTCGTAATAAAGCCGTTATTTGAAAGCGAACAGGGAAAAGCCACTGTATGAATGTTCATAAACCATTCGGCTTTTCCGTATGTAAAAAGATTCATTCGGTTTTCATAAACGACAAAAAAAGCGTAATTCGAATCGTCTTCGATGTAGTAATACTTCTGTTCCAGGGGATTGGCGGTTTTTAAAAGGGTTAACATGTCAAGCGAAAAAGGGAAAGGCATATCATTTCCCGACTTAAACAAAATCCCGGCAAATTTTGCATTTTTCATATGCTCAAAAATCTCTGCCGGATCATCGCTTATATATTCCCTAAAAGATTCATCAAATTTCTTTTTCATAAACCACATATTCTTTGTAAAGTTCATCACAGAATGCTTTACAAAAACTGTTAGAGTCTTCGTTATCTGCGAGAATCCATGAGGATTCAACCTGACTTACGCCGTAATTCGAAAGTATCGAATAAACATGTGCAATCAGTGCAAAAGGAAGACCCACTCCCCTGTACTCATCGAGTACTCCGTATTCCATAACCTTGGCGGTTTTAATCTTTTTATTCTTGAAAATATTCTTAAAATAATGCTTTGTTCCGAATGCTTCGCCGGGTGCGGCAAGTTCGTTATAATCAGGGTACCAGAGTATAAATCCTGCAGGTTTACCGTCCTTAAAAGCAAAAATTAAAGAATCTTCCTTCATGAAAAGAAAGAGTTCTTTTAACATTTCCTCGTCGTCTTTATAATCACGCACATAATAATATTTGTGATCGGTAAAACATTTATTGTTTAAATCCGTATACATTTTCGAATATTCTTCGAAATGTTTTTTGTCGAATTTCTTAAATTCATATTCTTTGTTAAGCTTTTCAAGTATCTTTTCGTAGCGCATTAATCTTCCGTCAAGAAAATGCGTAAAATACGAATTAAGCTTAACTTCTTCAAGGTTCATTGCACGAAAATAATCGTTGTAAAACGAAGGATTTCCTGTCGATGAAAAAGAATTGACTTTGTCAAAATGCGAATCAAGAAAACCGAGACCGTAATTTACATGTCCGTAGAGACCTATTACCAGTCTTTTACAGCCTTTGCTTTTGCCAATCTTAACCGCTTCGTCAACAAGCAGATTAACTGCATCGGAAACACCTTCAAGCGCTTCAAAAAAACAAAGCTGCACATATTCGGGTAAATCGTTTGCAACCGCAATTATTCCCTCGCAGAGAATATTTCCGCCATCATCCTCAACCATTAAAGGAGTAATGCTTAAGCTCTTTGTGAAATGAAGCTTGTCGGAGAAAATCTCTTTTAGCATGAAATAACTGTTGTCTACATAGAGTTTCTTTTCTCCGTAAACCTTCTTTCTGAAAGACAGGAATTTATTCTGAAGTTTTTTGCTTTTGGCAATCTCAGTTTGCATTTCTGGCTCCAAGTGTTTCAAGGTATTCACAGATATCTTTTATGGTCTCTGCCTTACGGTACTTCTCTTCTTCCATTTCAACACCGAGAATCTCCTCGGCCACAAATGCAAGTTCCATCAAATCAAATGAATTAAGCCCAAGATCCTTTTTGAAATTCGATTCGGGCGTAACATTTTCGATACCGTATTTGTCTTTTAAAATCTCTTTAATTCTTTCGTACATTTAAAAATCTCTCATCTATTCATTTTCTGCATATTTGCTTCTGATAATCTTTTTCGAGCTGTTTTTTTCAAGTTCTTCTTTGCTAACCTCAAAATCGGTTATCTGCATATATGCGGGCAGATCGCTGTTTACGGAAGCGATATCGTCTTTCAGGAATTCTTCCTTCTCGGGATCGTGAAGAACTATTATCGCTTTTAGAATATTGCTTCTCTCGGATACTTTCCTTGAAACCACAATGCTTTCCTTTACGTAAGGAATCGAATTGATTTTACTCTCCAAAAGTTCTGGCGGTACGTTTTTGCCGTTCTCAAGGATGATAAGGTTTTTCTTTCTGCCTGTAACAAAAATAACCTTTCCGTCGGTACGACCTATATCTCCTGTAGCAAGATAGCCGTCCCTCATAATGGCTTTGGTGGCCTCTTCATTCTTGTAATATCCAAGCATTACGCAGGGCCCTTTTACGAGGATTTCACCGTCTTCCGCTATTTTGACATCAATGTTTTTCATTATGGTTCCGGCACTTCCGACCACATTGTTGCCCGTTCTTGAAACCGCTATTGTAGGCGAACATTCGGTTAAACCGTAACCGTTTAATATCGTAATTCCGATTTCATCGAATTTATTGACGTAATCTGCATTAAGTGCCGCTCCGCCGTTTACCACGAGGCGAAGGTTTTTACAGATTAGCTTTCCGAAAAATACATGTCTTAAATCTATTCCGAATTTTCTGAAGAACTTACAAATCTTAATTGCTCTGTTAAATGTCTTTTCCTTGTTCTGCTTTTTGACCTCTCTTATAATGCCGTCATACATTCCTTCGATTACCATCGGAACAGCACCGAAGAAAAACGGATTAAAGGTTCTTAAATCACGAAGCAGATATTTTGTTTTAAGGTTAAGGCATAAAGTTGTGCCGTTGTAAATCGTGGCTAAAATACAGGGGTTGAATCCGTATGTGTGATTCATGGGTAAGAATGCAAATGTCGGATTTTTTAGAACATTGTTTTCAAGCGTTCCGCGGATGTTCGTAATGACATTGTACTGGCTTAACATTACACCCTTCATCTGCCCGTCAGTGCCTGATGTAGAAGCTAAAACTGCAAATCTGTCTTTGTCTGTATCTTTTACGTATTCGAAGAAGTCCTGAATGCATTTTTTCGTATCGGCTTCATCGTTTTTAAATTTTTTTCTGAAATCCTCATCATCAATGTTAAAAACTATCAGATTTTCAGGCTTTGAAAACTCATCGCTTTCGATTTTCCTTTTCGTCTCATCGGTTACAAAAAGAAAGTCAACATCAAAATTCTTCACGCAGTCCGAAAGATTTTTTGAAGTCATTTCCTTATCAAGAGGAACGATAACATTCTTCATAACCGTTGCCATATAGATGGTTATATATTCGTAACGGTTTTCCGAAAAAATACCGATATGCTTTCCTTCTATCCCCTGCTCCTTAAAAAAGAGTCCGATAAGGGAAGTTTCTTTTATCATTTCCGCATACGAAATATCCGTAATCTGCTCTTTTTCCATGAAACGTATGGCTGTTGTTTTTGCCTTGGTTTCATATCTTCCTTTAAGCATTTCATAGAAATTATCGTATATAACAGTATCAAGATACGGATAATCCATTTTTGTGTCCTGCCTTCAAAATAAGTCTTTATAATAATGGAATCATATCAACGATTAAAACCAGAAGAATTAATATAAATACCGATGCTATCAGACAAACAACCGAAAGCGTATGTGTATGTTCTTTATATTTATCTTTCGCTATATCTATTATTGACACAACGAATGAAAAGATACTGAACGGAGGGAATATTAACAAAAACAGCGAAACTGCACCGAGAACTGTATCGGTTCTGTATACAGCCCGTTCCCTCGCATCAAAATAACCTAAATATTTCTTATAGCCGTCCTGCGCATTTTTATTTAAGTTATTAATGTTTTCAAGTTCTTTTTGATAATCATCGTCTTTGAGTTCAATTAAGGAACTGATATTTTTTTCCTCTTTGTACTGCTTTAGAAGTTTAGAACCAAATACATTGAATTCATTAACTGTTTTGTCTGTTAATGAATTCAGATCTTCGAGTTCATTTAACATTTTAATGTATGCATGATACATTTTATCTCTTCGTTTGTTTATATTATCTAACGAATTGGTAATAAGATATACCGCTATCGGTGTAATAAGCGCAAGGAAAATTAATGCTCCGTATCCGGGAAAAAGCGCCGCTATCCACAAAAATCCGACGACAATACCGACTGTAACAAAATCCAGTACCCAGTTATATGAAAGCAGTACAGCTGCTCCGACTACAATCAGCGGAGAAGAAAGCAGCATAGTCAGCTCAAGATAATCAAATCCGTATATTCTCGGGAAAAGTCCCGTTCTTACAGAAAAAAGAATACACATTAAGAGAATGCCAAGAATGTAAATAAATAATCCGACTGCGAATGTTAAACTTTGCCTGTTGTTATAAATATCAAACGTTTCAGCATATCTCGCCAGATTTTTAATTATTTCGTTTCTCTTCTGACCTGTTTCTGTTTTACGAAAATCTGTAGCATATTCTATCGATTTTTCTTCAAGAATTTTGTCAAATTCTTCCTGGTCGGCAAGATTTTTTTTACAGGTTGCGGCTATACCCATATATCCTTCTTTTAAATCTCCGACGGCCAGACTTACAGCCTTTTCATAATCGGGATCCGAATATAGGTCAAGAGGCATACGCGAAATGATTGTCGGGTCTGCTTTATTCTTATTAAGTAATCTTAACCAGTATCCCGGAGCATAGTCCGGATATCTGCTGATAAGTTTTTCAATATAGGGAGTTCCGTTTACATCATTCTTGGAAATAACAAACGAAAGTGCTTTGTTATAAAGTATCTCCAGATCAGAATTGGGACGGTGCTCTGGCAAAGTCGTATTTCTGAGAAATCTTTCGACGTTATCCGCCAGATTTTTCAACGCACCTTCTTCGCCGAGAAGCTGTGCCTGTTTGGTTACAAAAGCTCTGGGCAGTTCTTCCGGATCGTCACATGCAAAAAACATTTGTTTTTTGTCATTATCCTGCATGAGTTTTAAAAATCTGCCCCATTCGTTTTTAACCCATACGGACATAAAATATTCAGCCTTTGTACCGAGTACTACCATTGCTCTCGCACTTTTTAAGGCCGCAAAGATATAGGGCTCGTAGTCAATGCTTAATTTCATTTTTAGAGTTTCTTTTGCAAAGAAAACTTTAAAACCTCTGGCTGTCAGATCACAGAATAACTGATCGGCAAGTTCGACATCTTCGGTTTTTTCGCCCGTAGTTTCATCCGTTTCCTTGTAACAGATAAAAATATCATACGGCTTTTCATTCTCGACTATACGAAGATATTCGTTCTGAATGTTATTGATATTCTCGGCTTCTTCACTAAGCAGTTTCTTCTGCTCGTCATCAGCCAGAGAAAGCGCATCAATATACGAATGATATGATAAAATACTCTCATCGTTTATTCTGTGCAGAGTGGGAAAATATTTATCCGAAACAGGATCGGGAACATA
Organism: Lachnospiraceae bacterium; assembly: GCA_017538995.1. GTDB lineage: Bacteria > Bacillota > Clostridia > Lachnospirales > Lachnospiraceae > UBA3766. Next base: position 19,057 of record JAFYHV010000062.1, on the reverse strand, counting down.
TTCTATGCCATATTCGCAAAGAGTACGAAGCCAGAGAATATCAGCCGTAGGCTCATTCTCCTCCAAAATAACATCATAAATTCTGGCAGCATTATCAAATTCACGCTCCTGCCTTAATTTGTTTGCACGGTTTAACTGACTGACGTATTTTGACGTAACATTTGAAATAAAATTGGTCGCACCGCAGTAATCACATACGCACAGACTGGATTTAACTTTTAAAACACCTCCGCAGCATCTGCAGTTCAATGACTCAATATTTAAATACGAATTATCCATTTATTTCCCCCGCTTTAAAGCTACACATTAAATTCCCCTTTACGCCCTGGTTAACAGAAACGCAATAATTACAAGAGCTCCGAAATTAAGTATTAATGCTATAGATGACATATAATGTTTACGTTCTTTGTATTTATCTGTTGCCAGATCAAAAACAGCCACGAACAAAGAAAAGAAGTTAAGCATGGGAATCATAGACATTATTAACGCTGTTGTACTGAGCTCGGATTCCTTCTTCTGATAAGTTGATCTGACTTCGGGAACGGAAACACCTATATACTTCGTGTACTGTGCTTCAGCAGATTCTGATATACCGTTAAATTTTTCCAGTACCTTGAAATAATCGTCATCCTTTATTTCTATTACCGAAGTGATTTTATTTTCCTCTTTATACTCCATACACAGTCTTGCAGCACGGGCGCTCATATCGTTACTAACTTCACTTAAGACTTTTTTAAGTCTGACAAGTTCACCCTGAATTCCAAGACTCGCATTTACCATTACGTACCTGTCTTTATTTAATGTATACGACGGATTGGTAGACAGATAAATGATAATCGGGAATGTAACCGACATAAGATACAAAATTTCATAACTTTTCGGCGTAAACACCGATAATATCAAAATCAGACACATTGATCCCGTTGTCACCAGATCTATAAGCAGGCTGTAAGAAAGAGCTACTGCTATACCGGCTAAAATAATCGGTGCAGAAAAAAGCGTTATCCAGAGCAAAGGATTCTTTCCGCCTCCTCTGGCAAAACTGGATATTTTATAAAGTACCATCGACATAATATTTCCTAAAACGAAAAGGATAAATCCCAACGCAAAAGTCATTCTGAGCTTATTGTTAAAAATATCAACCGTTTGCGCATATCTGGCAATATTACCCATTATCTCGTTTTTCTTATGTCCTAATTCGGTATTGTCAAAGTTCTCATAATAATCAATTACTTTTTCTTCGAGAATTTTGTCAAATTTCTCCTGATCAGTCAGATTCTTTTTGCATATTGCGCCAGTACTCTCATAAACATTTTTCAAATCCCCTTTGGCAAGTTCTACAGCTTTCAGGTAATCGGGATTTGAATACAGATCAATCATCATGTGAGTGATGTTTGACGGAGTGGCTTTGACTGAATTAAGCATCCTTAACCAGTATCCCGGAGCATAGTCGGGATAGTTGGCAATAAGTCTTTCGATAAACGGTCTGGCACCGAAATTGTCGTTCACCTGAACGAAACTTAATGCTCTTGAATACATTTTCTCTCTGTCATCATAAGGAAGCGAATCAAATTTAGTATTCTTTTTCAAATATCGTTCGACATTATCCGCAAGATTTTTCAAAGCATCTTCATCACCGAGAAGCTGTGCCTGTTTTGTGGCAAAGGCTCTGGGCAGTTCTTCCGGATCGTCACATGCAAAAAACATTTGTTTACTGTCATCATTCTGCATGAGTTTTAAAAATCTGCCCCACTCGTTTTTAACCCATACGGACATGAAGTATTCTGCTTTGGTACCGAGAACAACCATTGCCTTGGAACTCTTTAATGCGGCAAAAATATAGGGCTCATAATCAATGCTTAATTTTGTCTGAAGCGTTTCTTTCGCAAAGAAAACCTTAAAGCCCCTGCCTGTCAGGTCATAGTATAATTTCTCAGCCATGTCGACATCTTCGGTCTTCTCGCCCGTATCTTCATCGGTTTCCTTGTAACAGATAAAGACATCATAAGGCGCTTCGTTTTCGGCAATATGAAGATATTCATTCTGAATAGTATTTATATATTCCGCTTCCGACTGAAGCGATTCTTTCTGTTCTTTGTCAGCCAAAGAAAGCGCATCGATATAAAGCGGATACGCTAAAATACTCTCTTCGTTTATTCTGTGAAGAGTCGGGAAATATTTATCCGAAACCGGATCGGGAACATACTCTATACCGTATTCACAAAGAGTCCTCTGCCACAGAATATCTGCTGTGGGAGGATTTTCTTCCAGGATAACATCGTAAATTCTGGCAGCATTGTCGAATTCACGCTCCTGTCTTAATTTGTTTGCACGGTTGAGCTGATTGATATATTTTGACGCAACATCAGAAATGAAGTTGGTTGCGCCGCAGTAATCGCATACGCAAAGACTTGATCTTACTTTTAAGACACCGCCGCAGCAGCGGCAGTTTAATGACTCATTTTCCACTATAGTTCTCCTCTTACAATCCCCGATTAATTAGGACACTTAATCTCCATAACTTCCTCAATCATTTTATGAAGAAGTCTGCACTCTTTGGTGTCGGCTGCCCTGTAATAAACTTCCTTGCCCTCTCTTCTTGAAACAATCAGTCCGCTGTTCTTTAGAGGACGCAGATGATGTGAAACCGCAGGCGATGACATTTCAAGTATTGCGGAAATATTAATCACGCATTCCTCGTAATGACATAAAAGCCAGAAAATCCTGATTCTGGTCGGATCTCCAAGCTGCTGAAAAATCTCTGCCACAGTTTCAAAACTCGCATCGTTTGAAAGATTGTTTTTCAGTTTTTCAATACCTTTTTCTTCTCCGTGTTCATGCGGTAAAACAAACTCAGCCATGTATTTTCTCCCAATGAAAAATTATAGTCCACAGTTAATAAAATATTACCACGAAAAGCCCAATAAATCAAATAAAGCAAGCTCTTTAAAAGCCCTCTTTGCTTTAAGAAAAAACCATAAAAAAAATATATGTTTTTATTATTGACAACAGGAATTTTTTACATTATTATTAAGACAACAATTAAACGATTGCTTAATCGTTAAATCAAAGGAGATGTAATATGAAAAAATCTTATGTAATTGAAGTTGACTGTGCCAACTGCGCAAATCTTATGGAAGATGCAGCTAACAAAACCGAAGGCGTAAAAAGTGCCGCAGTTAATTTTATGACTCAGAAAATGCTGGTTGAATTTGAAGACAGTGCTGATGAGAAAGCAACCATGAAACAGGTTCTTAAGAACTGCAGAAAAGTTGAAGACGACTGCAATATTGAATTCTAAAGGTGTATTTTATGAATAAAAAGCAGAAAAAAATGTTAATCCGAATAATCATATCTTCCGTGCTGATGATACTGCTCTTTTTCGCGTACAGAATCCTCGGTCCGGCGGGGAAGCCTTATTCTTTAGGCCTCATAAAAGAACCGTTCTGGTTTATCTTTTATATGATACCCTACGGTATTATCGGATATGACATTTTAAGAAAAGCTTTTAAAGGAATCATAAAATTAAGACCGTTCGATGAAAACTTCCTGATGGCGGTTGCCACAATAGGCGCCATAGTTATAGCTCTTATAGAGAAAAGCGGCGATTATACCGAAGCCATCGCCGTAATGCTCTTTTACCAGATCGGTGAACTCTTCCAGAGCTATGCCGTAGGCAAAAGCAGAAGAAATATCAGCAATCTGATGGATATAAGACCCGATTATGCCAATGTTGAAATAGACGGTAGGATTGAAAAGGTTTCGCCCGACGAAGTATCCGTATCGGATATCATAACAGTTTATCCCGGCGAAAAGATTCCTATCGACGGCATCATCGAAGAAGGAAATTCAACACTTAACACTTCTGCTCTCACAGGCGAAAGCTTACCTAAAGACGTAACCGCCGGTAATGAAGTCATAAGTGGCTGTATCAACTTAACCGGAGTTCTTAAAATAAGAACCACCAAGGAGTTCGGCGAATCCACCGTATCAAAGATACTTGAGCTTGTAGAATCGTCTTCTTCAAATAAATCAAGATCCGAAGCATTTATTTCAAAATTCGCTAAAATTTATACTCCCGCAGTAGTAATAAGTGCTCTCTGTCTTGCAATTTTACCTCCGATCTTTATGCTCTTAATCGGCAAATCTCCGGAGTGGCCCGAGTGGATTTACAGAGCGCTCACATTCCTTGTAATAAGCTGTCCGTGCGCACTGGTAATAAGCATTCCGTTATCGTTCTTTGCCGGTCTTGGCGGCGCAAGCAAGGAAGGCATCCTCATAAAAGGATCGAATTACCTTGAATCGCTTTCAAAGACCAAATACGTGGTATTCGACAAAACAGGTACCCTTACAAAAGGCGTATTTAACGTAAACTGCGTACATCACAATACAATGGATGAAGAGAAACTTCTGGAATATGTGGCTCACTGCGAAAGCGCTTCATCGCACCCTATCAGCATCTCTCTTAAAAATGCATACGGAAAAGAAATAGATGAAGCCAGAGTTAGCGAAATAAAAGAAATTTCAGGCCATGGAATTACCGCTAAAGTCGATGAAATAAACATCGCCGCAGGCAATGAAAAGCTGATGGAAAGCCTCGGACTTGAATACAAATCCTGTCATAAAAACGGCACCATTGTTCACATGGCTGTTGACGACGAATACGCTGGTCATATAGTTATTTCCGATGAAGTAAAACCTGACTCGAAAGAAGCAATTGAAAAACTTAAAAAGACAGGCGTTAAGAAGACCGTAATGTTAACCGGCGACCTTGAAAAGGTCGGCAAAGAAGTCGGCGAATCACTCGGCGTAGACGAAGTATACGGAAATCTTCTTCCGGCAGACAAAGTTGCCAAGGTTGAAGAACTGATTAATAACAAAGATAAAAAAGAAGTTCTTGCATTCGTAGGTGACGGAATTAACGATGCTCCGGTTCTTGCAAGAGCCGATATCGGTATTGCAATGGGTGCGCTCGGATCCGATGCCGCAATAGAAGCCGCTGACGTTGTTTTAATGGACGATAATCCTATAAAAATCGCACAGGCAATAAAAATATCAAGAAAGTGTATAAGAATCGTATACGAGAACATCTGCTTCGCTTTAATCATAAAATTTGCATGTTTAATCCTCGGAGCATTCGGCATAGCAAATATGTGGGTTGCGATATTCGCAGACGTAGGCGTAATGGTAATAGCTGTATTAAATGCAATAAGAGCACTTAATACAAAAAATACACTTTAACACTCCTTCTACTCATACAAAAGACCGGGCATCATTTGATGTCCGGCGCTTTTTTATATTATTTCTTTTAAGTATTTTGCAATTCCGTCGTTATCGTTAGTGTCTATCACGATATCGGCGTTTTCCTTTACTCTTTCAATTGCATTGCCCATTGCAATTCCCGTGCCGATATTTTTTATGCTTTCCACATCGTCGTTATCGTCTCCGAAATACAAGGCCTCGTCTTTTGAAAATCCGTATGTTTCTAAAACTTCCTGTACCGCATTCCACTTGGTATCGTTCTTTGCCATTATCTGGTAAATCCAGTTTTCGGAAATGCTGAAATAAGTATCATCATCAACAGCATTTAAAACATCCTCCTTAATGTCCTTAAAAGAAATAAGTTCGCCGTCTTTTTCATATTCAACAAATTTATTGTCTTTTCCGATTACAAGGATTTTGAAAACTTTAATCTTTTTATCAAGTTTTGTAAGGTCGGTAACATTCGTAATATCCCATTCGGGAACAATAGTATCGGAGAAAATACCGTCCCCTGTCTCAAGAACAATTATCTTATTCTTATCACGGCTTAGCTTTGTAATAATTCCGTGGCTCGTTTCGTAAGACATTCCGTTATCTATATTCTTATCGTTTAAACATACTCTCGCACCGTTTAAACAGATAACAGCATCAAAAGGAATTGCATCGCAGAACTCTTTTATTGCTCTCCTCGGTCTCGCGGTACATGCCACAAACACAATCCCTTTTTCCTGACATTTAATCACGGCCTCTCTGTTTGCTTCCGAAACATGTCTGTCAGAGTTAAGTAATGTTCCGTCCAGGTCTGAAAAAATAATTTTAGGGTTTCTTTTTTTGTTCACGTTTTAGTCTCCTTAACAAAAAAGCAAAGAAGTATGTGTACCTCTTTGCTTAGTATGCTATTTTAAAATTTCAAGATATTTCTTAACCGATTCTGCGGGTTCGTGGTTGAAAATGGACGAGCCCATAACAAAAACATTTGCTCCGGCGTCCCTTGCAACAGTAATCGTTTTTTCGTTTATTCCGCCGTCTACTTCCACATCGACATCCAGACCTCTTTTGATAATTTCTGCACGGATAGCCTTAATTTTATCAGTACATTTTTCAATATAAGGCTGAGCGCCCGCACCGGGATTAACCGTCATAACAAGCACCTGTTTTACGAGTTCAAGATAAGGGAACACGCTTTCTGCAGGTGTGTCGGGGCTTAATGTGATTGAAGGAATCATTCCGAGTTCTTTGATTTTCTTTAAATCTGCGGCAGGATCTTTCATGGCTTCCACATGCACTGTAAGAATCTGTGCACCCGCTTCTTTGAATTTCTCAAAATAACGGTTCGGATCCACTATCATAAGATGAACATCCAGAGTTAAATCCGTATGTCCCTTGATGCATTCAAGAACGGGAATTCCAAACGATATATTCGGAACAAACAATCCGTCCATAACATCAAAGTGAAGATATTTTGCACCGGAATCTTCCACCTCTTTAATCTGAGTTCTCAGATCAAGAAAGTCCGCCGAAAGAATGGACGGAGCCAAAATGTAATTCATGTATAAACCTCTCGTCAGTATCTGTAATTTTTTTTGATTTCGGATAAAATCTTTAAATAATTTTCGTATCTCTCTTTGGAAATAAGACCTTCTTCCACTGCCTTTTTTACACTGCAGTCAGGCTCCCTGTCATGAAGGCAGGCATTGAATCTGCATTTTGGTGTGTATGGAAGAAATTCGGGATAATAATCCGAAGCTCTCTCCTGCTCGTGAAGAGTGGGAAGATAAAATGATGAAAAACCGGGCGTATCAAGTATAAAAGACTCCGTACCGTCCACATCAAATTCAAACATTTCGGTATGTCTCGTTGTATGTTTTCCTCGAAGCGTCTTCTTTGATATATCGCCGGTTTCCATTATTTCGCTGCCGACAACGGCATTGATTAATGTGGATTTGCCGACACCGCTCGGACCTGCAACCGCGGTTGTTTTTCCGCGAAGCAATTCTTTTACGGTATCGATATTTATCTTTTCTTTGGCACTCGTAAAAATAAGCGGAGCATCAAAGCCTTTATATATTCTTTCAACTTCCTCTTTATCGGAAGTGTCCAAATCTTCTTTGTTAAAAATCAGTATCGGCTTTAATCTCTCATGCATGATAAAGAAGAGAAATTTATCCAGGAGATAGAAATTGGGTTTCGGATTGCTTAACGCAAATATAACCATCATCTGATCCACATTGCTTACCGCGGGACGAATCAGTTCATTTTCTCTCGGAAGAATGTCAAGCACGCTTCCTTCTTTTTTCTCTTCATCCGATACTTCTATTTTGCAGTTGTCACCGACAAGGGGTTTTATCTTTTTATCTCTTAGTTTTCCCTGACCTCTGCAGGTATAAACACATGCGTTTTCGTAAGAATAAACGTAATAAAACCCGGATATTCCTTTGATAATCTTACCGGTCATTAATCAAATTCCACTTCGTAACTGATAACATCGGGTTTGGGAACATTCTGTACAATAACATTTCCGTTTTCATCAACAGTTTCTTCGGTAGTCATAATGGTATAGGAAATTTCAACAATACCTCTTGACTGTGCGTAAATCTGAGAAATATTGATATTAAGCGGGAATATCGGAGCATCGTCATGATAAAGTTCTCCGCCTTCGAGAGTCTTTAATGTTACGCTTACAGCTCCGCCTGTATATCTGTCGGGAGCCTGAACCATAATATTACATGAATAATATCTGGGCTCGGGGCCGATACTCTTCTTTAATGTAACTTCGGCACCTTCCTTAACGGTGGAACCGGAAGTATAACTCTGACCGCAGATAAGTCCTGTTTCAACGCTGTCAGAATAGATTTCGTCTACGGATGCGACTTTCATTCCGACACTTTCAACAAGTTCTGTGGCTTCTTCAACTGTTTTACCGGTAAGGTCGGGCATTTTGCTCTTTTCTTTGCCTGAACCGTCACTAATTACCAGGGTTACAAGCATTTCAAAACTGCCGGGACTTCCTGCCTCGGGATTCTGTGAAATTACTTTGCCCTTGGGCACAGTATCACTCTTCTCAGTTGTCTTTGTAACTTTAAAGCCGTCGTTTTCAAGTTTAGCTGTAGCTTCTGCTTCCGGCAAATTCGTTACGTCGGGAATCTTAACACCGGTATCCTTGACTGCGGAAATAACCATCGTAACCTTGCTTCCTTCTTCGACATTGCTGCCGGCCGAAGGCTCGGTTCTGATAACTCTGTTCGAAGGAACGGTAGCTGAATCCTCGTATACTGTTTCTACGGTAAATTTATGATTTTCAAGGTATTTCTGGGCTTCCGATGAAACCATATTGTTTACAACGGGAACGGTTGTAAACTGTACCTTTTCTTCTCTGTCTGAGAAAATGCCGAGCGCTTTTCCTAAGAGTACAAGGAGCAATACACCGATTGTTACGGCTACTGCTGCGATTGCAACTGTCTTAATCTTTTCGCTTGCCTCGTTCTTTTTCTTGCCACCCTTCTTAGCGCTGCTTCCTTTATACGAGGATGCGGGTCTGTTCTGAGGCTGTGCAGGTTTCGGTTTATTCTGAGGCTGTGCAGGCTTGTTCGCAGTCTGAGGCTTTGCCTGAGGCTGCTTCGGCTTATTAACAGTCTGAGGCTTCGGCTGAGGCTTTCTTGCAGCACTCTGACTCGGAGCTTCATCTGTATTCTTAACATTTTTCGGAAGAACAAGTGCTTCTCTCTTCTGCTTGTTTATACGGGAAACATCTTCTTTTACGGGGTTTGTAACATCCGCAGGTTCTTCCTCGCCACGGCGTCGGTACATCGGATTAAGATTGGTCTTTGTTACGGAATTCTGCTCGTAAGTATCAATCTTAACGAAGTTTTCGTTCGGTGAAATATAGGCCTTCTTTAAGTCCTCTATTACCTCGCTCATCTTCTGATATCTTCTGTCGGGGCTCTTCTGCGTACATTTTAAAATGATCTGTTCAATACTGATGGGAACATCTTCCACATAGATTCTCGGAGACGGCATTTCTTCCTGAATATGCTTGATTGCGATTGCAACCGTTGTATCTCCGTTAAAAGGAACTCTGCCCGTAACCATTTCGAAAAGTGTGATACCCAAAGAATAAATATCACTCTTTTCATCGGAAAAACCACCTCTGGCCTGTTCGGGAGAAGTATAATGAACGCTTCCCATTACATTACTGGAAATCGTATTTGATGTCGTAGTCTTGGCAATACCGAAGTCGGTCACCTTAACTTTACCGTCTTTTGAAATAATAACATTCTGGGGCTTGATATCCCTGTGAATGATGCCGTTGTTGTGAGCAGCTTCAATACCTGAAGCAATGGGCAAAGCAATACTGATGCATTCGCTGATGGTAAGGCGGCTCTTCTTTTCGATATACTGCTTTAAGGTATAGCCGTCCACAAGTTCCATAACGATATAAGAGATACCGTTTTCCTCTCCTACATCGTATACGGTAACAATATTCGGATGCATAAGATTAGCCGCAGCTTCGGCTTCCTTGCGGAATTTGGCCACAAAATCCCTGTTCTCGGAAAATTCCTGCTTTAAAACCTTAACTGCAACATTTCTATTCAGTTTATTGTCTTTAGCTCTGTAAACATCAGACATTCCACCGGTGCCGATTAATTCCTGAATTTCATATCGGCCGCCGATGACCATACCAATCTTTACCATAAACAAACGCTCCTACTGCTCGTATGCGATTAAAACCACCGAAATATTATCATTTCCGCCGTTTTCGTTAGCGGTGGAAATAAGACCTGCTGCTTTTGATTCAAGACTCTCTTCGGAGGTTACTATTTTCAGAATTTCATTGTCTTCTATCATATTGGAAAGTCCGTCGGAACACATGAGAATTATATCTCCGTCACGAAGCGGTACCTCAAAAAAGTCAATATTTACATTACCCGTAGCACCTATTGCTCTGGTAATAATGTTTTTATCGGGATGATTGCGTGCGCTGACTCTGTCGATTCCGCCCATTCTTACCATTTCTTCTACAAGTGAATGATCCCTTGTAATCTGAGTGATGGTCTTGTCTGCGGATATAACGTAGAGCCTTGAATCTCCGACATTTGCAACGGTAAGCGTGTCGTTTGAAATGGTTGCAAGAACGGCTGTTGTGCCCATTCCTACCATATTAACGTCTTCCATTGCTTTTCTTCTGATTCTTGTATTTGCCTCATTTATTGCATCGGAAATTGCAGTGACCATTTTCTTGCCCCTGCTCTTTGAACACATTTCCGTAATAGTCTCGACCGCACACTTTGAAGCATAATCGCCTGCCTTGTGTCCGCCCATTCCGTCTGCAACCAGAAAAAGATTATCCAGTGCACCCAGAGGATAAATCGAAGTAAATACAAAATCCTGATTCAGTTGTCTGAGTTTTCCTATATCTGTTTTAGATACAGCCTTGATCACTATCTAACCCCCGGGCTTCTTCATTGTGCCGACGTCTTAACTGTCCGCAGGCACCGTCTATGTCTCTGCCCATTTCTCTTCTTATAGTAACATTTATCCCGTTTTTTTCAAGTTTATTTTGAAACGCGTATATCCTTGTTTTGTCCGATCTTTTGAAATCCCTTTCTTTTATGGGATTTACGGGAATCAGATTAATATGGCCGTTATGACCTCGTAAAAGAGCCGACAGTTCTTCGGCTTCTTCATCATTGTCATTTACGCCTGCAACCAGAGAATATTCAAAGCTGACTCTTCTCTTGGTCTTTTCAAAATAATAATCGCATGCTTCGAGGCACTCACTGATGCTGTAACTGTTGGCTATGGGCATCAGTTCCTTCCTTTTTTCATCGTTCGGAGCATGAAGGGAAAGTGCTAAAGTTATCGGCAGATTTTCTTCTGCCAGTTCTTTAATTTTAGGTACAATCCCACAAGTTGATACTGTAACATTTCTTGCGGAAATATTCAACCCTTCGGGACAAGTTAATAGTTTCACAAACTTTACGAGATTGTCGTAATTATCCATGGGCTCGCCCATTCCCATAACTACCACGTTTGATACTCTCTCGCCCGTAATTCTTGTGATTTCGTATATCTGCTCGAGCATTTCCGCTGCGCTTAAACTTCTGACCAGTCCGTCAATCGTCGATGCGCAGAATCTGCAGCCCATTCTGCAGCCGATCTGCGAGGAAATACATACCGAATTGCCGTGATGATACTGCATCCACACACTCTCGATATAATTTCCGTCCTTAGTCTCAAAAAGAAACTTCTTCGTCGAATCAATCTTCGATTCGCTGACTCTGACAGTCTTTAACCTTGTAAACTCAAAGTTTTCCCTAAGTTTTTCGCGAAGAGCAACAGAGACATTACTCATATCGTCAAAGTCTTTGGCAAGCTTTACATGAAGCCATTCGTATATCTGCTTTGCCCTGTAGCCTGCTTCGCCTAAAGCTTTTATCTCATCCGTTAATTCATTTAATGTTAAATTCTTAATTTCTTTCATATTAAAAAAGCTGCTGCGTCTCTTTTAGGATAAATATTTTAATACACTATTAAAGATGAGTTTAAAAATATTACTTCGCCGTTCTCGTTTTTTTCAAAATAAGCCACGCAAAAACATTTATAATCCGATTCTTTAACTTCTTTAAGTGCCAGCACTGCATATGCTATTCCTGAATCAAAGCCCACACTGCCCATTTTTACCAAAGGAGTGTATGTGAATCCGTTGTTTTGGTCATTATCCACCGCTTTATTAAAGCATTCTGTCAGTTCATCCGAAAGTTCATACGTTTGCGGAAAATTCCATGTTCCGAAATTTCTGTATACACTATTTGTTTGATTAGAAACGGTTTCCTGCAATACGGAATTTGGAATATTCAGTACGATACTTTCTTCAAATTTTTTTGAATCTTCGCTTATGGTTACCAGCGACCAGTACGGATCTTCCGCCCCATTGGTATGCATAGGTATAGCTTTGCATAGGTACGCATCAACGTCTTCATCTGCTTCAATAACAGGATCCAGCGAAACAACCGGTTCACAAGTCAGTGCTCCGGTGTTTAATTTTTTAAAAACCCGCGCATCTGCCGCAGTTATTTCCGTTTTTAATTTAACCGACTCCGTATAAGTTTCATCAGCATGATTCGGTATACTTGCATCAGCATGTTTACCAGCATATTCACAAGCTTTTTTATACTCTTTAACGATCTTTTCATTTTCGTCTTTATTAACATCAAAATCAGGGACTGAGCATGATATCAGACTCATCATAAAAGACGCGGATAAAAAGATAGCAATTATGTATTTAAATATCATTTTTTTATGCATCGCTTAATTTTTTCTGGTCAAAACCGATATAAAGAATCCGTCTGAATCATCTATTCCCTGCATCAGCGAAAGACATCCTTTATTGACTTTGTCTTTCATATTTTCCGGAACGAAAGAAAACTCAGAGAACTCAAAATCGTTTTCAGATAAAAATCTTCCTATCTGCTCTTCGTTCTCTTTTTTGTTAACCGTACATGTCGAGTAACAGAGATATCCGCCCTTTTTAACATACTTTGAAACATTATCAATTATGTTTTTCTGAAGCCCGTACAGGCTTTCAAGACTTTCGTCCGTGAGTCTGTATTTGATATCCTGCTTCTTACCGATTACGCCAAGACCTGAACACGGAACGTCCGCTACTACCACGTCAAAGGCCTCTTCAAATTCGGGATTAAATACCGTGGCATCACAAATCTGTACATCAATATTCGAAGCCTTGCATCTCTCGATGTTTTCTTTTATTCTTGAAATTTTATCTTCCGAAATATCGCAGGCCGTAATCTTTGCATCGGGATATCTTTCGGATAAAAAGATACTCTTACCGCCCGGAGCCGAGCATGTATCAAGAATTCTTTCCCCGTAAGGAACATTCTTTACAAGCATGTAGCTTCCGACATCCTGAATATAAATCTTTCCGCTCATAAAAGATTTAAATTCGCCGATATTTCCCATGCCTTTTATGTTAAAAAGGTTATCAAATCCGTTAACAGGTATTATCTCGGCGCCTTTTTTCTTAAAATCCTCTATGATTTCTTCTTTTTCCGAAGCGCTTACTTTTTCGCTTATCCTGATACGAACGAAATCACTTTCAAGTGATGCCTTTAGCATCTTTTCAACCGTGTCTTCATCGTACTGCGAAACAAGTAATTTCACCAGATTCAAAGGCATTGAATACTTTACTGAAAGATAGTTTTCATCGCCTTTTTCGGGATATTTTATATTGTCTTTGTTTTTAGAAATATTACGAAGGACTGCGTTTACAAAACCTGCTAATGTCGAAAAGCCTTTTTTTCTTGCAAGCTCCACGCTTGAATTCACAGCCAGCGTATCGTAGGAATTCATGTAAAGAATCTGATAAATGCCCATTTCAATAATGGTTCTTATCGGAAGCTTCATTTTGTTATGCGGTGTCTTTGAGTAAAGATCGCATACATAATCAAGTTCGATTCTTCTTTCAATCGTTCCTTTTACGATGGTTGAAAAAAGTGCTTTTTCGGTTTTGGAAAGATAATCGTATTTGTCGAGAACATCCTTGATTACAAGATGTGAAGGAGCATTGTTCTTCTCAATCTGAATAAGGGTCTCGAGCGCAATCTTTCGTAATTCAACTTCTTTATTCATACTTTAATTTAGACTGTCTCGTACTTTGTAAATCTGTCGCCGACTAAAATCTTTTTTCCTAAAAGAAAATCTTTTACGGGCATAGCTTTCTTACCCTGAATCTGGATGTTTGTAATCACCAGCTGACCTTTACCGGTCTGCACGTAAATTGCATCCTTTTCTACTCTGCAAACATCTCCGGGGTTCATTCCGCTCTCATCATCCACATAGTATGCTGAACACACCTTTACGAAGTTATCGTTTAAAAGAGCAAATGTTGCGGGCCATGACCAGAAGGCTCTTACCTTAAGTGCAAGGCTTTCGGCACTTTCGTTAAAATCAAGCGCACCGTCTTCCTTTTTAATCATCTTTGCATAAAACAAAGGTCCTTCGGGCTGAGGTACAGCTGTTATTTCACCCTTTTCAAGCTTTGCTAACGCATCCACGATTAAGTCTGCGCCAAGCTCGCTTAATTTATCGTGTAAACTGTCTGCGGTATCCGTATCCTCGATGGCAACTTCTCCGGAAAGAAGCATGTCTCCTGTATCAAGGCCTTCGTCCATCTGCATGATTGTAACGCCGCTTTTTTTCTCACCGTTTAAAATTGCCCACTGAATGGGAGCTGCGCCCCTGTACATGGGCAAAAGCGAAGCATGAATATTTATACAGCCGTAGCAGGGCATTTCAAGGATTTCCTTGGATAAAATCTGTCCGAATGCAGCCACTACGAAAACATCCGCAGGATATTTTTTAAGCACTTCAATATTTTCTTCTTTTTTAATTCGATCGGGCTGAAAAACTTCAACGCCAAGCCTCATAGCCTCTTCTTTTACGGGCGAAGGAAGATAGAGTTTGCTTCTTCCCTTGGGCTTGTCGGGCTGGGTTACAACGAGTAAAATCTCGTGTCCGGCTTCATGAAGTTTTCTGAGTGCCAGAACAGCAAAGTCCGGCGTTCCCATGAATACTATTTTCATATTATTCCTCCACAGGTTCTACATCCTGAAGTTCACCCTCAACCTTATCCACATATAAAATACCGTCAAGGTGATCCATTTCATGAAGCATGGCTCTTGCGAAAAGTTCTTCTCCTTCAATTTCTTCCCATTCGAAATCAAGGTTTCTGGTTTTTACTCTTACCTTCATCGGTCTTGTAACAACACCGCATTTTCCGGGAACCGAAAGACAGCCTTCGTTGCCTGTCTGCTCGCCTTCTGTATAAACCACTTCGGGATTGATTAAAACAACGGGACCTTCGCCTACATCGATAACGGCGATTCTTTTTCTCACACCCACCTGAGGTGCGGCAAGACCAACGCCGTCGGCTTCATACATGGTATCTTTAAGATCCTCAATGAGTTCAAGGATTCTCGGAGTAATTTCCGTCACTTCCTTGCACACACATCTTAAACAGTCCTCTCCCATTTCGCGAATCATTCTAAGTGCCATTTTTTCCTCCTAATTAAAACCCGTTCATAGGGTTAAAATCAAACATTACAGATTCTCTTGTCAGATTAAATTTCTCGGTCTCGGTTTCGATATAATCCTTAACCGCAATAAGATTTTCGTAACTTAAACTTTTAATATATATAACTCTTCTGTATATATCACATTTTTTTGAAAGCGTTGCATTCGCAGGTCCGATTTTGCCGATATCTTCCCTGAAAGGAAGCCTGTCAATCATATCGGCGATAACCTTTGATAGCTTAACGACTCTCTTTTCTTCATCGCCCGTAATCTGAATTCCTAAAAGATTACCGACGGGCGGATACATAAGCTCTCTTCGATAGCTTATTTCTTCCTCGTAAAAGGCATCGTAATCCTGGTTCTTTGCGTGTATTACCGCATAATGGTCAGGCTGATAAGTCTGTATTACCACTTCGCCTGCATTCTCGCCTCTGCCTGCTCTGCCGCCTGCCTGTACAAGCTGCTGGAAAGCACGCTCGCCTGCTCTGTAGTCTTCTGCATTTAAAGCCATATCTGCAGCCAGAATTCCCACAAGGGTTACGCCCTTAAAATCATGACCTTTTACGATCATCTGCGTACCTATAAGGATATCTGCTTCCCTGTTGGAAAACCTCGATAAAATCGATTCGTAGTCCTCTTCTTTTTTGGTCGAATCGGCATCCATTCTTAAGGTCAGTGCATGAGGAAATTCTTTTCTTACAAAATCCTCTATCATCTGAGTACCGGCCTTAAAGCCTCTGACCTTATCGCTGCCGCATTTTGAACAGATATTAGAGAAAGGCATTTCATATCCGCAGTAATGGCATTTAAGCGTACCGTCCCTGTGATATGAAAGTGATACGTCGCAGTGCGGACATTTGACCACTTCACCGCATTCCCTGCAAGATACAAATCCCGAGATACCTCTTCTGTTTAGGAAAAGCATTATCTGCTCGTGCTTATTCAGTCTTTCTTCAATCAGCTTTTTAAGCCTTCTTGAAAATACTGATTTATTGCCGTCCTTAAGTTCGGCTCTCATATCTTCCACGTATACGTTAGGAAGAGTATTACCTGTCAGACGGTTATTTAATCTGTATAATTTGTATTCACCGTTCTTGGCATTGTAATAGCTTTCAAGCGAAGGTGTCGCGGAACCTAATACAAGCACGGAATTTGTGAGTTCGCAAAGCTTCGCAGCAACTTCCCTTGCGTGGTACTTAGGCATGTTATCAGCCTTGTATGAGCTTTCATGCTCTTCGTCAATTACCACGATTCCAAGATTTTCAAAAGGAGTAAAGAGTGCGGAACGAGGTCCGATCATAATATCGACCTTGCCCTCTTTTACCTTAAGATACTGGTCGTACCTCTCACCTGCGGTCATCTTAGAATGAATAACGCTTACCCTGTCTCCGAATCTTGCATAAAATCTCATTAGATTCTGATAGGTCAGGGCTATTTCGGGAATAAGCAGTATTGCCTGTTTGCCCTCGTTTATTCTGTCTTCAATAAGGCGCATGTAAACTTCGGTTTTTCCGGAGCCCGTGATACCGTGAATAAGGTATGTGTTTCTCTCTCCGTTTTTTAAATCCTTATTTACATCGTCTACAATTATCTGCTGTTCATCCGACAGACTCACGGTAACATCCTGAGGATTGTCGATTTTTACGGGGTTTCTGTATACGGTTTCCTCTTCAATTTTAATGCTGCCTGTTTTTACAAGCGCATTAATTGTCTGAGCGGAAACGTTCATTTTGCCCGTGATGAACGAATAAGACATATCGGGATATTTTATGAGTTCCCGTAAAAGACGCTCCTGCGCATTTCTGTGCTTCCTTCCTGCTTCATTTGCAAGGAATTCAAGTCTGTCTTTATCCATCAGCGCGATAACTCTTCTTCGAACTTCTCTTTTAACCGTTTTCTTAACAGGCATAACGGTTTTAAGAGCATTTATCTGAGTCGAGCCGTATGTCTTTCTTATAAAAGATGCAAGTTTTATAAGTATCGAATCGGCTTTTACGCTGCCTTTTGCTATTCCGATAATATCTTTTATTTTATCCGAATCGTAATCGCTTTTATCCTTGATTCGTATAACGTAACCGCTGATAATTTTGTTTCCGCGGCCGAAAGGAATATCTACAAGTGACCCTTCCTCGATTAAGTAAGCGAGTGATTCGGGAATTCTGTATGTAAATGGTCTGTCGAGTTTTTCGTGGGAAATATCCACTATTACTTCAGCGTACAAATGTACCTCCAAACAATCATTCCGGTTTATAAGATGCAAATTTAACTTTCTTGGTAAGCTTCGCTGCCAGTTCGGGATCTACGTCTCCGACATTTAAAGTGTTTACGTGTGCGCTTGATACTGCGGATGCATATACCGCACATTCAAGGATCGGACAGTTTTTCATAAGCGAATGAATAAGTGCCGCCAGCACGCAGTCACCGCTTCCTACGGTATTTACAACCTCTACATCAGGTGCATCGCAGACTATAATTTCATTCTTTGCAAAAAGTAAAAGTCCGCGCTTTCCGAATGTGACACAGATAATCGCAACGCCCATCTTCTGCAGATCTTTTAAATCGGGAAGCATTACGTTTTTAAAAGAAGGACTTTCAAAAAATGCGTTAAAGCCTTCGTCAAGTGTCGACACATCGTATTTGTGATTGGTCAGGTTTTCAAGTTCGCTTAAATTCGGCTTAATAAGAAAAGGTGAATGCGATATTGCATTTACGAGTGCAGGTCCCGAAGTATCAAGACATGCAGGCACTCCTTCTCTGTTTGCTATGTCTGTAAGAGTCGCATAAAAGCCTTCGCCTAAGCCTATCGGAAGGCTTCCGGATAAAACAACCATATCGGCTTTTTTTACGAGGTTCATATAAAGGTGTAAGAACTCTTCCTCGCTTCTTGCATCCACAAGGTGCCCGCCTTCAAGTATCTCCGTTACATTTCCGTATGAATCGATGTAATTCATATTGGTTCTGGTTTCGGAAGAAAGCATTATAAAGCGGTTCGGCATTTTTCTCTGATTGAGTTCCTCGATGATTATTCTGCCGCATTTACCGCCCGCAAAGCCTGTTACAAATGCATCCTCGCCCTGGAGACGTAAATCAAATGCAACGTTTACGGCTTTTCCGCCTGCGTGAACGCTCTCAAGGCTTGCGCGGTTAACTTTGCCGATATTTATTGAATTTATTTTGAGCATCTTATCCACTGCGGGATTAAGAGATACGCAAAGTATCATTTCACACTCCGAATCTATGAAAACTTATAGTCTCTGACAGTAAACTCAATACTTCTTCTGTCTTTGTAGACATTGATGCCGGGATAATACGAAACCGTAAGGAATATGTTCTCTCCTAAAAGACTCACACCCTGATAATCGTACAGTTTCTCGATTATTCCTTCTCCCTTTTCTTCTAAAAGAAATTCTTCGAACTCATCGGCTTTTCGCCAGAGTTTCAGTTCTTTTATATTTCCTTTTGAATCTTTTACCGTAAGGAAAATATGATTCTCTCCGATTCTTCTGCCTTTTATAAGCTGTAAATCTTTTAAGGCAAAAACCGGTGCAGGATTATTCATTCCGAAAGGCTCTAATTTAAACAAATCAGCTATCAGGTTTTCCGTTACATATCCGAAAGGCATGTCTGCATCGATGTAAAGCTTTTCGGTTAAATCTTCTTTGGTAAGGTTTGAATCCTTATTTAATCTTTCGATAAGTTCGGGAAG